>JASMKV010000446.1 GCA_030749035.1 Myxococcota bacterium | reverse complement strand
AGATTTTTTCATGCCTACCGTAGATCACAATAATCGGGCGAGCTCAAATCAATCTTGCACCCAACGCGTAACCGTACCCCCACTTCCTGGAATTCTTTTTGTCGCATCGAAACTCTCCTGTGCCACTTTTCTTGTCTTTTCTTGCGCAGCCATAGAGTCGTGCTGCGCAGCCAAAATCTCTGCGGAAAAGTCTGATGTGCTGCTGTGGCAACCACAAAAAACAATGGCGAAAATTATCCAAGTATATCTGCGCATCGAAGCCTCTCTTTTGAACTTTCATTTAAAAGCAAAAACCGCGCCAACAAGTTCCTCACGACAAGCCCCTAATAAGCTGATTTTAAATGGTTTTCATTCTTCAAATTTGCCGGTCAGGAGTCATTGAAGTGGGCAAATATCAAAAGTGCCCCCTTTTTCCCCCGCTGATGTGTATATGACCTTTAGGCCTCTAAACGTATACTGAGTGTCTGCATAAGAGTCTCAAGGGTGTCTATCTGTGCAAAATCAGACGCATTCAAGAGTGACACGTAAGTCTCATCTTGACGCAAAAACACGACAGGCAGCAATGCATCTTGAAGTACTTGTGGAAAATGCTTTAAATGGTCCCTGTACAAAAAACGATACGCATAGGGCAACGTTTTGAGATAATCAGCCCAGACTTTCTTCATCCCCAAATGCCCGTAAGTGATTCCACACAAAGAACAGGGGTAAGTCTTAGGCGAAAACATCTTATGGGCGTAGTCCATAAGCGCATGCACAGGGCCACTCCTGGCATTATAAATAAAAAGAATCTCCTTTTCGGCCAAATCGTCCACCCTCTATCCATTCAACAAATTGCCCTTAACCACAAGCTGAGGAGCCCCCCAAAGCAATGCCAGCCAATGCCCACGATCCCATGGCGACAAAATCCCATCATGGCACCATAGAAAATCCATTCCTCTATAGCGTAGAGCAAAAAGGATGTGTTAGGTGCCTGCCAGTTTTCATCTGCCAAAGCGAGGGGGCCAGGATGGCAAAGCTCTATTTTTACTATTCCGCCATGAACGCGGGAAAAAGCACAACACTGCTCCAATCCGCACACAACTACCAGGAGCAAGGCATGCGCGCTCTGCTCTTTACACCACGTCTTGATGACCGCTACGAAGTTGGCCAGATCACATCGCGTATTGGTTTAAAGCAAGATGCGTTAGGTTTCGACAATAACGACGACCTTTACTTGCGCATACGCAAAGACCACCGCCAAGAAAAGCTATCCTGCATTCTTGTCGATGAAGCGCAGTTTCTCACTCCTGAACAGGTCTTGCAGCTCACGCTCGTTGTCGACAAATTAAATATCCCTGTCCTTTGCTATGGGCTGCGCACCGACTTTCGCGGCGAACCTTTTGAGGGGTCAAAATATCTTTTGGCTTGGGCAGAAGAAATTAGCGAAATCAAAACAGTCTGCAAAAGCGGCAAAAAAGCCATCATGAATGCCCGTCTCGACGAAAGCGGTCAGCAAGTCAAAGAAGGTGCGCAGGTCGACATTGGCCACCACTACACGGCAATGTCCCGAAAAGAGTTTCGTTTAGAAGCAATATCACCGGTAGGCTACCAGCCACCCAATGACGAATAAGGCTTAGCCCGCAAGTTTGGCCGTAATTAATTCACGAACCTTTTGGCTATCGACGTTGCCTTTGTGCTCTTTCATAATGGAGCCCATCACCCGCCCCAAATCTTTAGGCTCGCTGGCACCCGTTGCAGAAATGGTCTCTGCAACCAAGGTCACTAAATCCGCATCACTCATTTTTGCCGGCAGATAGGGCTCTATATAATTTATTTCATAGCGAATTCCGTCGGCTTTTTCTTGCCCTGCCGTGCCCAACTTCTCGTATTCGACCAAGGCCTTTTGCATCTTTTTTTGATAGGACGCCATGACTTCCTGCCACAACGTGTTGTCAGCCTCCTGGGGCGTATCGGGCAAATTGAGTTTTTCCTGCATGGCGGCTTTGAGCATACGCACAACATTAAGTCGCGGTGTGTCTTTGGCCTTCATGGCTTCTTTCATTTCATTGTTGATCTGCTGACCAATATCCACACTGGCTTCCGACATCGCCTACCCTTTCCAGAGGCCTAAAAATGGCCTATTTCATCGATTTTGCTCTGCGCACCCCCCATAACCGAATCGAAAATAAAAAGCGAGAGCAAAAAAGATCGTTGCTTGGGATCTTTTGAGCAAAAATCGACTATATCTGCTGCGCTTTCTTACAAAAAGACTTGTAGGAAAAAATACTTTGGCGTAAACCGCGGCCCATTACCCCTCAAGGTCCGTGGCGGCAAAATTGTCCCTTGAGCGTTGTTTTGGTTAATCCGCGGCACAAAAATTTGTGCATTTATATGGAGTCAACCATGCAACATCGTGTCATTTTACCTTCTTATATGGTTTTTATCGTGCTTTTTGGGCACATTCTCTCGGCTTGTGGTGGCTTAGAAGCGCCTACCAGCCCACGTCTGAACACAACCGGCGTCAATATCGTGGAAGGCAGCCCCGAAGCCATCGGGCTACTTGCCTTCATCAACCACATTTCCACCACCTATGACGTGCTGGACCAACGTGTGCCCCTGGAAAGTCGCGCCGCGGAGCACATCATCACGCACCGTAACGGCAAGGACGGACTTTTCCCAAGCGCCGATGACAGACTCTTTACCCATATCGGACAACTTGATGCGATAGAATTGGTCGGCCCTTCTGCGCTTGAACGCCTCCTCTATTTCGCTCTTGCGCATGGCTGGTATCCGGTGAACAACGACGTTTTGGGCGTTTTCGATGAAGTCACCATTTCTTACGGCGCAGCCGATGCCATTTTAACCCTCGTGAACACCGCCTCACGACAAGAACTCGACCAAGTCGTTGGCCTCAACATTATTGCCGTTGAAAGCATTTTACTGGCCCGCCCCATACAAAGCATGGAAGCCTTAGCCAAACTTTATTTTGTGGGCACCAACGCTCTTGAAATACTCAAAGACCACGTGACACCAAACACTGGTTACTGCCTGGGCTATAACGATTGCTCCAGCGATCTGATTTGTGCCGGCATGAGCTATGATGAACATTATTTGCCCGGTAAATGTGTTGATGCACAAATTCAAATTGGAGAAAACACCCCATGCACGGCAGAAGAGGCTTGTCTAGGCACATTAAACTGTGTTGGCATCGAAGAGTCTTCTGCTGGCTGGTGCGCACAAGCGTGGAAAACGGCGCGCGTTGAACAACACGACTCGACACCGCTTACGTTTAAGCATGGCGACACCACCCCAAGCCATATCTTCGTCAGTGGCCTTGCCACCTATGTTGTTGAACTCAGCATCGAATTAAATATTGAGCACGATGCGCCCGAAAGCATAGGCGTTTTACTCAAGAGTCCACAAGGTGGGATTTTTGAAATCGCCAGTGGGCTTAGCAGCACAACCTTGAAGCATATCGTCACCACCGTGCCACATGGACTTCAAGCCAACGGTGCATGGACACTGCTCGTCAGCTCACAAAACAGAGCCCAAACTGGCATATTGCAAAACTGGTCAATCACTTTATCTTCTGACTGGCAATAATTCTCAGAGATGGTTGCCATTTGTAGCTAAAATGTTTAGCTTTCAAGTGGAGGGAACCCATTGTGCAAAACGAGAACTTTAAGTTTATTCGATCTTTGCCGCGTTTTAAGCGGTTTTTGGATGAAGAACTTCAAGTGATTGTCACGTGCATGACACAACCTCGACCCTTGGCTTCTGGCGAAAACCTATTTGACAAAGGTGATACATCTAACGGTGCCTATTTGGTCAAAGATGGTATCCTCAACGTTGTCATTCCCCTCGATGAAACCCGCTCGAAACGTGTCGCCCGATTAGGACCTGGCCTTATGGTTGGAGAACTCTGTTTAATTAAATCCGATGCACGTTCATTACGCGTCATTGCCGCTGAACCATCGGAAGTTCTTTGCATCAACAAAGACAAATTCATGGCCCTTAAAAACAACGGTGAAGTTGCCGCCTATAAATTGCTTCACAACATCACCTTAACCGTATGTGACCGCCTGCGCTCCACAAATCTTCAAATACAAGACTATGGAACACAAAAAGCACAGGGCACAACCGAAGATAAAATAGAGTTAAAGAAACAGAATGCCTGGGGACAGCTGGTCAAACTTTTTAGCCGCTAAGAGAAACGCACATGGATTTAACTAAACTTGCAAACATTCCCCTTTTTGAAGATTTAAACGAACAACAATCCCAGGTTCTTGCCGGGGTGATGCGCGAAAAGGTCGTTCAGCCAGGTATTTCTGTTTTTAGCCAAGGGCAGCGTGCTTTTTCCTGCTTTTTTATTGTTGAAGGGACAGTACACGTCCATGTGCAAAGCGAAGAAACCAAAGAAAGCAAACTGGTCGCAAGTCTTGGCAAAGGTGAGATGGTTGGTGAGCTCGCTCTTGTCGATGGCGGGCTGCGCTCGGCCAGCTGCAAGGCCGGTTCTGATCAGGTTGTCTTGGCTGAACTGCAGAGAGATGATTTCGAGCACATTTTAAATGCCGGTAACTCTTTCGCCTTCAGATTGATGGACAATATTGCCATTGGACTGGTCTCCAGGTTGCGCGAGACATCTAAGAAACTGATGCAAATCGTCAATGCAGACCATGATGCGTAAAAAAAGAGTCCTCAAAACAGACCTGGCGCATTGCTGTCTTCCAAAGCAACCTTTTTCTGTCTAACCCCATTATGATTCTCTCCATCATAACCCTTATTGTTTTACTGAGCATCCTCAGCATGAAAAAATCCCGTCCCGACGGTTTTCCTCTGGCAAACTTACACCCCTACCGCAAGTTGATGTTTTACATCATGCCCAGCCGCACTGAATCGCAAGTGTATTTTAAACGTCATATCGTCGCGCAACCCATGCTTGATTACCTTGCCACACTACCCCAAGAAGCCAGCGCCAACATCACCCATCTTCTCTTGGCGGCGTTGGGAAAAACTCTTGAAGAGCATACCGAAATGAACCGTTTTGTCTCAGGACGAAATCTTTACCAGCGCACCGGCATCTGGATAACCTTCAGTATGAAACGGCAAAAACTAGAGAAGAAATCGGCGATTGCCATGGTCAAAATGCGCTATCAATCCAGCCATTCTTTTCATGATTTCTGCAAACACGTCAACGAAGAAATCCTAATTCAGCGTTCAGGCACAAAGACCTATGCCGATAAAGAATTTGATTTTTTCACCAGACTGCCCAGACCGCTTCTTAACCTTGGGGTTAAACTCTTCACGCTTGTCGACTATTATAACTTTCTGCCTAAGAGCTTCATCGAAAACGATGGCCTCTATGCAAGCGTTGTCCTGGCAAACCTTGGAAGTCTTAAAATGGACCCTGGCTATCACCACCTTTACGAGTGGGGAAATTGCCCCATTTTCATTACTGCTGGGCAGATCCAAGAAACTCCCTTGGCAAAAGATGGCGCAGTCGAGAGCCAAAAAGTTTTACCGCTGCGACTCACTTATGATGAGCGCATTGGCGATGGACTTAGCGCCAAGGTCGCCATTGACAGACTCGTTGAAATACTTGAGAATCCACAAGCGCACCTTGAACCCACACACCCATCCATAGAGAAAACCGACGCATGATCTCTTACGCACAAAACCAGGAAGATGTTTTTTTAAACAGGGTTTTCGTTCAATATGAGACTGGCTTCTACATCGACATCGGCGCTTGTCACCCCACCATCGACTCGGTGACGAAACACTTTTACGACAAAGGCTGGAATGGCATCAATATAGAACCGATACCTAAAATGTTTGAGAAGCTCAGCGCTGCAAGGCCGAGGGACATCAATTTGAATATCGCCATTTCTAATGAAGAAGGTGAATCTGATTTTTTTACCTGTCCAGACGCTCTTGTGCTGTCAACGCTGACGCCACAAATCGCACAAGACATCAATGAAGCGGGCGTGAAAACCGAGACGATTCGCATTGAGACACAAACGTTAAAGCATATCTGCACGACCCACTCTCCCAAGGACAAAACAGTGCAATTTATGAAAATAGATGTTGAAGGGCATGAACAGGGCGTTCTCGAAAGCTGCGATTTTTCGCAATGTCGGCCACAAGTTGTTCTGGTGGAAGCAACCAAGCCCAGAACCCGCATCAGTAATCATGAACAGTGGGAGCATCTTCTTTTGGAGGCCGAGTATCTTTTCGCCGCTTTTGATGGGCTCAACCGTTATTATGTGCGCCAGGAGAATAAAGAGTTCGTTGAGCCTTTGGCGCAACCACTCTCTTGTTTCGACAAATATTTGCGATATGCCCAAATTGTCCAAATCAACTGGATGCGTCACCAGCTTCAGGATGCATTGTCACAGGGTCAAAGAGAGCAAGTCCAAAACGTGCTGCGATTTATCTCAGAATTCGAAAGACGTCCTGAGTGGATGACCGAAAGCCCCGCTTTTTTAGAGCAACGCCTCAAAGAGTTTCTCAAGAACGCCTAAGGCACAAAGACGCAACTTTTCTTTAAAGTCTCCCGATAATGAGGTCAAATTCAATTTAAGGAGCCCCCCTATGCCTTACAATCTTACCAATACTGTTCAAGTTTTTGACCGACACACCATGCTCGATACGCAGCATGATTTTGCCAAAATTGATCATGGTTCCAGTGCCAAAAAGAACCTGAGCAATGCCGCAGGGACCGTGGTCGACGTCCTAAGTCAGCCATTTCACTCCGCCTTTGGCGCAAAAAGCGCATTTGGCGGCGAGGTCAAGCCTGGCTTTACCAATCGCGTCGAGGATGTGATGATGGCCGCAGCCCTTATCCCTCTTGGCTTTGCTTTTGCGGGTAAAGATATTGTCGATGGTGCGCTGCACGGCATCGCACACCTGATGAAACAATAACATCACCCTCATCGCCATGATGCCAACATGAGAGTGCCTCTTCGCCTTGAAGACACCGTTTCGCATCCGTGTAAGAGAACAACATGACCCCCAAAGCAGAGCATACAGAACCGCATCCACACCGTATGTCGCATAAGAAAAGCCCGCATCGACTGCGCCAGGCTTTTTGGGTTTTTCTGGAACACTGGAGCCCACGTCTGCTGATCCTCTTTGCGCTCATTACTTTTTGCTGCCGACATCTGCTGGGTCCATGGACTTATCAAGATGGTTTTCTGGGCGCCATCATGGTCGTTTTTTGGGGGTTTCAGGAATGGTTTGTACACAACTTTCTACTGCACTGGAAACCCATGACACTTCTGGGCCGTGAAATCGATTTAACTATCGCCATTTCTCACCGAGAGCATCATGCGCAACCTTGGGATGTGGATATGGCCTTCACGCCCTTGCAGGTCTACACTTGGGCCCCCTTTGTTTTGGTCGGATTTTGGTTTCTCGCCACGCCCAGTGCTGAATTGGCCTTGACCGGGATACTTTCCTATATCGTGCTCGGCTTACATTACGAGTGGTTCCATTTTCTGGTCCATACCCGTTATCACCCAAAAAATCGCTACTATCGGCAGCTCTGGCGCAATCATCGCATGCATCATTTTAAAAATGAACATTTTTGGTATGGGATGACACTGCTCTACGGTGATCTGTTTTTTAAGACGAATCCGACCTATAAAAACACACCTTTTTCAGCCCATTGCCAAGACCTTCTTGCCGAAAAACATCCGTACTAAGGTCCTAAGTGCCTGTTTCAATTAGAACTTCATAAAAACGACATGCTTCGCGCACAATTGATGCTTTCATTCCTCTGCAAGCTCTACTAGATTGGGTCAAAATCATTCACCTCACGGAGTTTTAACTTGCGTATCCTTGAACGACGCCTCCAGCTTAGCGGCGTAGTCGCCATCAGCCTAAGTGCCATGCTGGGCTCTGGACTTTTTGTTCTACCGGGTATTGCCGTAAGTTATACGGGAGAATATTTATGGTATGCGTACCTGCTCACAAGCATATGCGTACTGCCCGCCGCACTGGCTAAGGCTGAGCTGGCCACCGCCATGCCCACTTCCGGTGGCGCCTATGTCTTTTTAGATCGGACTTTTGGCCCCCTCGTCGGAATGATTGCCGGCTTAGGGGTATGGATTTCGCTCTTGCTTAAGAGTGCTTTTGCACTGGTGGGCTTTGGCGCCTATCTCTCGGTGTTGGCGGATTTACCCCTTGTCCCGACAGCCCTGGTTCTGCTCCTGTGCATCACCGCCCTCAACAGCCGTGGCGTGAAGGCTGTTTCGAATGTTCTCAAAAATTTGGTTATCATCATTTTCGCTGGCCTGTTCGTCGTGATTGTCGGCGGCTTCATCGGAGAGGCCCCAAAAATGCCCGCATCTTCTACAGATGCGCTGCCCGTATTAGGACTTTGGCAAGCCACTGCCCTGCTCTTTGTCTCCTATGCCGGAGTCACCAAAATTGCCGCTGTTGCTGAAGAGATTAAAAAACCAGAACGCAACCTGCCTTTGGGCATTCTTATTTCATGGGCTATTGCCACCGTGCTCTATTGCCTCCTGAGCTATATCTTAGTCCAATGGGTTAGTGTCGACGAATTAAATGGTGACCTCAAACCCATCTTTACACTGGCAGACAGAATTCTTGGAACCTGGGGTGGCTACGCCATCTGCATTTTGGGCATTGTCACCATGACATCCATGGCCAATGCCGGCCTGCTCACCGCATCGCGCTTTCCCCTGGCCATGAGCCGGGATAATCTGCTGCCTGCGGCCATGCGTCATCTTCATCCAGAGCGCCTAACCCCCACTGTCTCGATTTTTGTTTCAGCGCTTATTGTCGCAAGCTCAATCATTTTTCTCGACGTCGCCAGCATTGCCAAATTGGCCAGTGTGTTTATGCTCTTGATGTTCACGATGAATAATCTTGCCCTCATTGTCTTACGTGAAACCGGCGTACAGTGGTACGAGCCAAAATACAAAATCCCACTCTACCCGTGGATCCCCATCTTTGGGATCATCTCTGGCCTTGGGATTGTTGCTGTCTCAGGACCGTTGGGCTGGCTTGGAGCACTTGCTTTGATATTGTTTGGAGCACTTTTCTACTTCATTTACGGTGCCCGTCGCACCGATCGGCAAGGCGTTGTTCGGCAACGAAGTCGGCGCGCGGACCTTTTTGATGACCCCTCTGAAAAAACCTTAACGGACACCCAGGTAAAAAAAGCTGCCATGCCAGTATCTACCCTCGTCACCCTTTTTGGGCATGAACGTTCACCCGAGACCCTGGTTGATCTGGCCAACTCCTTTCGCGAAGTCGATGCCCTTGAAGTGCTTCATCTGACCGAGCTGCCTGAGCAAACAGCCCTTGACGTTGCCAAAGAAGAAAGTCCTCGCTTGCAGTCGGTCGAGAGGCGCATTCAGGCCATGGCCAAAGCAGAACAAATCCCCTTGCGTTTTGAATCCATGGTCTCGCGCGACATCATTAAAACCGTCCATCAAATGAGCGAAAATCTTCATTGCCAGTGGCTGATTATGGAATGGGGACAAAAGCCAAAAGGGACCTTCACCTTTGCGAACCCCTTAGGATGGCTCAAAGGCCACTTACCGTGCAACTTGGCCATTTTCTACGATGCGGGTGTTCGCTATATGCGTAAAATTTTGGTGAGTGTTGACCCGGGCCCCAACGATGCCTTGGTGCTTTCAACCGCCGACCATTTTGCACAACTGCACGATGGTGACATTACGCTTGTGCGTTTCGTACCTGATTCGGCGCCCATGACCGAAGTCCAGTCGGCCAATGACTATTTGGATGAATTGCGACCACTTTGTGAATCGCCTACGGAAGTGCTTGTCCTGCGTGGTAAAGGACAAGCCAGGGCCATGGCGCAGGCAAGCGCCGCCTATGACCTGCTCGTGATGGGTGAAGAAAAAGGTGTGGGTTTGCGACATTGGTGGGACGGTAATCTGGCTGATCGCATTACGGATAACGCCGCGTGTTCAGTTTTACGAGTGCAAACACCACGCACGCAAACCCATGAGGCGGTGCAACAAAAGCCTGAACTTGCCCATGACACGCCCACACGCATTGTCTCCTTTATTCCGCCAGGCTGTGTGGAGGCCAAACTTAAGATCACCAAAAAGGAAGGTTTCTTTGAGCATGTCGCCAGTATTTTTGCGGCGCAAATGCAACATGTCTCTAAAGAACATATTGTCAAAGCACTTTGGGAGCGCGAAAAGCTGCAAAACACTTCCGTCGGCAATGGCTTGGCACTTCCTCACGCCACACTTCCCGAGAGTGATCGCACCTATTTAGGTGTTTTTACCAGTGCCAAACCTGTCAACTACGATGCACCCGATGGCGGTGATGTCGATGTCTTCTTTTTCACCTTAGGTCCTCCTGCAGATCGGCAAAAACATCTCTTACTCCTGGCCTCAGTTTCACGTTTGGTTTTAGGCACACAACTCCTGGATAAAATTCGTCTCGCCAACGATGATCTGGCTATTTTAGATGCCATTCACCAAGCAGCCATGGAAAACGAATAAGCACATATGGATTATCCCCGGCCCAAACTTGAGCTCAAGGCCCCCCCAGACGCTGCAATGGGCCCCGAAGAGGGCTGGACGAAGCCCAAACGCCTTGTCGCTGAGCTCTTTGCTGGCCGCTTTGTCTATGGAGACGATGATCCAGAGCGCTATAAAATCGCTTATTATGTGCGCGAGTCAGATGGACATCTGGTGGGCAAGGCTTGGTTTGGACCCAAAACCGAAGGACCACCTGGTCACGCTCATGGTGGCAGCATGGCCGCACTTCTCGATGAGGCCATGGGAGCCATCTCTTGGGAATCAGGACA
>JASMKV010000445.1 GCA_030749035.1 Myxococcota bacterium | reverse complement strand
GCTGTGGAAAAAGAATTCAATCGAGGGAATAAGCTGTACGCTACTAAGGCAGAGGCTGACGAGGATGCACGCATAGAATGACATTAGGGTTTTGCCGGTTATTGCAAGGTGATGGATGTCGATTTTTCGGAGTTGATAACCAAGAACAAAGAGCGTCAGACCGATAATGTGAATCCAGTAAAACTGTGTGTGTCCCGCTAGAAAGCTTAGAGTTAAAGTAAGGATTAATTTAAAGAGGTTGGTCTTTTTTGGGTCATCCATGACCCGTAGCATTGTCCAAAGAAGCCATGGGGTGATGGAGATGGCGATAAAAGGGGGTATTTGTCCAAGCATTAAACGCATCACCAGGGTTCCGTTGAGCATGAAGAATATGGCTGCAACGCAGTGCAGCGATGGATGGATTTCTAATTTACGCGCCAATTCGATGGTGTAGTTTCCGGCGATAAAAAGATGAATAAACACAGTGAAAAGAAGGGCGATAGAGAAGGGCAAGAATAAGTACAAGAGTGTGGTGGGGTAGAAAATGGCCGTTTCCGGGTCGGCGAGAAACGGACGGCCCAGCATTTGATAGGGGTTCCAGAATGGCATCTCTCCAGCAGCAATGCTTGCGTTTA
The DNA here is from genome assembly GCA_030749035.1 of Myxococcota bacterium. GTDB lineage: Bacteria > Myxococcota > XYA12-FULL-58-9 > XYA12-FULL-58-9 > JASMKV01 > JASMKV01. The sequence continues at coordinate 11,008 of JASMKV010000445.1, read as the reverse complement.
AAAAGACTTTGTGGATGAGGTGAAGGCTTTGGTAGTCGGGTGCATTTTGAATATTGTTCGGGCCTGCGATGACCAAGAGCCAAGCGATGACAAAGGCAGCAAGGGCGACGATTTGTTTGGGGTATTTTGTCATTCGAAGCACATTTAAACCCCAAGTAGAGTGCTTTCCAAGACAATTAGTGCGTGGCCTGGGCTTTTATCTGCCACTCTTGCGCGTTTTTTGCCTTCTCTTCATTTTGACAATATCCTTTGCACACGATGTTGAGCCGTACACGAACCGTAGCCTGCCTGGCGCTGACTTTGATCGCGGGGATAAGTATTGTTCTGCGCACGAAGAATGCCGAGCGCCCACGCTCAGCACTTTCGCGCTAAATTGTAGCCAAGTCCTTGCAGGCGCATTAATCGACAAGTTTTGGATCGAGGGCGTCACGCAGCGCATCGCCGACAACATTCAAGGCATAAATAATAAAGAACATGGTGATCACAACGCCGGCCAGTGGCCACCAATGACCATTGACGAGTTCACCTGTGGCATCGGAAATCATCGATCCCCAGCTTGAACCATCCTGCACACCAACGCCCAAATAAGTGAGAATGACTTCTGATTTAATGGCGCCTAAGACCTGGAGTGATGCGGTAATAATCGCCAAGTGCAGAACGTTGGGGAGAATTTGTTTGAAAATCAAGTTATAATCGTTGGCACCAAGAAGTCTGGCCGCAAGCACATATTCTCGTTCCTTATGTTTTAAAAACTCGGCCCTGATAAGTCGGCAAAGACCAACCCAGCCAATGCTGCCCATGGCGATACACATCGAGAGCATACCTTTGCCCAATACATAGGATATGGCGATAACCATCAGTAGGTAGGGCACTGAGACGATGACAGAAAAAAGCCAAACAACAAAGCCATCGATTTTTCCACCGTAATATCCGGCCAGAGACCCTAAGGTAATACCAATAGGGACAGCGATGCTTGTCACTAAAAAACCAATACTAATGGCGGTTTTGGTGCCCGCAAGAAGTTTAAAAAGTACTGACCGCCCAAAAATATCGGTACCAAATATCTTCGCGATGCTCAAAGAGGGTGGCTCATAGCTTTCACCGACGCGAGCCTGGAAATCAGGCAAAAGATTAAGCGCGCCTAGAAGGGCAATGCTCAGGTAGATAATGATGACCACAAAACAGATGACCGTTAACTTTTGCCGTAAAAGTTTTTGCAGGGCTCTTCGGCCGAGGCTGTTGTTGGCGACTTGTGTGCTCATGCTAGTCCAGCTTCACCCTTGGGTCGACATAGGCATAAAGAATGTCGGTAATGAGGTTAAAAATCGAATAGCCAATGGCGATGTACATGGTAAGCCCTTTGAGTACCGGAAAGTCACCTGTGTTGATGGCATTGATCATCAAATCGCCAATGCCCGGGATAGAGAAAAATCGCTCCATAAGAAAAGCGCCTAAGACCAGGAAGGGAATCGCCACAACCGTATAGGTTAAAATAGGGATCATCGCGTTTTTTAGGATATGTTTAAAGAGTACCCGCGGCTCGGCAGCGCCTTTGGAACGTGCGGTGCGCACATAATCTGATTTGATCTCATCTAAGAAAACAGTTCTGTACATGCGGACATCAGGCCCCATGCTGACAAAAATAATAATGATGCCTGGTAAAACAAGATACGGAATGGCCCGAAAACCCGCCTCATAACCGTTGATGGGGAAGAGGTCGAATTGAAAGGCCAGGATATATTGAAAGGCAATGATGTAGACGAGGTACGAGATGCTCATGGCCATAATAAAAAAGGCGGTCGCAAAGCGGTCAAAAATGCTGCCACGGTAATAGGCCACAACCAGGGCCATGCTCACATTCAGCATGACCGCCAGAAGAAATGGCGGCAAGGTCAAAGACAGTGACACAAGCGCGCCTTGGGCAAAGAGGGCGGAGAGCTTTTCACCCGTGTTAAACGACCGGCCATAATCAAACGTAATAATTTGTTTGAGGAAATCTAAAAATTGTAAATGCAGAGGTTGATTGAGGCCCCATTTGCTGCGCAATTCGGTAATGGCTTCTGGTGAAGCGTGATTGCCGAGGGCTATGCGTACAGGATCTTCACCCACAGTGGTGAAAAGTGTAAAGACCAGCAGCGCGACCCCCAGTAAAATGGGGATCATATAAAGCAGCCGTCTTATAATATAACCAACCATCAAAAAACTCTACACGCCTTAAAAGCTTAAACGCCTTTTTTCTTACCAGCAGTGTCAATTTTGAGGTATTTAAATGGCGCATCCTGCATCATGTTGCGCTTCATGTTGCCGACCCATTTCTGAAAGAGCCCAAAATAGATGGGGTTCCAGGTAATAATCACCGGCACTTCATCCTGTAGAATTTTATGCATCTTGGCAAAAATGGCATAGCGCTCAGGGCCATTGGGCAAATACTTGCTGTCCTTATAAAGCTTGTCGTATTCGGCGTTCGCCCAGGCTGAGTGATTCGGTCCAGGAGATGAGTTCGGCCCATAAAGCAATTGATAAAAGTTTTCTGCATCCGGATAATCAGCGGCCCAGCCGGCGGTGGCCATTTGAAAGTTCCCCGACTCAATCTTGGTCAGAAAAGCGGAGAATGTTTGAAAGCCGGGCTTCAAAGTGATGCCCACGGTGGAGAGTTGATTACGCAAAAACTCAAAGTCTTGCCTTGTGGCGGAATTGGCCGAACGGTATTCAATCACGATTTCAGGTAAGCCCTCACCGTTAGGGTAGCCAGCTTCGGCCAACTTTTTAAGGGCCATTTCTTTGTTGTAGCTGTAGTAATCGGTTTCGGTTTGCGCTTGGCTGCCGGCAATCGGGATAGGGGTAATGCTCTTTAGGGGCTCACCGCGACCGTTGCGCATCTTTTCGATATAGCCTTTGGTGTCGAGGGCGTAAGCAATCGCTTGACGCAAGGCCTTGTTCTTTCCAAGCAGTGGGTCTTTCATGTTGAATACAAGGTATTCCATGACCAAACCCATTTCGGCGTACATGTCGAACTTCTTGCTGTAGGTCTCATTTAAGTGGAAACCTTGCTCGTCTTTGTAGGCCATCTTATTGAAGTTGTCTTTGTCGAGACCAATCCAGTCGATTTGGCCTTTTTGGAATTTGAGCATGGCCGGTTGTGGCTCTTCAATCAGAGGCAGGTGGATTTCGTCGATAAATGGAATCTTTTTACCGGCATCGGCAAGCAGGCCACTTTCTTTATCGCCAGAGTCACCTTCAGCGGGATAGGTGCCGTGGTAGTTTGGGTTTTTGGCCAAGACCATCACGCCGCGGCGCGAGTATTCCTTGATGTAAAAAGGTCCGGTGCCAACAGGGTGGCGCTCAAAATCTTCAATATATTTATCCACCGCTTCTTTGGCGACGATGGAAATTTGTGTGGCGGCGAAAGGTAAAAGGGCCAAGGGGTTCTTGCGGGTTAGTGTGATGCTGAACTTCTGGTCATCAATCTTCTTTAAGCCCGCCACAGGGAGTTTGGCATAATTGGTTTCTTTGCCGAGTTTTTTGGTTTCAGCATGAAATTCATCCAGTCCTACGATGGAGCCTTCAACAAGCATATAGGAAAGCATGTTGACGTTGGAGTCGGCAAAGCGCTTGATGGAGTAAATGATGTCATCGGTGACAAGTTCACGACCTTTGCCGCCCTTAAAGCATGGGTCATCGATGAAGCGGACACCTTTTTTCAAAGTAAAGTTATACGTTAAACCATCTTCTGAAAGGGTGGGCATTTCAGAGAGCAACACAGGAGAGAGTTCGTAGGGACGCTTGAGGTAATGGTATTCAAAAAGTCGGTCATAAATGTTGGCAACCAAATCTGCCGAAGCGCTATCAAATTGCTTCATCGGGTCAAGACTTTTGTGGGCGGTGCCTCTTAAGTAGTTAAAGACCATCTTCTTGCTGGTGATGCCTTTTGAGTCAGTGACGCTGTCTTCCGTTTTTGGTGTGGGCTTACACGAGAGGCCCAAAGCAATAAGTGCGGTGAGTGAAGACAAGAGAAGAGTTTTTTTCAATGCTGACATAATAAATACCTTAGTGTGATTTAGTTATCTTGGTTTAGGGTTTCGGCATGGTGACATGCGACAAAATGTTGAGAGGAGTTCGTAAAAGCTTTAAGCGCCGGATTGTCCTGCATACAGGCATCCGTCTTATGCGGGCACCGGGTATGGAAGGCGCAGCCAGGCGGTGGGTTGCTTGGGCTGGGGACATCACCGGCTAAAATTTTGGTTGTGCCGCGCTTGGTTGGGTCGGGTACAGGCAGCGCAGAGAGCAGCGCTTGGGTGTAGGGGTGACGTGGGGTGGCGTAGAGGTCTTCTGAACTGGCCATCTCGACAATTTCGCCCAAGTACATCACCGCAACCCGGTCAGAAATATAGCGTACAACCGCCAAATCGTGGGAGATGAAAATATAGGTCAGCCCCAATTCTTTTTGCAGTTCGACAAGAAGATTGAGCACCTGCGCTTGAATCGAGACATCGAGTGCTGACACCGCTTCATCACAAATAATGATTTTAGGATTAAGGGCGATGGCTCGGGCAATACCGATACGCTGTCTTTGACCACCGCTAAACTCATGTGGATAGCGCCAGATGGCATCTTGTGGCAGCCCAACGCGGTCGAGCAACTGCTGCACGCGTTCCTGACGTTCTTTGGGCGTTCCTATGTCGTGCAGGGCAAGGGGCTCTTCGAGAATTTTACCCACGGACATACGTGGATTCAAGGAGGCATAAGGATCCTGGAAAATCATTTGAATATCCCGACGCATCTTTTTGAGGTCAAATTTGTCGGCTTGGGTTAAATCTTTTCCGTCAAAGTGGATGGTGCCGGTGGTCGGTTCGTAAAGTCTTACCAAGGTGCGGCCCAGGGTGGATTTGCCACAACCCGATTCGCCGACGACACCCAATGTCTCACCTTCAAAAAGTTCAAAATTGACATGATTGACCGCGTGTACCCGACCGACTTCGCGTTTTAAGATGCCTGCACGGATAGGAAAGTGCTTGCTTAAGTCCTGGGCTTCTAACAATACCTTGCTCATGCTGCATTATTCCTTGAGGTGACGAAGCAGGCGGCCTCGTGGGTGTCCGAAAACTTTTCGAGCTCAGGCGAACTTTCACCACAGGCCTCTTCGGCCAGGGCGCAGCGGTCTTTGAAGCGACAACCTTGAGGCAGGTCGAAAAGGCTTGGCACCATGCCTTTGATGGCTTGCAGTTCTTCATTCTTCGTGTCGGAGGATTTGGGCAGCGAATCGAGGAGCCCTTGGGTATAGGGGTGTTTGGGATCTTTAAATATATCGAAGACCGTGCCGCGCTCGATGATGTCGCCGGCATACATGACGACCACATCGTCGGCCACTTCGGCGACCACACCCAAATCGTGGGTGATAAAAATGACCGAGGTCCCCAAATCGGTTTGTAGATCTTTCATCAGATCCAGGACTTGCGCTTGAATGGTTACATCCAGGGCCGTCGTCGGCTCATCGGCGATGAGGACATCCGGATTGCATGCCAAAGACATGGCAATCATAACACGCTGGCGCATGCCGCCGGAGAGTTGGTGTGGGTATTCACGCATACGTTGTTTGGGATCGGGAATTTTGACTTTTTCGAGCATGGCCAGGGCGTGGTCGAAGGCCTCTTTTTTACTCATCTCGCGATGCAGCTTATAGACTTCCATGATTTGGTTGCCGATGGTGTAGACCGGATTCAGGGCGGTCATCGGCTCTTGAAAAATCATGGCGATTTTGTCACCGCGCAATTTACGCATTTGTGTACCAGAGAATTTCAGCAAATCCTGGCCATCGTATTCGATGGCACCGCCTTCGATTTTGCCATTGGCGCCAGGAATAAGGCCCATGATGGAAAGGGAGGTGACGCTCTTACCGCAGCCGGACTCGCCAACGATGGCTAAGGTTTTGCCGCGCTTAACTTGAAAAGAGACGCCATTGACGGGGGTGATTTTTCCCCGGTCGGTGTCAAAGCTGACCACCAAATTTTCGACGTTTAAAAGTACCTCTTGTGCCATCAGGCTCACCCCTCGTTGCGGCTGCCTTACTAGCCCTTTAGACACGAAAAGACAAGCAAACTGACAACTTAGGGAAAATGCCCGCGGGGGCGAATGATCGCCTGCGTGGGGGGCTCAGGGCGTGTTTTATTGTCCCCAGGTGCAGGCAAACATGGGTTCGCATGCAGGGTTGCTGAAGAGCTGGCAGGGATCGTCGCTGATGGCGCTAAAACAGGCTTCGACCACAGAGACGGTGCAGCTGCCAAATTCAGTGCTGAAATCCTGGGCCAGGCATTCATCGACGTCAGGGACAGTCATGCTCAGGGATTCATCGCATTGGTATTCACCGGGGCCGCCCTGAATGCCCACCATATAGGTGCAAAAGGCCACTTGTTCGTCTGTATTGAGGCTGGACATGGCCTTGTCGCCGGCCGGGAAGTCTGCGGATTGGGTGCCAAGATTGGGATTTTCACCGCCGCTTTCGCTGCCACCACAGGCAAGTAGGCCAAAGAGGCATAGAATTGTACTCATGAACATGATTTTTGGGGCTTGCATGATGGTCCTTTCAGGCAGCGCAGGCTATGGCCTGTCTGCAACAAAGGCACCCCTTAAAGTTTTTGTCGGGAACGTGCTGCATGCGTATCCGTCGGGGGGCAAGATGCGCATCAAGCAGGCACGTCCCAACAAATTTGGCATGAAAAATTGGATTTTTCAGACTAACTTGGATTTGGGGGCCTTTTTTAAGTTAGTTTACAAAAGTCACAGTCATCCTCGGCCAGGCGCGAAAAAAGTTGCGTGAAAATGCTTGCCTCCATTAAAGAGGCCTGATTTTACATGGTTTCTGAATGGGAGATGCACATGGCTTTAGGGATAGTCAGTGGTGGCAGCAGAGGAATTGGTCGGGCCATCGCTTTAAATTTAGCCGCTGCCGGCTACGATGTGGTGCTGACCTACCATAAAAATATCGAGGCGGCGCAGCAGGTGGTTAAGGAAATAGAAGGCTTGGGGCAAAAGGCTGCCTCTTATGCTTTTGATGTGGCCTCTTTAGAGGCGAGCACCAGCGCCATGGAGCAGATTTTGGCTGAGCATGGCACGCCCGAGGTCTTGGTGCATAATGCGGGCATCACCGATGACAATTTGTTTTTGCGCATGTCTCAAGAGGCTTGGGAGAGGGTCATCGATACCAATTTAAAAAGTTTTTATCACCTAACCAAACCGCTTTTGCGCTCAATGCTTAAAAATCGTCGTGGTTCGATTGTCTGTGTGGCTTCCTTAAGCGGTCAAAAGGGCAATGCGGGACAGGTGAACTATGCGGCGGCCAAAGCGGGGCTTATTGGCGCTTGTAAATCTTTGGCACTGGAAGTCGCTTCGCGCGGGATTCGGGTCAACGCGGTGGCACCGGGGCTGATTGAAAGCGATATGACTTCGAGCCTTGATTTAGAAAACCTAGCGAATGAGATTCCACTTGGCAGAGTAGGGCAGCCGGAAGATGTGGCGGGGGTGGTACGCTTTTTGTGCTCAGACGAGGCGGCTTATATCACCGGCCAGGTGATAGGGGTGAATGGGGGATTGTATACTTAAAGGGGATAATCGATTTCGGTTATCGGTTATCGGAAATCGGACACTCGCCTTGTACCGACTAGTCTTCGACGCGCCTTTGTGGCGCCTCTTAGACAGTCTCACAACGGCTCGCACGGTTATCGGTCATCGGTTATCGGCCACTCACCTACTCGACTAAGCGTCTCTGCTCCTGAACCCGCAGATACGCAAGTCTCCGTATTGGCTCGCACGGTTATCGGACATCGGTTTTCCGATTTCAGATTTTCTTGCCTACCCATATTGCCGCATCAAGCTTAAACTCTGCCCATAATAGGATGTACCAAAGATGTTGAGGTGATTGAGCACATGGTAGAGTTTGTAGAGTCCTTCGCGTTCCTGCCAGCCATCTTCTAAAGGCCAGGCTTCTTGATAAGAACGATAAAATTCACGGTCAAAACCACCGAAGAGTTTGGTCATGCCTAAATCCGCTTCGCGGTTACCATAGTAGGCGGCTGGATCGATAAGACAAGCTTGTCCTGTGTCATCGACCATGACATTGCCGCCCCATAAATCGCCGTGAATTAAGGAAGGCGGCTCTTTTGTTTCTCCCATCACCGATGCGTAATTGTTTTCGAGCTTGTTAAAGGCGGTGCGCATATCACTATCCACATAGTTTTTTTGCTCGGCGAGTTTCATTTGAAAAAGCAGACGCTCTTGAAAATAAAAATCCTCCCAGTTTTCTCCGCGGGGCAGATTTTTCTGCGGGGTCGAGCCAATATAATTGTCCGCATCAAAGCCAAAGCTCTGAGCGCTGTGGCGATGCATTTGTGCGAAGGCTTTTCCAAAACGTGTGGAGAAATCTTTGGCGCGCTTACTCGAGGCAATATGCTCGAGGAGTAAAAACTCTTCTTCGACGTGCAGCACGTTGGGCACACGAATGGCTTTAGAAGCCGCAATTTCTTTTAAGCCTCTTGCTTCCTGAAAAAACATATCCGTGTGTTGGGCGCCACTTTTGACAAAGACGGTTTTGCCTGAGGCCAATTGCAAGGCCGTGGTTTGGGCGATGCAGCCGCCGCCGACACCGCTTTGACTCACAATGGTGTCGTTGAGGATGGCTTCGATGCGTTTTTGCATAGGCGCTTTTAAAGTTCTTTCTTTAAATGGTCCAGCAGCCCAACGCAGGCATCCTCGACCAAATCGATGACCAATTCAAAGCCCTGCGGTCCGCCGTAGTAAGGATCGGGCACTTCGTCGGCCTCGATGTTTTGGCAAAAGTCGGTAAGCTTCATGACTTTGTGCCCATATTCATCGCCGTGGTCCTGACGCAAGATATCCTGCAGATTTTGGTCGTCGGCGACCAAAACATAGTCGAAGTTTTCAAAATCATCGGGGGCTTTGAACTGTCGGGCCCGGCTTTGTAAGTCGTAGCCGCGTTTGGAGCAGTGTTCACGCATCCGCGAATCGGCCCGTTCGCCGGTGTGGTAGCCGATGGTGCCAGCGGAGTCACAAAAAATGGCCTCGCTTAAACCCGCTTTTTCCACCACGCTTTGCATGATGCCTTCGCCGGTGGGGGAGCGGCAGATGTTGCCCATACAGACAAAAAGAAGTTTCTTCATGGGCACAAGCCTTAGCACAGATAGAAGAGCAGCAAAAGGGGCCTCAAAGCCCTTGCACAACGGCTCTCCCTGCATTAGACCGCTTTGCCAAACGCGCCAACCAGGAGTGCAGAGTCATGTCATTAAGTATCGGTATTGTCGGCTTACCCAATGTGGGCAAATCAACCCTTTTTAATGCCCTATCCAACGCGCAAAACGCCGAGAGCGCCAACTATCCTTTCTGTACCATCGAACCCAATCAGGCGATTGTGCCGGTTCCGGACAAGCGGGTCGATGCTTTGGCGGAAATTGTCAGCCCGGAGCGCATCCAGGCGGCCACCGTCACCTTTGTCGATATTGCCGGCTTGGTACGCGGTGCCTCCAAAGGCGAGGGGCTCGGCAATCAGTTTTTAGGCAATATTCGCTCGACCAATGCCATCTTGCAGGTGGTACGCTGTTTTGAAGACGAGAACGTGGTGCACGTTGATGGAGATATCGATCCAATCCGCGATTTAGAAACCATCGAACTCGAACTTGCCTTGGCGGATTTAGATTCGGTGCAGCGACGTATTGAAAAATTAGAAAAACAGGTCAAAGGCAACCGTTCACTCCAAGCTGAACTCGACGAGGCCACCAAGTTGGCCGCCCATTTCGATGAGGGCAAGCCCTTTAGCACCTACGCCGATAAAGGCAGCGAACAAGCCCAGGGTCTGGCCCAGGAGCTTGGCCTCTTGACGGCCAAGTCGATGATCTATTGTGCCAATGTGGACGAGGACGGTATCGGCAGCGATAACGATCACGTCGGCCGTTTGAAAGAATATGCGGCGGCCCGGGATATCGAAGTGATCAAGGTCTGCGCCAAGGCCGAAGAGGATTTGGCCGGTTTGAGCGATGCAGAAAAGTTCGAACTCTTAGAAATGTATGGGGCCGAACATTCGGGCCTCGAGCAGGTTATCCGTAAAGGCTACGACATTTTAGGTTATATTTCGTATTTCACCGCTGGTGTGAAAGAGGTGCGGGCCTGGACTGTAGAGGAGGGCTCATCGGCCCCGCAGGCCGCCGGGGTTATCCATACGGATTTTGAGCGCGGCTTTATTCGCGCTGAAGTCACCGCTTACGATGCCTATGTTGACAATGGTGGCGAAGCCGGTGCGAAAGCGGCGGGCCAACTTCGGGTCGAAGGCAAAGAGTATATCGTCAAAGACGGCGATGTGATGCATTTTCGCTTCAATGTCTGAGCTGCATGGAGCCACTTAAAATGTCAAAACATCAACCGCCTTTGTTCGAGACCGAGCGTCTTCTTCTAACCTGGCCTGGCCCAGAACAGATTGACGGCTATTATGATGCAATCATTGGTACGAACATCTTTGATACGATGTTTTGGGAGGGGCCCTCTGAGCCTCAAGACCTTCATGATTGGTGGGCAGAAAACGTATTGCGCGACCCATCGGATTTGAGTCTGAGTCTCGAAGTCGCGGTTATTGAGCGTGCGTCAGACAGATGCATTGGTGGCATGGCATTACGCCCAGTCGAGGGAGACTCAAAGATTATCGACATTGGCTACGGCTTGGCGGCTGATTCTCATGGAAAAGGCTACGCGACCGAAGCGGTCGGTCGATTGGTCGATGAGGCTTTTTCTAAGCGCGGGGCGGAGCGTATTTTCGGCAATGCCTTCGTCGGAAATCACAGCTCCCGAAGGGTGCTGGAGAAGCTGGGCTTTGTTTGCGAAGGCACCCAGCGACGCTGCGTCTATAAGCGCGGAGTTTGGCTTGACCAATGGATGATTGCCATCACCCGCCCGGATTGGGAGAGCCGCAGGGCAAAACCTGGAGCAGGCGCTTTGGTATGAAAGTAAAACC
>JASMKV010000444.1 GCA_030749035.1 Myxococcota bacterium | reverse complement strand
GGGGCAAAAGACGTATCGAGCGCTCCATACGCCGCACCGTATCCTGGTTTAAATTGGGGAAACGCTCAGGCTTAGCCAAAACCAAGCGCACAAAGCTGGCCATCTCGTGCGCCTTAAATGGCGCAGGCTCATCACTTAACGCAGCCCCCACATTGGTTAGAGGCCTATTTGGATTTATCTCACTCAAGTTTCTCATCCTATACAAGCTCCTTTTTAAATCAAGTGCCAAGAGACATAAGGCGGCAAATGTAATGTGTCGCTTTTATGCAAGCCCAATACCAATTGCAGCATTCTTTCAGATATCTGTTTTTTATGTGCTTTTTACGCAAGGTGCCAAAATGATGGGATGGACAGGTTCCAATACGCACTTCAAGTGCCACATGATGGCCACATTTCGACAACCCATGGGCCCTATTTTGCACTTACATTTGATCCCTTCTTCATATAAGCCTGCCAACCCTGATCTTCAATGACAAGCATGACTTCTAAAACCAAAGCCCTCCTCTTTATCTTTGGGGCCGCCATCTGCTTTTCATTGATGAACATTCTTGCCAAAATTGTTGGTCAGCGCGGTGTACCTTTTCTGGAAATTGCTTTTGCCCGAGCCTTGGTGAGCTTATTACTTATCTATGCGTATATGCTCTTGAAAAAACAAAGTTTCGCAATCAAGAACAAGAAAGCCCTAAGTATTCGAATCTTTTTTGGCGTCACAGCCATGTTTGCTGTCTTTTATGCCTTAACCCATATGCCGTTGGCCGAAAGCGTCACACTCTTCAATACGCGCCCAATTTTCATCGCGCTTCTGGGCTGGCTATGGCTTAAAGAAAAACCGAGCACAAAAACCAGCACCAGCATTGTCATCGCTTTCATCGGGGTTTGGTTAATATTTAACCCCGACACACAGTACTTTAAAAGTACGCTGCTGGCGCTCTACGCCGGAATTGCCATGGCCATTGCCATGCTCGCCTTACGCAAACTTGGCACCAGCGATCAACCTCTGCCCATTATTCTTTATTTTAGTCTCTGGGCAACCTTAGGTACCCTGATTTTTGGATTCAGCAGTTTTGTCTTACTAGATCCAACAAGCCTGATGCTCTTAATCCTAATGGGCGCAACCGTCACATTGGCGCAAGTGCTCATGACCCGGGCATACGCGCTCACGCAAGCTGCTATTGTCGGTGCCGGAAGCAGCATCGCCGTTGTTGTCTCTGTACTTTTTGGGGTTTTCTTCTTTCACGAAACCTTATCGTCACAAGCTGTTCTGGGCATCGCGCTTGTGGTCACATCCTGCCTCGCGCTGCTTAAAACTCGTCGGCATCACCATCAAGCTTAACGACGTTTTATCCTTTTCTCGCTCACACAATCACGATAAAACATGCTCAATGCGATACTCTAATCTACTTCGAGTTTTATTGATAAGGCGCCATGTGTTCCTAACCTTCCTCGTTCTTGGAACATCATGGCTCATGGCCCATTCAGCCCATGCACAACCCAAGGAAAATGGCTTATACCTCGGCGGTTTCTTACAAAGCGCTTTAGGCACGCATATTCAAGATTCCGATGAGCAAAAAATGCTCGAGAGCCTAAAGCAAGCAGAAATTGCGGCCTACTGGCGCTTTATGGATAAAGGACTGCTCGGCTTTGAACTTGAATATGATCCGGCAAAATTTTCAAATCATCAAGTCAGTGATTTAAGCACGGCACAAATGGCCAATAAGATACTGGAGGTCGCTTATCTTGAGTGGAAAGAGTCATTCATTGGTCTTCGTCTCGGAAAAGTGGTTTCCGATGTTGGCGTAGAGGGACTTGATATCATTGAACGCCTGGCCTGGGAGAAATCCCCTGTGCCCAACCCCAATACCTATAGTGGCGCATTTGTTTCAGCCTACCTGCCATGGAATCTCGAACTCTATGGTGGCGCAACTTTAGGCTGGGATACACTTTGGAACAAAAATGATGCCATCTCCCCCATCGTTGGTCTCAAACATAAAAGCCCACAAGAACGCGCAGGTCTCGCCTATCATTCAAACTTATCTTTCATGATTGGCCCTGAACAACGCGACAATAAAGAAGATCACCGTTGGCTTGTGGATTATTCTGTCGGCATCAATATGGGTGAAACAAGCGAAGTGCTTTTTGAATTGCTCTATGGGCAAGAAGCTGGTCTCGGTTATGATGGTCAAAGCGGCGCGCCCGATCCCAACAAAGCCGCCGCTTTTTGGGCTGGCCTAACAAGTTTCGAATACGCCTTTAGCCAAAGTCAAAGCAGCATCGTACAACCTTTAGCCATAGGTCAGCGGCTGGAATATATTCGTGACAAAGACATGCTTTGGGGCTGGTTCCCAGAAGATATCTCTGGACTCACCACACAAATCGCATCCACCACCACCATACGCTACCGTCTACACGATTGGATCGATCTCATGCTCGACTATCGGGCCGATTTTGGTCGAGGTGACGTGCAGAATGTGAGTATATTAAGAAACATCGATGCGTTTCCTGAAGTTTGGAATATGGGTCAATGGTATCAATCCCATCAATTTGTTTTTGGTGTTGTTGGCCTCTTCTCCACCCGCATCAATTAAATCAATACGCGATAAAATATTTAGCCAAGCCTCGATCTTACCTTATAAAACCAAACCGAACATAGGAGAAAAATTGCGATGGCACTAAGACACGCCCCCAAGAACATATAGGTCGATCGATAAAAGAAAGTAAGTTCATATTGCCCCGCCGGAACGAGAGCTCCTCGCATCCAGACATTAACCGGAAAAGACTCTCTCTCCTGATTCTTGAACTTTATCATCCACCCCGGATACCATGCCTCGGCCAAAACAAGCAGTGACTCCCGCTCTACGTCAACACGCACTCTGATTTCATTTATGCCAAAATGTGTAATCTCAGCAATCCCAGCCCCCATATCGCCAGCCTGCGAATTCAATTGCAGCTGCTTTTCCACCAAGGGTGAATCTCGAAATGCATGCCCCTGACGCATAAGAGCAAGAGACTCCTGCCAACCTTTTGTACGAGTATACGAATCGCTCAAATAAATTCGGGGGTCGGGATTAGACCGCACCTCCAATTTGTTGGCCGCTTTATTCAAGCCCACTAAAAGATTCATACTTTCATAAGGAAATGTACCGTGCTTATAGAATATTTCCGATGAAAAGTTCACCACTGACATCTTCGGAACGTCAATATTCAATATGCCATGCACGAAATTCCAAACTCTGGTTAGATGAAGACCTGCAAACGCATTCACGAAAGAAAAACCATATACCATGCCACTATTCACACGGATTGTTCGTCCAACAGGCAACAAGACTCTCGGAGGAGGATTGTTGTCATTTAACAAGCTATTCTTTTCGAGATATGAAACAAGTAGGTCTTCCTTTATTCCCTGAACAGCCGGTCGATAACTGGACTTCATCACAAAAATGTTGACAATATTGGTTAAGATCAGCCCCCCCATCACAATATACAACAACCACTTCTTTTTAATGAGATTCCATTTTTCAAAGTGACCAATAACTAAAAAAATCCAAATAATTCCAAGAATCGAAAGTTCTAAAGCAATCTCTGACAAATGATTACTCTTAAAAGCGCAGAGACAAAAAATGGCAAGAGAAGACAAAAAAATACACAACGGTATAAAAGACAAGACCAATTGAGATTTCTGCTGGTAGCGATAGAGAAATGTCCCGGTACCAAGTATGAAAACGGGAACCAACCAAATCGCAATCCGCACAGGAAACCGAAAAAGTGCATAACCGGGAACAAGAGCATTTAGAGCGTCAAAAAACCATGTTTGGTGCCCAAAAGCCATGCACAAAGCCACAATCCCAAGCACCAAGAACCCCCGCATATCCTTATTCGGTCTATAAAGTAAGCCGGCCAATCCCAAAGGGACAATCATAAAACCGACATGAAAATATTGGTTCCAATTAACCC
>JASMKV010000443.1 GCA_030749035.1 Myxococcota bacterium | reverse complement strand
AAGCTATTCCTGAACTCGACTGGTACTATATTGATGCAAAAAAACGAACAGCTTTGGCACAGTTGATCAGTCCTCTTCCTGTCGACAAAATCCCATCCGAATACCAAACATTTATTGATTGGATGTCGGGCAATGCCTTTGAGCCACCCGCTGGCTTAGGCCCCGAAGAAATCATACGCGGTATGGTCGCCGCCGCCCAAGAGTTGCTCAAGGCTGCAGCCAGCGAAAAACCTATCGGCTTAATCTTTGATGATATCGATCAAGCCGATCAACGATTTCGTTTGATTGCCAATCAGCTGAGCTCAATCACAAAACAAGCCAAAGTGCTGCTGCTCTTGAATACACGCCCCTTAAAAAATGCCCCAGAGAATACGACACTCATACAACTGCCGGCACTCGACATGGACGCGTCCAAAGCCATCGCCGAAGCCTATCATGTCACTGTCGATGAAAAGATGACGACACTGCTTAACGCATGTGGCGGTATACCGAGTGCCATTGTACAACTCTGCCAAGCGATAAATGAGGGTTCAATCAATCCTGCCGAGATGGATTTAGATGCACAACAAGGTCTTAAACCAGTATATGAAGCACGACTCGATTCTCTGCCTGAGATTCAAAGAGAGACCCTTTCCTTAGCGGGAATCCTTGGACGGGAATTTCAAAAATATGCTCTCGACCAAATGATTGAGACCGAACCAGAAAAGCAAAAAGCTTTAGAAGAGTTACTGACGCGCGGACTCCTTCAACACGACGAGGCGATGGACACACTCTGTTTTGCGTCGAACATCGAAATGCAAATTGCGTTTGAAAGGCTGCCCATCAGCAAAAGACGTGATCTGCACCTGGAAGCGGCAAAGGCTCTCGAGCAAGTTGGGGAAACCCCCGATGTCATCGCCACACACCTTGATCAAGCTGGCTTGCGTAATCAAGCACTGGAGAAGTTACGTGAGGCGGCATATATGTGGACAGAGCGCAAAGAACAACAAGTGGCTATTGGCTGCTACAGAAAAGCTTGTGAATGGGCTCGTGGCAATGCGGAGGAAGCATCGCGATTTGCAGAAGACGCCCTACACCTGGCTGAACTTTTGGGCCAGACCGGTCGTCTTACTGAGATTGGTCAGCTCCTGAGCGAAGCTGGAGATGCAGCAAACCAGGCGGGCGATAAACGACTTTATGTGCGCGTTGCATGCGAAAAAGTTCGTTTACTTATCGAGAACAGTCAATATGCACAGGCCGAAAAAGACCTCTCGGCTTTGCTTGAGGAAGGCAAATCACTTCGAGACCCAGCTTTGCTCTCAGACCTTTTAGGTCTTGCCGGAGAGTCTGCTGAACGCGCCGGACACCCTGATATGGCCGGACAACGTATTCAAAAAGCGATTGAGCTGACCACCAAACTTCCTGAAAGCGAGAGTCTTAAAAGAGTGGTCAAACACCTTGGTAGCCTGGGGCGCATTGAGCTTCGCTCCAAGAATTTTGACCGAGCACTCGCTGTATTTAAACAACAAGAGGCTGCTGCAAGAAAAACGGATAACCCCTTAGAGGCAGCAAGAGCTTTGATCAATCAAGGCTCTGTGCTCCATGGCAGCGGTGACCTTGATGGTTCTTTACAAAATCTATCTTCAGGCGCAGATATTGCCATGCAGCTCGGTGACCTGCTTACGGCCGCCAAAGCCAAGCATAATCTTGCTTGTCTCTACATGCAGAAAAAAGAACTCGATAAAGCAAAGGTCGACTTTGAAGAATCCTTAAGGCTCTCACAATCGATTGGCTGGCGCGAAGGGGTCGCCATGAACGACACACGCATGCGCCAACTTAAAACAGCAACCTAAAGAGAGTACTCTACACGAGAAAGAAAGCTGCCGTATTGACCTCAAGTTCGCCAGGCGGCACCCCTCGACTAATGCTGGGTGCTCCTGCTTGGGCCAGGTCCAACATGCGACCATCTGCAGAATCACCATTGGCATCGCGTATGATTTTAACCATCGGCGCCGACAATGCACGGCCGTCTTCGGGCATTTCAACGACAACAGCAAACTCACCCGTTGACAATTCAACCGTTGTCCCGACAGGGAATAATCCCACAACATTGACAAGGATTTTTACCGCCAGTTCATCATAAGTCACACCAACACCCTCTTCAATTCGGCGCAGGATTTCATCGCCCGGAACAGGACCATTTTCATCGCCAAGCGCACTTAGCCGTTCATATGCGGATGCAACCGAAATAAACTTTGCTGGGATGGAGCCGTTGAGATTGTTCAGCTCTTTAACCGTTAATAAACGCTCCCGACCAATAACATCTCCCCGGTAAATCCGTAAAAGCTGATGCATGGTTACTTTGTGGTTTCCTTCATTGCTCCAGTCAAGATCGTGAACAGCGGCGCTCAGCGCCATCTTCGCCGCACTGACTTTATCCGCACCGAGCTGGCGACACATGGCGCTCACAACAATTGCTGTATTGACCAAACGGTTAAAATGTTTATGACGATAATGTGGTAATTGCGCTATCCCTAACATCATTGCATCATTCGCATAAACATGGGTCACCAAATCTTGAATCGCACCTTTCACCGGGGCCAGCCAAACCTTCTTACCGGTCTCCGCACCTTTAATCATTGCCTTGAGTGTCAATAACGCACTCAGATAGGCACGAAGAGCGCGCATGCTTTCTGACATTTCAATGCGCTTTTCGTTATCGTCTTCCAACTCTATCATTCCGGTACTCATGCCTTCGAATTCTTTAGAGCGAAACGATTCTTCTGGTTCCTCATCCTGTAGGAATTGGCGTATTTCCAAAAGAAAAGCCATAAACTTCTCTGGCTCAATGGCTTCTTTGAAAACAAGCTCGTTAATATTCAGTTTCTCAAAAACGGTCAGCAAACCCTTGAGATTTTCATGCATCGTTGAATCAATACGCACAAAGACTTTGTTGATATAAACCAACTGACCAATCACTCTAAATTCAACTTTAGGTTTCTCCTCAAGCAGGCGATTCACGGAGTCACAGAAACTTTGCATTGGACGCTCAAAAACTGAATTGTCCGGCTCATAAACTTGAATTGTTTTAATCAACACAAAAAATGAATTTAAAGCCGCCCGGGCCAGATCCTGAAAATCAAATTGCTCACCTGCCGCACCACCAGCACTTGTCATGACGCCACCGAGCTTTCTTGTTCTGCTGACTCAGGTGACGATTCCTCTGCCGGTTGTTCTGCTGTCTTCACTACAGCATCAACCTTGGCATCGCCCGCATCAGAAGAAACCACTTCCTTACTCTCGACATTGGGTTTTACCTGAGCGCCTTTTTCGTCACGCTGAATAACCGAAATCGCATAAGCTGCAGCGCTCTTGATAAGCTGAGAGTTTTTCAAACTCTTCTTTTGTTGCTCAAGCATCGCCAACGAGTCACTGTCTTTAAGGATCCCCAGAGCCTGTAAAGCTGAAGACTGAGTTTCCTTTGTTTGCACTGAGGAGAGGACATTGCCTTGGAGCGCGAGCTTGCGAATAAACACAAGACCTGCGTCCCTATTCAAACGGCCTGCAGATACAAGGAAGGCTCGTTTTTCATCGAGTCCTAAAAGTGAAAATGGCTTACCATAAACACCTTTTTCAAATATTTTAACCAAACGAGGATCTTTAAGTGACTCTAAAACATAGCGCGCACGCGAGCGAATCTGGGCATCCTTATCAAAAAGTAAGCGCACCGCTTCAGGGGCAGCATCTTCAGGCTTTAACTTGCTTAAGGCCATAAACGCTGCGCGCCGAATATCTTCCTCGGGGCGTTTTAGATTTTCGTCAAGAATACTTTTCGCATTCTTTCCAAGAATTTGTACCACCAAATCCAAAAATGCCGCAATGATTTCAGGTTCTCCTGTGCTCATCAATTGCTTTAAAAATTTCCGTGTTTCCCCACCGGCCGACTTAATCACCTGCGGTAAAATCCGCAGTAATCGTGAATTTGGCGATTTGACCAACCCTCTTAAAATATTCTTTTGCTCTGCATCAGGAATACGTCGCCAGACAGCCGCTGCACCCTTGATTTGCTTTTCATCCAAGCGCCTTACGCCTAAAGGAAAGCTTTCCCCTAAAGACTCATAAGAGTCTTCGGAGAAAACGGCCAACTCCGGAACATGCTCTAAAAACCCCTCAAGCCCTAAAATTGCATCCCAGGCTTGCTTAAATTGTCCAACCTCAATCAGCTCGATAACAACCGCAATAATTGCATCTCGTGCCGGCTCAATTTCTTCTTTGTTTTTATTTCCGTGGTTAAGCTCTAAAACAACATCCATGAATCGTTGACCGACATTGCGTGGCGGGCGAGTCAATTCTCTGCACCATTCTTTAAATATTTATGGTTAGAGCTTATTTTTGTTTTAGAGTTTATGATTCT
>JASMKV010000442.1 GCA_030749035.1 Myxococcota bacterium | reverse complement strand
AATGAGCCCTGCTTAAGTCTGGTGCAGTTTAACAATTAGACAATTACGTTTTTGTACCTAAAAAAATAGAGCATGCACCGAAAGTTAAATCTTCGTACCTGACGCTTTGAAAACCGGCAGCGCCAAACATGGTGCACACCTGTTGACGGGGAGGAAAATGGGCCACCGATTCGGGCAAATAACGATAGGCATCATCGCGAGAAAGAAGTGCTGCGACTTTGGGTAAGACCTTTGTAAAATAAACGTCATAACACTTTTTAAACATGATCGAACCCGGCTCAGACAATTCCAAAACAGCCAACTGTCCGCCAGGCTTAAGCACCCGATAGAACTCGCGCAAGGCCACATCGTAGTGACCCATATTACGAAAACCAAAAGCAATACAGAGTTTATCAAAAAATCCATCCGCAAAGGGCAAGGCTTCCGCATCCCCCTGCATAAATTTTACTTGGTTATGAAAGCCAAGCGCTGTCGCTTTATGCGTGGCCAATTCGACCATCTTCGAGGCATAATCGAGCCCCGTAATATGCACCTTATGTTGTTTTAAGATGGCCATGCTGACATCGCCCGTCCCGCAAGCCACATCCAAAATGCGATCGCCCTCTTTAATCTCTAAGGTTTGAACCAATCGCTTGCGCCAATAAACATCCACGCCACAAGAAAGCAGGCGGTTTAAAAAATCATAACGATGCGCTACATCGTTAAACATCGTTTGCACGTATTCTTTTTTAGCAACGCCACTATGGGAAAATTCAGACATGAGGTTTTCCTAAAAAGTTACTTGATTTCTCCGTTTTTACTCGGACAAACCGATTCTAAAGAAAGATCATTTTAGAGCTCTTGGCCACCGTCTGGCCAAAGATTGAAGGGCAAAGTTCGACATAAAATTCAATTTACGACGCCTTTCATTCTACGCTTCTTTTCAAAAAACAAGATTAAGGGCATCAAAAAATAGAGTAATATTCCGTCAAGCGGGCTCTGGGAAAAAGTACATCCCCACCCAATACCTGCCCCTGTGAAACCTATGTTAAAAATGAAGAATCCCCCACCAATACTAACAGAAAACTCTCCTGTTGGATCCCAAAAATCAATCGGGTTGCCCTCTGCATATTGGTATTGGTTAATCATCTGATGGATAGGATCAGGGGAAAGAAACCGGCCGGCACTTGAGTCATAGAGTCGAACGCCTAATCGATTAACCGTGTCGAATTGGTCGCCCTCCGCAAAACCCATAAAGTCTTTGGGGGTTATCCCCTTTTCAGTATCGTCGCTGCCAATGCTGGCCATTTGCATTGTTCTTGCGCCATACGCATCATAAGTAAATGCATAAATAAATTCTCCATCATTATAGCTGATAAATTGCACGTTGCCGCGAAAGTCAAAATGTCGATAGACACGCTCATCGCTTTCATCAAAAAATAAGCGCACCTCTTTAAGATCGAGAGATGTTGGTTGATAAGAGGCATCCGCTTCGACCAAACCGCCAAAAAGATAAGTTGTTGTGACACCAAAAATGACACGTTCGACCGGTCGCCCCAGACTATCCCAAACAAAAGTGTCCTTGTTGTCACCCTGACCACGGCTGTGAATAAGTCCCATGGCATCCCATGCATAGGGCTCCTCATCGCGTTTTATAACGAAACCCGCATTATCATATGTATACGTATGGTCGGCAGTCGATTGCAGACGATTGTGCTCACCATTATAGACAAACCTGTTGTCACTCTCGCCTTCAAGGATAGAAAGAATATTATCCAACTCGTCGTATTTAAACGTTTTCCCATTTGAACCGACAACACGGGCTCCTCCGAAAAATTCCTCTGAGGAAGAATGGCCAGGAGAAAATTGATAGGCCTCAACCGGTATACATGCCGAAGAGGACGTTGACTGCTTACAGAACGGCGTC
>JASMKV010000441.1 GCA_030749035.1 Myxococcota bacterium | reverse complement strand
AGGACCCTTGCTTGGCGCTTTGATCGTCTTCTCTTAACAAAAATTACCGACCTGCATGAAAGCTTTGCGTTCTCCTGAGCAAGCAAGTGTCAATAAAGTGCGGATAAATAGAATATCAGCATTGAAATAAAGCTCTAATGCTGTGGCGCTGCCACGCTACTTTTGCTTACGATGAAAAAGCCGATACAATCCAGGTAAGACCACGAGCGTTAAGATTGTTGACGAAAGAATGCCGCCAATGACCACGGTCGCTAAAGGGCGTTGCACTTCGGCGCCAGTACCCGTGGCTATGGCCATAGGGACAAAGCCCAGTGATGCGACCAATGCGGTCATGAGAACTGGTCGAAGGCGCGTTAATGCGCCCTCCCGGATCGCTTTTTCCAGCGCCATACCATCGTTGATAAGACGATTGATGACCGTGATGATAACCAGGCCGTTAAGCACGGCGACACCCGAAAGGGCGATAAAGCCCACACCTGCGGAAATAGAAAGCGGGATGTCACGCAGCCACAAAGCGGCGACGCCACCGGTAAGCGCCAAAGGTACTCCTGAAAAAACCAGAAGGGAATCTTTGATATTGTTGAATGTGGAGTAGAGCAGAAAGAAGATAAGCAACAAGACAATGGGCACCACCAACCTCAAGCGGTCCGCAGCGCTTTCCAGCAATTCAAACTGCCCGCCCCAAGCCAGCCAGTTTCCAGGCGGCACCGTCACGCCCGAATCGATGCGTGCGCGCGCTTCTTCGACAAAAGAACCTAAGTCACGGCCCCGCACATTGGCGGTGACAACAATCCGTCGTTTGCCATTTTCTCTGGCGATTTGGTTGGGACCAAGCGCGACTTCTATCTGCGCAACTTCGCCAAGCGGGATAAAACGTGCAGGCATGGGTGGCGCATGTGGTTTCGATTCGTCCACCATATTGGGTGAGGGTAGGGAGATGGGTAAGCGTTCAATCGCCGAAATCTCAGTTCTTAAGGGCTCGGGAAGTCTGACGATGATGTCGAAACGTCTGTCGCCTTCGAAAAAGAGACCGGCTTTGCTGCCCCCTAAAGCTGTCCCCACCGTGTGTTGGATATCCGCCATCGAGAGACCAAATTGTGCAAGTCTGTCCCGGTTAACTTTAATGCTTAAAATGGGCAAACCTGTGACCTGTTCGACGGTGACATCGGCTGCGCCAGGTACATTCTCAATCACCTTGGCGATGACTTCGGCGGTGTTTAGGAGGGTGTCCATGTCGTCGCCAAAAACTTTGACGGCAACGTCACTGCGGACCCCGGAAATGAGTTCGTTGAAACGCATTTCAATCGGTTGGGTGAACTCATAGTTGTTACCGGGGACAGGGTACGCCATATCTTCGAGTTCGTGTACGAGTGCGAGCTTTGTTTTGTCTGGATCGGGCCAGGCATCCCGGGGTTTCATGATCACAAATCCATCAGTCACCGATGGTGGCATGGGATCGGTGGCAATTTCTGCGGTGCCAATCTTGGCGAAGACATGTTTGACTTCTGGCACTTCACGCAGACGGTCTTCAAGGCTGTGTTGCATGCTCACGGCCTGTGTCAGACTTGTTCCGGTGATGCGCAAAGCATGGAGTGCCACATCACCTTCATCTAAGCTGGGGATAAATTCTGTGCCCATACGTTTGGCGCCCATGCCGGCAAAGATAACCAGGATGACCGCAGCAAGAACGATAGGCTTGCGGCGTTTGATGCAGACTTCAAGGGCGGGCTCGTATAATTTGTGCGCCAGTCGGAGGACAATGTTTTGTTTCTCCGATATTTTTCCCGTTAAAGCCAGAGCGACAGCGGCGGGCACAAAGGTGACCGAAAGAATCGTGGCGCCAAGTAGGGCAATAATCACCGTCAAGGCCATCGGATGAAACATTTTTCCTTCAACGCCTGAAAGAGAGAGGATGGGCAAATAAACTGCCGTGATAATAAGCTCGCCGAACATGGTGGCGCGACGCACCTCACGGGTGCCCTCGAAAACCGTGCGCAGCCGTTCCTCAGGGGTTAAAAGTCTCCCGAATTTGCGCTGCGCTTCAGCCAATCGGCGCACACAGTTTTCGACGATGATCACTGCACCATCAACAATGATGCCAAAATCAAGTGCGCCCAGACTCATGAGATTGCCACTGACCTTGGTCTCAACCATTCCGGTCACGGTGAACAACATCGATAGGGGAATCACCATAGCGGTAATGAGTGCGGCACGTAAATTGCCTAAGAAAAGAAATAAAATAATAATGACAAGCAATGCACCTTCAACCAGGTTGTTTCTGACCGTCGTTAATGTGGCATTCACCAGGTTTGTACGGTCGTATAGGGTGCGAATAAAAAAACCTGGCGGCAGGCTCTTTTTGACGTCTTGCATTTTCTCATCGACCGCCTGCGCCACGACCCGGCTGTTTTCACCCATGAGCATAAACACAGTGCCGAGCACAACTTCATGCCCATCTGCAGTGGCGGCACCGGTTCTGAGTTCTTTTCCTGGGGCGACCTGGGCAACACGCTGAATTTGGACCGGTTTACCATTGCGTAGAGCGACGGTGATTTGCTCTATTTCTTTAAGAGACTCAACTTGACCCGGTACACGAACAAGATATTGCTCACCATTTTTTTCAATATAGCCGGCGCCAACATTCGCATTGTTTTTTTGCAGTGCATGGACGACGTCTTCGATGGATAAGCCGTAGGCCCGTAACATTTCTGGATCGGGGGTGACATGAAACTGTTTTTCATAGCCACCAATGGTGTTGATTTCAACGACGCCCGGCACCTGGCGAAGCTGTGGTTTGACCACCCAGTCATGCGCTGTGCGTAAATCTGTCGGTGTGATGGGGCTGCCATCGGCGTTGCTCGCATCGTCATGGGCCTCCACGGTGTACATATAGATTTCGCCCAAGCCCGTGGCGATGGGGCCGGGTATGGGTTCGATGCCTTCGGGGAGTTGTGCGGATACAGTTTGCAAACGTTCGTTGACAAGCTGCCGGGCAAAATAGATGTCCGTGCCGTCTTCAAAGATAACGGTGACTTGCGATAAGCCATAGCGCGAGAGCGAGCGTGTATAGGATAGCTTGGGGAGTCCGGCCATCGCGGTTTCAAGTGGAAAGGTGATGCGCTGTTCTGCTTCGAGCGGTGAATAGCCCGGGGCTTCGGTATTGATTTGAACCTGTACATTGGTGATGTCCGGTACCGCATCGATGGGAAGACGCGTAAAGTTATAGACACCCAGCAGAGCCATGGACATGGTCAGGATCATAATGAAGCCACGTCTATCGATTGAAAATTGCAGGATGCGTCTAAGCACAGAAGTTCCCTTTTTTAGTGGTCGTGGGTTGCAGCGGCTTTGCCGATATCCGCTTTGATAATAAAACTGTTTTGGGTCACATAAGTCTCACCCGGTGCCAACCCCGAGAGCACCTGCACAAAGTCGCCATCGACAAGTCCAAGCTCGACCGGGGTGATTTCGTAGAGGGTGCCGCGGTTACGATAGACCACCTGCCAATCACGAAAAGTTTGAATGGCCTCACGTCTAACCACGACAGGCGCATCTGTGCTGGCGATTTCGATTTCGCCTTTCACAAAAAGCCCCGGACGCAGTTTTCCACCAGGATTTTTGACGATGGCGCGTGCGGTCACGCTCTGGCTTGGTGCATCGCCCACAGGGGCAATATAGGCGAGGGTTGCCGCAAACTCTTCCATGCCATCTCCAGGGAAGATGCGTACGTGTTGCTTAGGTGCCACACGCACGGCATCACGACGATAGACGGTGAAATCGATCCACACTGTTTTGAGGTTGGCGACGACGAAGATGACATCACCGGCGTTGATGACTTCGCCCACCGTCACCCGTTTTTCCACCACAACTCCAGAGCCCGAGGCCTTAATTGAAAATTCGTTGAGGCTTTCTGTACCCATGATGACACCAAGGGTTTCACCTTTTCTGACGTAATCTCCAAGGCTTTTGTTTAAGGAACGGACGGCGCCAGCATAACGTACCGCCACATGCTTGACCGCGTCTTGATTAAGGCCAACCTGACCCAGTACCGGAATGCGCTCGACCATTTTTCGTGGCCCGGCTTGTTGTAATCCTATGCCTGAGAGTTTTGCACTCTCGGCAGAAATGTTCACGCGACCTTCGTGGGATTCATAGGTCCAGGCGTACTCTTTGCCTTTAAAGTTCGCTTGAACCTTCACGTCGAAGGAGTGGGGCTCTTTGATAATCTTATCGCCAAACAAAAAATCGCCCTGTCTGGTGTAGGCAATGGTGTCGATGCGGTCAAAGCGATGCAGTTGAACATTGAGTGTGACCTCATCGGGGGCGATAGGCGTACCGTTGTGATAGGGGTAGACGCGCGATTGGGGAGGAATGCCCGGCTCATAGATGGTCATTTCTAAAACAAAGCCATCTTCACCCTCTAAGAGGCGACCGCCATGCGGGCCTTTTTTCTCATGCTGATCATCATGATGGTCTCCGTGGTGGTCTCCGTGGTGGTCTCCATGGTGGTCTCCGTGGTGGTCTCCATGGTCTTCGTTATGTCCATGGTGTCCTTCGTGCTTTCCGCTGGCCAGGGCGATGTTCTCTCCTGTAGGAAAAGAACCTGCGATGACAACCAAGGCGCTCCAAAAGAACACACGCAAAATGTGTTTTTTCTTATTCATGTTGTTCTCCCTGCTTGTGTTGTGTCGTGGCCGTATTTTCTTCTTTGTCGGGCGCGCCAATAAAAGGTGCAACACCGATAAGGCTCTTGATACGAATGGCATGGGTCCACATCTCTTCGGCAGCATCGATGCGTTCTTGTTCCAGCTCGACAAGTGTGCGTTGCGCATCAAGCAGCTCAATCTGTGAGAAACGTCCGGATTTGAATCCATTGCTTATAAATCCAAGTACGCTTGCGGCTTCGGGAAGGATTTCACGCTCCAGGACTTCCAGTTTTTGTCTGGCGTGGGAAAATTCCTGCATGTCATCATAAAGCCTGGCCAAAAGGCGTACCCGCTCTGCTCCCTCTTGCGCGATGAGTGCGTGCTCTTTTTTCTTTAGCGAATGAATGCGACCCTGATTGCGATCGAAGACAGGGAGTGGTGCCGAAAGCCCAAAGACCATGCCATAATCTCCCGAATCTTCGAATCGTCGGGCGCCGATATTGATTTTCAAATCCGGAATGGCCCTGGATTCCGCCAGGGCGAGCCTGGCTTGTTGGCTTGTTTGTGCTTTGGCATACCGGATCAATTCAGGATTGTTTTCAATGCGTTCGGCAAGATTGTCGTAGGGGGGAAGGTCGACCAAGCGAAAGAGCTCCGCCTGGGCATCAGAAAATTGGGCTTCTGGATCACCCCACATCATCGATAGGTGACGCTTTGATGCGCGCAGATCGTGCTGGCTGTGGTCCTCGTTGATCTTGGTGCGCGCCAGGGCGATGTTGGCCCGTTGTTGCTCGATGGTTGAGGCAGCACCACTTCGTACGCGCTGGCTGGCAAAAGTAAAGCCGCGCTGTGCCAACTCTTTGGCACGTGTGGCGGTGGCCAATCGGTGTTGATCGGCAACCACGTGGATAAAGCGCACAAGGGTTTCTGCAAGTATCGTGATGCGCCTACTTTCGTATGCGGCTTGTTGAGACGATAAGGTGGCGCCGGCGACATTTGTTCTGGCATCACGTTTACCGCCGAGCTCAAGAGTTTGGCGCAGACTTAAGGTTGTTTGCCCGTTTGAAAATCCTGACATTGGACCAGTGCCGAGAAAGTCCTCGAGTTGTATGGCCATTTCTGGGTTTTTAAATGTGCCTGAATAGGTGTGTAAGGCTTCTGCGCCCTGAACGTTCAATGCAGCTGCTTTGAGCTGTGCATTGTCTTTGAGCACCAAAAGCACGACTTGTTTAAGGGAGAGTGGCGAAGTTTTGTCTTCGGCCCTGGCTTTTGTTGGTGCGCAAAGCACAATCACGATGATGGCGGAGAGTGTGATGCAGGCAAAGCGTGAATACATTCGCATGGTCTTTGTTCTTATCATCTTTTAAAGATTGTGTCCCAGCAAAAACTCAGTCTTTTTTAGGGGGTTCGTGTTTTGAGACTGTCGATGGCATGGACAGGCGCGGTTTCGCCCTTCATCAGGTGAGCGATGGCGGCGTAGACCAGGCGCTGACTGGCAAGCATGTTTTTGCCTTCGAACACCGGTGAAACCACTTCGATGCTAAAATGCCCACCGCCGCCGCTGATCTCAGCTTGCGCATCGGGAATTTCTTGCTCGATGGCTTCGCGGAGTGCATCGATGACGGAACCTTGAAAGTCAGTGGGATGAGATGACATGCTGTATTCCTTCCTTCGTATTATTCGCTGACACGGGATGTCTTATGCGACAAGCTATGGTGTTTCTATAAGAGGATTGCCCGATGGAATCAAGGGCAGCTACTTGCTGACCTTCCAGGTTTTCACCAGGTCTTTGAGGTGGCTGTGGAGATGACCCAGATTTTGCTTAAGCAAATCATTGTCATCAATGCCTTGGGTCAATGCATTTTCACAAGCGACCACATCTTTTTGTACTTGGCTATAGACTTCGACCTGCCTTGCTGCGCGCTGGCCTAAATCATTGTAGCGCGCTGTGACTTGGTTGTTTAATATATGAACAACATTGTCTTTAAAGTCGTTTAAATCGTCACCTTCATTATAGTCATTGATGGCTTTAACCAATTTCTTCTCGTTAAGGTGGACGAGAATGCCGCCATCATAGGATGCGGGGGAAATATGGATATTCAGAAACTCTTCCTGACTTACGGGGCGCTCTTTTAACCAGATGGCGGCGACAATTTCTTCCTGGGTTTCAGGATGGACCCAGGAGAACCCTAAAGAGCCGCTATGCAGTCCTAAAACCTTGCCGTTGGCAATCGCCTTGTCGTCAATCATGGCAGAGATGGCGCTGGTTTCTTCGAGCACCGCCTCACTGAGTATCTTACCCATATGCTTGAGTTCGGCTTTAAGGTCTTTAAGGGTTGAAGAGAGTTTGTCGGGAAGATTCTCGACATGCACACCATCGTGCCCTTGCAGTGCATAATAGATTTTGCCTAAGCCACTGGCACTTGAATTGACATCGCGGGCGTAGGTGGAAATCTCATCGAGAGAAAACCCTTCGGTATAATTGCGCAACTTGTCGGGATCTTTATAGCGTGCGGGAATAATAACGCCGTCGAAAACATCATCCAGTTCAAGTTTGTCGACCCGCTTGTGGTGAAAGCCGTGTCTGGCTTCATGCAGATCAATCAAGGTGGGTTTTAGATTTTCAATGGCACGGTGGGTAATATAGATAGTCTGCTCTTCGTCACTGTATTGTCCAGCGGCGCCTGCGGTGACCAGCTCCTCGGGCTCGTAGCAGAGCTCGACTTGATCGAGGTTTTCTTTGCAGCCTAAGGCAAAGCGTCCAAGGGCCGAACTCTTGTCGGGTAAAATGGTGATGATTTTGGCATCAAGTGCCATATCGTATTTGACCCCATGTTTGTCTAAATGTTTGGCGGCACTTTCGAGTGTGTCTCGGGTTTTCAGGGAAAGTGCATCGATGTCCATATTGCCCGCCCTAAAATCTTTGCCTGCCGCTTTGAGCCCATCTATTTTTTGTGCAAAGGCATTTTGTGAAGCTTTATCGATCTTGTTTTGCTCCAGGCCGACTTTTTTTGTGCTTGTGGCAAATGCTGGCGAAAGCTGATTTTCTTGCAGCTCGACCGGATTGGTTAAGCGGCGGGCTTCTTGGGAAAGTGCGGGGGGAGCATCGAGATTCGTCGTAGAGTCATCACTGCCCGAGAGTGGACTTGATGCATGCTCATTTTGCATCGTCGGGCTGGATTGTGATGTCGAAGGGGGCTTAATCACGCTCATGCATTGCTACGTATCACGCCTTTCGAAAAAGCAAAGCCCTAAATGGTTTCTTTAGATTGACGTACGCTAAAGCACGAATTTAGCGGGTTTGAGTGCGCTTTTGTGCCAGTTCCATATGCCGCAAGGCGCTGCGAATGCGCTGCTTTTGAGCCTGTGTTTGATTCGATTTTAGAGCTTCCTTTAGAATCTTAATGGTGTTCGGGTGCGGTACACGACCAAAGGCTTGCACGAGTAAGTTGGGTTGGATGTGCCGGGTATTGTCATGGCTGCTAAGCAAAAATTCAGCAAGTAGGGCTGAGACTTTTTCTTGCAAATCTGCACCTCTCGCCAATGGTTGTTGTGTACCCAGAGTAGCGAGGGCAGGAACCAGCGCCCGTGTGAGCTCGGGCGTATTGTTAGACCAGATGAGTGTTTTAAATTGCTCCAGGACTTCGGGGGTTTTGAAATAAGCCAGTGCTTGCAGCGCAGCAGAGCGTACGCGAAGCTCTTCGGCAGGGTTGGCCAGAAGCGCTTGCAGATACGCCTGTGTATTTTCATGCTGTATGTTGGCCAGGGCACGCGTGGCGGTGCTGCGCAGAGCCATCTTTTCATCGTCGTTGCTTATGATGTCTCGCAAAAAGTCAAAGGCCGCAGGGTGCTGACTTTGGGCGACCAGCCGAATGATGCCTGATTGTAGAGCGATGCGTTCTTGAATTTGTAAGTGGGCAATCGTTTTGGCTGAGAGATGTGGTGGGTATTCTGCGTTCGAAGCAAAGGGGTAGGCCTCAAGGTTGTTGTAAATCCCCATAAATTGCGTCACGTAAGGAAGTCCTTTGTCGAGCTCGCGATCAATATTGGGTTCGGGGCGACGCATACGCAAGTAGAATTCTGGCTGCAGGCCTTGAAAGATGGCGCTTAATGCGGCGGGGGTTTCATTGGCCACCGTGACGTGGGTATGCGCGATGGGGTTTTCTGTATTGGGGGATGCCAAGGTCAGGGTTAACAAAAGTGCTTTATTCAAAATCATCTTATTGCTCCCACCAGGAGGAGGCAAAACCTTCTCGTTCAAAATTTGAACCACAGTGGGCTTCGCCCATCATGACATGATAGGGTTCAAAAACATCGACAAAATGAATTTCAAATCCCAATGTTTCGAGACGGCTTTCGATTTGGGCTTTCCACAGGCCAACGCCACCTACTCTTGGCCCTTCTGGATCAGGAATGAAAAGAACATCATCAGCGACAATCAGGTTTTGCACACCGGGATTGTAGGCCAGGGCAAAATCATAACCGCCATACCAGAGCGGTTCATAGAGAACGGGCAATTCAATAAAGTCTTCGTCATCAAGGCCTAAGGTCTCTTCGAGTTGGATACGAATGCTGTCGATGCGTGCCTGGGCCGCCTGGTTGTAATAAAAGAGTTCAGCATCGGTTAAGATATGGCTTACGGTTGTTTGCTCCTGCCGGCCCTCAAACACTTTCGCATGGCCAAGATTTTGCGAGTAGAGATCGGTTAAGCCATTCCAGGCCAAGGTTGGAGAAGCAATAATGACTTTCCAGGGGCGCGCGCTTTGTGGGCGATAATCTGGAATAAATAAAAATATTTCATCGAGATGACCAACAGCAAGCCACTCAGAGGAGAGTTCAATACTCGGTCCTTGGACATCTTGCGCATCTAACCAATTGCGCTGATTGGTGTCCATGTGGTCTTCGTAGGTTGTACCTTCGAGCGTACCGCCATCCCCGCCACCGACAACGATGCGTCCAAATGGATATGCAGCGTTTGCAGTGCTGTGTGGAGGGACAATTTCAAGATTCCCGCCATAGTTAAGCGAGGTCTCGTAATCGCCACCGGGATAAATAAAGCCCGTATCGGGGGCCAGCACTTCTGTGGGCAGTAAGGCTTCTAGTCCAGCATTGCCGGTGTCCCGTTTAACCTGGAGGTGAAAGCCATAGCGTATTGGTCCTGAAGCGCCAGGACTTTCAACATAGCCGGTCTGCATGCTGTCTTGCGTCCATCGGTCCCAGCCATAATCGTATTCATCAACATCGTAGAGTTCAATCGGATAGGGGAGATTATTTTGTACCTTGTTGTAGAATGCAAAATTGGTGGAGGCGCTCGGTTCGGTGATTTGCATAATATAGAGTCGCTTCCCTTTTTGCGTATTGTCAGGGAAAAAGACGGGTGATGCTTTGATGATGGCGTGGTCTTGTGAAAGAATATCGTAGCCTTCTTTGATGATGAGGCGCAAAGAGATCTCTCCGTTAAAGAATTGACTTCTGCCCACCAAGCCTTCGAGTAAGAGCTCTAAACTCTCTTCGCCGATAATCTCGTTGGGAATAAGAATCGTGTTGTTGCTCAAATCTGAAATAAGCTCCAACGATTGTGACTGCAGTTGGTAGAGTCGCACCCGGTCTGCAGCTTTTTGTGGAGAAATTTCTAAGCTGACTTGATGCTCAGGGCTCAGACCTTGAATTTGTGCAAGATGAATTTGAGAAAATTCATCGATTTCCAGTAAAGGATTGGCTTGATTGTCGATGCCGTCGCGTTCACCGTTGTTATCATCATCATCAAGATTTGGCATATAGACAGCACCGGATGTCGATGTAAAAACATTCTCATTGATATCGTCAGCATCATCTATCGCACCGTTACGATTCGTGTCGACGCGCAGGTCGGCGATCAATGAGCCTGGCGGAAGACCGTCGATATAGGCCGAGATGGCACCTTCCTGGGCTGTCCAGGCGACAGCTTCTTCGCTGTCGAGAACGCCCAAGCGTGGCGAAAACTCACCGCTTAATATATAGGTGTGATCAACGTTGACGTTGGGGCCGTATTCAGTATCCCAGACACCGTCACCATCAAAGTCCCAGCGAAAAAGTAAATTGTCGAGGTCATCGGCATCGTCGGTGGTTTCTGAAGCGTCAAAGAAAACCTGCAGTGGGATGGCGCCTGTTGCAGGGCTGAAATTGAAGGCGGGAAGTGGCGATTGATTAGGGACGATGACGTTTGTATCGTTAGGCGCTTTGTCATCGTCAGGCGCTCCATCAGAACACGCAGCAAAGCCTATTAAAAGGCTGGCCATGAGAATGTTGGTCTTTATATGCCCCGATAGACGGATAGGATACTCCATTTCTTTTGCTTTAGGGGCTCTCAAGCAGAAGTTTGATGAAGCCTATACAGGGAAGGTCGGGCATGCGTCAAGCATAAGCGCTCAATTGCATGGTGATGAAGATTGACGCTGAATACGGCGTGGTCGGGTCAGATTCGTGCTTTTCTTGAGGGCTTGTGTGTACTAGCCTGTGTGTATTGAGGTTTTTGGAGAAATATAAAGCATGCGGGGGTCAAAAGACTGGCCTTTTTGCGCTCTATGCAGCCTTGCTCAGCGCCTATACCGTGTTGCTCAAGCCGTCCTTTCTTGAGGGTGGCGATTATTTGGATTTGCACCAGATTTATCGTGCATTTTGGCGGCAAGCCCTTGAGCTCGGTGTCTGGCCGCACTGGAATCCGCATACTTTCTTGGGGCGCCCTTTTGCCGCAGATATTGAATCAGGTGTGTATTATCCCCCCAATGCGCTGCATTTGGTCTTTTCTGATACAACATCGATGTTTTTGAATGTTGGATTGCACACATTTTTGCTTTGTTTTTTTGCTTATCGACTGTTGCGCGTTCTTGATGTTGAAAGTTCGATGGCTTTGCTTTTTGCCCTGGCAATGCCACTTTTGGGACCCTGGCGAGGGTACTATGAGGCGGGGCAGATACATTACGCCTATGGTTTATCCTATATGCCGGCATTCTTTTATTTTGTGTGTGTGTTGACTCAGCAAAAAAAAATGCAAGCTGTGTTGGGGCTGTCTTGGGTGATGTGCTTTGCATTGCTGGGCTCGCATCCACAGATCTTTTGGACCTTATGCATGGGCAGCGGGCTCTTTTTGTTTTTTCACCGCGCGCTGCCACGTAGAGCAGAAGACTTCTATGAACTGGGTTATGCGCTTTTATGCTATTTTGGTGCTTTGTTGCTGGCGGGGCTTATGAGTGCCGTTGGTCTTTTGCCTTTTCTGGAGTTTTTAAGTGTGGGTTCCCGGAATACCGATTTTTCCGCACTCAGTCATTATCCTATGGATCCCAATTTCCTGGCTTCTTTGTTCACACCTATTCGGGATGGATTTTGGGTCAATTGGACCTGGAATCTCTATGCGGGGGTCGGTGTCCTTGTGCTTGGGCTTGCGGGTTTTTGTCAGGTGCAAAATAAATCGACACGCGCGCTGCTCTTGCTGTCACTCATTGTTCTTGGGATTGCTTTGGGGCAGTCCTCCTGGTCTTACCAGTTTTTGGCGCATGTGATGCCTGGCTTAAGTGCTTTTCGCTTGCCGTGCCGGTTTGCGTATCTATTGTGCTTTGCGCTTTTTGTCAGCGCGGCTCTGAGTGCGAATCGCATGCTGCACATCAAGAATTCGCAAAGCATTCTTTTTGTCGTTTTAGGCATGATGCTTTTCTGGTTAATGGGCGGTGAGGGGAGCGAGATACGCTACAAGCCAGACCGTACCTTTTACGCCATCATTGTGACCATTGGCATTGGGCTTTGGTTTGTGCTGCGATTTTTAGGTCGAAAAAAACATTTGATTTTTTATGGTCTTTTTTTCGTGTTGCTCACAGGAGATTTGATGTGGGCCAGTGCAGCTTATAAGCGCACATACCGTCCAGCAGCACTTGGCGCGCAAGAAGATGCGGTGGTTGATGCGTTAACGACAAGGGGACTCATTGAGCAAGATGGGGTGCCACCACGCCTTGTGATGCCCTATGGTTACATTCGTTCGAACATCGGGATGACCAAGGGTTTTTCAAATGTGGATGGATTTTCTGGCTTACAATTTGAACGCGTGTGGTATTATCTGCACGAAAGTTTGGGCTTGAGAATACCACATGAGGAACCCAACTATATTAACCGTAAGCTCTATGAGATGGGGCCTTTGCCTTATGCGGGCATGAGTTTGGTTTTAGGTTTAGACAGTAAGAAAAAGCGTCTTGTGGTGCGTTCTAATGCTGAGGCACGGGCTTACCTTGTCGGCGATTATACCGAAGTGACAGATTTTAAAGATGCGACAGCACGGATGAAGGCCGGCCATGCGTTTATGCAGAATGCATTACTTGAAGACAATCTCAGAGCGTTTAAGACAAGTGAGATAGCGCATACGCCGGTTGAAATTGTGCGTTTTGGTCTGAATGAGATTGTGATGGATGTTGCGTCTGCGGCGCCGGCGATATTGATTGTCGCCGAAAGTTGGTACCCGGGTTGGAAAATAGAGATTGATGGTCAGATCAAAGAGACATTTCCAGCGAATGCCTGGATGCGTGGCGCTCTGGTTCCGCAAGGGACGTATCGTCTACGGATGTTTTACGACTCAACCTATTTTGTCTTGGGCTTCTGCCTGAGTCTATGTGCTTGGCTTTTTTGGGGTTATTGGTGCTTTAGGTGGCGCCGCTAAGGCGGATCATATTGGCGATTTGCAACGTTTTCAAATGCTTTTGGCTGTGGCATATTAATGCTCCCCATGTCGAAAATTACACAAAACCCAGGTCTCCGGCCCAGAGGCACGACATCAGAGGTCGAGACCTCGGCGCCTAAGGCAAAAGAGAGAAGCTCTGCAAAACCTGAGGTCGCGATAGAGGCAGCACATGCGCCCAAAACGCCTGCTGGGCATACGCTGGGCAAAGCCTTTGACCGCCCGGTAAGTGAAGGGCCGTCGTTGCGCCGGCCAACGGCCGAAGTACTTCAAAACAAAGACGCATCCGCCAAGGATTTGCCGCAAAGTGCCATGCGCAGTGCCATTGCAGCCTATCATGCCTTACCGCGCAAAGCTGTCGGTGGCTACGGTTCTTCCATGTCTTTCGAGGAGCTTTCAACCTTTGTCCTCAACGCACAGGTTGCCGCGCAAGGTTTGGGTAAATTATGCAAGGCGATGGATACGGATGCACCATTAAACCCAGTTGATATTGAACAGCTTAAGGGCCTCGCCAAAGATCTCAAGGAATACAGTGATGGGTTTGGACCAAAAATAGCCAAAGGGGTTTTGGGGGATGCCAGTGCGCTCCTGCAGCGCATTGAAGAGTACAGTCGACGTACTTCAAGCTTTAGTTCTCTGTGTAACGGTGTTTGGATGTGCGATACGACGAATTATTTCCTGACAACGATTGAGCAGGTGCCCTCCCAATCACAAGAATCTTCTTTGGTGCGCATCGAATGCTCTTTAGGCGACCGTAAGCATGCAACCAAGCCCATGCCTGGGGTACAGGTTGAAGAGACACCAGAAGAAGTGGACGCCACGATTGATGCACTGCTTGAACAAACCAAGCACCACCTTGATGCCTTGGGGGTAAAATATGAGGTTGAGGAGGCTGGCGATACACTAAGAATTTTACCTGACAAACAAACTTCCCTGGGAAGGTTTGCGGATGGGCTGAGCGAGAACCTGGATTCGACGGTCATCTTTGCGCCAAAATTGCTGTGGGCACGTCGTTCAAGAGGTGCTTTTCATTCGGAGAAAAAAATCCTGTTCCTTAGCGCAGAGGCCATCGAAAAGGGTGAGGTTACCACTGTTGAACTGCACGAGGCACGGCATGCATTTTTTGAAAAGGATGCGGAAAATCAAAATCGCCGCGAACTTTTTCGTGGAAGAGTCAAGCGCACTTCAGAACAAACGTCTTTGACTTTCGATTTTCAAGATCCAAAATTGGCAGCACTTGCACAAAAAGGTTCAGAGTGGATTGGGCGCAAAGCACAGAAGCAGATTTTTCAAGCATTAGAAGGCAAGGTAAAAGCACGCGTGTTGACTTTGGAGCATTGCTGCAAACAGCAGATTGACATCTATGCGAAGCTTGACCGCGCAGCAGGTGCGTTGAGCGAGGCTTTGAATGCATCAGATGTCGTTAAAGAAGATGTTCTTGCCTTGACCAAAGAAATTCAAAAAGATTTAAAGGCGCTGCACCAAACGACACAGATTGCGCAGGATATTACGTTGCCCGATGACAGTTTGCCCGACTTGAGTCAGCTCAAGACGCGCTGGGGTAAGTTTTTTAATTTAAGCTAAGAGCTGTGCTTTTGTCTTTTCCTGAAGTATCCGCGTAAGCCCGTCTATCCAGACATCTTCAGCATTGAGGCACGGTACAATAATCAGGTCTTCACCACCAAGTTCAAGCCATTGTGCTTTGGTGCGAATCCCTATTTCCTCTACGGTCTCGAGGCAATCAGCAACAAAAGAAGGAGAGATGAGCGCGAGCTTGCGCACGCCTTTGGCATAGAGTTCTGGTAAGACAAGATCAGTATAGGGTTTAATCCACGGTGTTCTGCCAAGGCGTGACTGAAACGATACCGAGTATTCCGCTGCCTCGAGGTCCAGCATTTTGGCGATGGCCTCGGTGCTTGCGTAACATTGAGCGCGATAGCAGTAGCGATTGCCGGCGCCGATCACGGGACAGGGCCCTTGCAAGTCGCATTGGTTGGTTGTTGGGTCATCACTCTTTTGCACATGCCGCTCAGGCAGGCCATGATAGCTAAAGAGGAGATGGTCGGGTTTAAAGTTTTCGATGTGGGGCTTGCTTACTTGTGCCACCGCATCGATGAATGCCGGGTGTGCATGAAAATCACTATGAAAGAAAACATCAGGTATATCCCAGGCGCCTTGTACGATTCGCATGGTTTCAGCAATGGCTGAGCCGGTCGCTGCGCTGGAGTATTGCGGAAAAAGTGGAAGCACTTGGATGCTCTGACAATTGGCCGCCTGCAGTTCTTTGAGTGCACTTTCAATGCTGGGGTTACCATAGCGCATGCCGAGTACCACTTTGATGTCTGATGATACGCGCTGCGCAAGCTTGTCACGAACCTCCAGGCCGTAGTGCAGCAGGGGAGAGCCGTGGTCCTTGTCCCAGATGGCGCGATAGGCGGCGGCACTTTTGGCGGGACGAAAGGGTAAAATAATGAGGTTCAAAAGCAGCCAGCGGCCAATCGGGTGAATATCAATCACGCGCGGATCATTGAGGAATTGGCGCAAATAGCGGCGCACTGCCGGTGTGGTCGGCGCATCAGGGGTGCCAAGATTAATCAGTAAAATGCCATACTTCATGGAGCGTTATGCATAGCAAGTTTATGCCCTGATGTGTATCAATAATTATGGCGCAACAGGATTTGTTGAGTTTTGTCTTTTATGGGAAGATGGCGACCGATGAAGATTTCACGACATCCTGAAAAATCTGGCGTCTGGGTGCTTTACGCAGAGTGTCATTTGAATGCGACTTTAGAGGATGTGTTTGCGTTTTTTGGCGATGCGGCCAACCTTCAACGCCTTACGCCACCATGGCTGCATTTTAAAATCCAGACACCGTTACCGATCACCATGAAAACCGGCGCCTTGATTGATTACCGTATTCGTCTGCGCG
>JASMKV010000440.1 GCA_030749035.1 Myxococcota bacterium | reverse complement strand
TTTCCACCTCTTCACCGGCGCTGAATCCTTGCTCCTGATTGTCCTCTCCATCCGCGGTATAGAGTCGCCCTCTGCTCTCCTCGTTTTCGGATGCTTCACTTTGGCCAATTTTGGTCACATAGAGTTCAAAAAGCGGAACCTGTCCTTCCTGCAAATAATGGCTGGTCTGCGCATCGTCTGGATCGTAACCATTCAAGGTCATGGAAAAGGGCAGGGTTCCGGTGAAGGCGGCGGCGCCAACAAAATTGTCCGGAACATCCGTCGATTTTTCTTGCGCAACCGGCGCGAAGGCTAAAATCCAGGCAGCACCAACGTCAAAGCTCCCGTAACCGATCTCTGCAAAAGTATAGGTCGCCTGCTGGCTTGATACATGCGGTGTTGGAAAAACACAGGAGCCATCATCCTTTTGTGCATCCGGATTAAAGTTTTCCGCCTTGCCGATGGTGCAGCCCGGAACCGGACCAGGATCTTCGGTAGGATCAGTCGAGCAATCTTTGTCGCTGTTTTCCGGGCAATCGTCACAAACGTCACCCATCCCATCGCCGTCACTGTCTTCTTGCTCTGGATTCACATTGATAAAGCAATTGTCGTCGCTGTCGATAATGCCATCGCCATCTGTGTCCCTATCTTGCGTCAGCGCGCACGAGACCGTGGGCAAAAAGAGTAATAAAAGCAGATATCTTGCGTAGCCTAAATTCATAGATTTTAACTTCACGAGTTCCCCTCAGCTTAACTTAAAATCAACTAATCATCCACCTGGCAAGTACTAAGATATTTTGCCACATAAGTTCCTGCCTCTCCCCCGTATTCGTGTGCCAGCTGTTCATCATCAGAGGCAAACATAATATCATCAACGTTGACCAAGCTCATACTCAACGAGATGCTTAAAAGACGAGCCCAATTGGTCATTTCCGCCGCGGGAATCTCATTCTCCGCATGAATCCCAGCCCCCATAATGAATGGGACCTGCTCAGTGCCGCCAGAAAGAACAATGCCATGTTGTTCAGCAAGGCCATCCATACCACCAGCATTCTGAAAGTAAATTCCATCAAGCGCTTCATCAAACTCAAAGTAGAACTGAAATTGACCTAAATTCAAAGAACCCTTGGCCCAGATCTCCACCGTATTGTTTGAGGTGCCGAGTCCCACAATCGGACAAAGTGAAAACATGATATCATCATAAGGAATGCACGACCCATCATCCACCAAAGCTTCTGGGTCGTAATTTGACGCCTCGTCATCCGTACAACCGCTACAACTCGAGCTGTCCCCCTGACACACCCCGCAGACA
The DNA here is from genome assembly GCA_030749035.1 of Myxococcota bacterium. Taxonomy (GTDB): domain Bacteria; phylum Myxococcota; class XYA12-FULL-58-9; order XYA12-FULL-58-9; family JASMKV01; genus JASMKV01. Next base: position 607 of record JASMKV010000440.1, on the reverse strand, counting down.
TCCACAACCGCCGCGCCATCACAGACATCCAGACAATCTATCTCCGCACCGCCATCGCAAATCCCCGCGCAATCCTCAATCGCGTCACCCCCGCATTCACCGGTACAATCAAGAACATTGCCATCGCAGTCACACTTCCCCGTTGCAATGCCTTCGCCACCACACACACCGCAATCATCCTCACTGGAAGTTCCACCACACGTACCGGCGCAATCAAGAACGTTACCATCACAATCGCATTCACCTTGTGGCTGCCCTGTCCCCCCACAGACATCGCACGCATCTAAAACATTGCCCTCACAGTCACACTCGCCTGCAAGGATATAGACACACGAAGTATCACTCTTGGTCGCCTCAGCGTTAAAGTTACATGCGTCCGCATCCAGGCACCCATAGATGACCTCTTCTTCAGGCGCTTCCAGACATTCCTTTGTGCTGTTTTGTGAACATGGATCACAAACATCGCCACGCCCATCACCATCGATATCCTGCTGCTGCGGGTTGGCCCAATTAGGACAATTATCTCTATGGTTCAAATGGCCATCACCGTCTCTATCTAAAAAAAGCGTGCACCCCTGCGCCAACAACAATGCCGATAGAAACAGAC
>JASMKV010000439.1 GCA_030749035.1 Myxococcota bacterium | reverse complement strand
ATGGCGATCAAGATGGACAAGAGAATGCGTGAAGAAGTCAAGCTCATGCATATGGTTCATGAAAGTATTGTGATGATTGCCCAGGAATGGCATCCCGCCAAAGTCCAAGATTATTTGAATTGTTATATCAGACCCGGTGTGCGTGCCATACCCAACAGACGTTAAAGAAATTTTCAATCCATGGCAAAATACAGTAAATTCGCCAACAAACTAAATGACAATGCCGAGGAAGCTGACGATTTCTTTGTCTCCTACAGCGATCTGGTCACCCTGCTGATGACCTTTTTCATCACCATGCTCGCCGTCTCTAATGTTGATGTGGAAAAATTTGTAAAAATTGCTCGCTCGCTCAATGAATCTCTGGGTGGCGGTGATATGGCCTATGAGAATGTCACCATGGATGACCTCGATGGGCTTATGCAACTCTTTGGCTCAACAACCGAGCGCAAAGAAGATACAATCTACGATGTCGAAAAACGTGACGATGGTATCGCCATTCGTTTTAGTGCCGAATATCTCTTTCGTGCGGGGGAAGCACTGCTTCGACCTTTGGCCATCCCGGCACTTGAAAAAGTAGGCAACACGATTGTTCGGCGGACAAAATTCGCCGTTGTCATTGAAGGACATACGGATGATACGGATATCGCCTCATCAAAATATCCCTCAAACTGGGAGCTGTCCACCGCCCGTGCATCCAGTATTGTTCGTCTCCTGGTCAAGCAAGGCGTGGAGCCCGGGCGACTTATTGCTGCGGGGTTTGGTTCAACACGCCCCTTAAAAAGCACCGTCGGATTAACTGGGAATTCCCTAAAAAAAGCACGGCAAAAAAACAGACGTGTCGAAATCTTTCTTTCAACCTTAAAAGGCAAATCTCTTAAAAGTTATTAGTGGACCAGGGATCTTTCCTGCGCCAGGCGCTGACTCAACATCAACGCAAGAGCGCAGAGCGTTTCATCCTGCGAGCTTTAAGATGTACTGGCTGTTTTGGGTTTGGGTTTTGCGTTCCATACTTTAAGCGCTAAAACCAAGCCAATCAGGGACACTGGAATCATTGATATCGGCCAGGATATCCAGTTGCCAGGCTCAGTGGCCGGGCCGATAAGATTACCTGCCGTATCCAACTGGTCTTTGGGAAGAATCACCATATAAAGACCGGCCATAAAAGCCGTGCCCGAGTAGACAAAACCATCGATGATCCCTACAGCAATCCCCACGTTTTTCTTGCCGCCAAAATCCATGGACGCGGTACCTGAAAGCATACCATGCACACCGATGACACACATGGACATCAGAATAACCAGCGGACCCACGAATGCTGTATTATAAGTAAAAGTCATAATTGTGGCGCCCAGCAGCATACCACCATATAAAATACCGGCGACCGGTCCCCGGCGTGACTGAAAAACATGATCAGAAATCAGGCCGGCGACAACACCACCCATGATTCCAGCACAACAAAGAAGTAATCCCCAGTTTTCATAAACAAAACTATCTTTCAATTCAAGAATAGCATCGGTCTGTTTGGCGAAGGTGCGAAACCACTGCATGATGGCCTGCCGCAAAAAACCACTGCAAAATTCAATACAAGCAATGGTCATAATCACCGGATTTTTGAACATAAGCTTGAACACATCAAGCGCCGGCAGCTGTGGGCCTTCATCGCCAGAGGACGCATCCGCTGTATCAAAATCGGCGTGTCCTGCTTCTCCAGGGCTGTTTTTAACCACCATAACATCAATAACCCAAAAGATGGCCAGAAGTATGGTGGGCACCAAGAAGACCATTTCCAGAGAGAAATTCTTCATGATAAAATAGCCCCAATCGAAAGCAAAATAGACTCCAAGCGAAATAAGGATACCGAAAATGGCGCCAAATACACCACGCTCACGCACATGAAACCAAGGCGCATTCACCTTCACAATGGCCACCGCACCAAAGCTTTGGAAATACATATTCACAGCGTAAAGCACGGAGAAAAGGAGGAGGAAATTGTCCATCACCCACGGCGCCGAATCGGCTTTCGCGGTCAGGCTCCAGGTGGCCAAACCCATGAGCAGATTACATAATGCGGAGCCTCCGGCACCAATCATGATGGCTAATTTGCCGCCATAGCGGTCGGTCAAGGGGCCGTTGAGCAGAAATGAGGCGCCATAAGTAATCGTCCCCCACATAAAAATAGTCGAAAAATCCGCATTGCTCATCATCGGTTCGCCCAGAGTATTTTTCATCTCGCCAAAGGCGTGCTGGGAAACTTTGATGTTGTAACGCCCCATATAGAGAAAGGCGTAGGTTAAGCCTAAGGGTAACCAGTTCATCACTCGACGGCGGCGAAAATCCTGAGTGTGGCCCAATTCAATTTTAGGTAAGCGGGCAATCACAAACGTGACGACTGCAAGCAATATGGCTATAGGTGCTAACTCATTAAACATAGGTGCTCCATTTCAAAACTGATTTTGGCCTTGCATACTCAAAGCGGCGCATCAAGCGGGCGATACATACACAGACAAATACCGATGAGCAAGAGTTTGAAGAGAAAAAGCCTATGATTTCGAGAAGATTCAGCTTCTTTGATCGGGAAGAGTGGAACCTATGGCCGATGACCGATGACCGATGACCGTGCGAGCCGTTACGGAGACTTAGTGCGAATGCCTGGCAGGTGCGAGGCGTTGTGAGACTGTCTAAGAGGCGCCATTAAGGCGCGTCGAAGACTAGTCGATACAGCCGAGTGGCCGCACCTTAGTCGAGTAGGCGAGTGACCGATGACCGATTTCCCCCGCTATTCGCTTTGCTCCGCATGAAAAGCCTTCAACGTACAAATCAACGGAATCGCCCAAACCAAAAGAAACGGTATTTGACATAAGAGTGTAAAATCAGCTGCCTTTACTTTGGCTTTGGATTCCATTGCATAGGCGCCGATTTTATCGCCATCCGCATCCTCAAAATGCAATAAAAGCTGGCCTGAACGTAAAACACAATTCACACCAGAGCCAATGATCTGCCCTCGGCCGTCTTTAAGCTGCATGCTAAAGGGCTCAACCGCATCTTCAGCCTCATCCTGAAGGGTCTCAATCGTCCCCACCAACACTTTATCTGGCCGTCGTATTCTCACGGAAGATTGTTTCGTTCGCGAAAACGGTGGATAATCGACGTATCCGATAATCTTCTTTTTCGGATCGAGAAAATGAAAATACGAGCCCCTACCACGATAGGTTTCCTGCGCCTCGCAAAGCAACTTACCATGTCTAAGTATCTCAAATCGCAAAGGCCGTTGCTGCCAATCAGCCTTGATTTGCAAGAGATGTAAATAGCCGAAAGATTCGAGAATCTTTTGTGTCTGCGACACGCCCAAACATTGCCCCGGAGCCCGGACACAGTATTTTTTGAGCAACGCTAAAAGCTGATGGCGCTCAGTCTCATCCTTGCGCGCCTTGAGACGCAACAAAATCTCGCGCGACAAGCCACGCTCAAGCTGAGCAGGCATCAGACCAAAATACTTATTGAGGACCTCAAGAACCTTGCGGCGCACATTATCCTCTGGGGCTTTTTTGATGCCTGAGAGACTCAAAGCATCAGGCGCAAGAATCGCTTGTTTAAAATTATAACCAATATCATCCTTAAGGATTTCTTTTTTAAACTGCTGCGAGGCCCCCACTGCGAGAGCCCCCTTATAAGCGTATGCGCTATCCTTCCCGCCAAAGGCGGCTGCGCCGACATCATCTTCGAGATGTTGGCCAAAAAGCAGAGTCCCCTTTAACGGCACCTCTTCATCTTCACCACCAAAGGCGGCCGCCCCACTTGCTTTGCCTTGTACTTGCCCAAATAAAAGTGAACCTTTTAATGGCACATCTTTTTCTGGCGCGCCAAATGCCGCCGCACCACGTGCTTCAGGTTCTGCTTCACCGCCATCATCGGCTCTGTCCCCGAAAGCCTGTGCGCCAACCTTCTTGTTCGCGTCATCATTGTCCGCATCGTGCATTAAATCGGCGCCCCCAACGCTAAAGACATCAGCATGGCCGCCTCTTGGCTATCGACATAATATCCCGAACGCAAACCGCATGGCACAAAACCAAACTTCCGATAAAAGTCTTGCGCCCCCGTATTGCTTTCACGGACTTCCAGAAAAACTCGCTTGGCCTGGATTGACTTGGTGAAAGAAAATAATTCATCCATGAGACGTCGCCCGATCTCCTGACGCCGCCATGATTTCGCCACGCCAAGATTAAGGATTTCAACCTCATCAACAATTGAGCGCCAATAAATGAAGCCCAGGAGTTCCTGTTTATCGTTCTGTTCAGCACCCCGATAAACCACCGTGCCTCTGAGACGTTCTTCCATGAGCGACGTGCGCAAGTCTTCAACTCCCCAATCGCTTGTTTCATCCAGCATTGAAAGCAATTGCGCAATATGTGGCGCATCCGCGACAGTCATCGCCTGAAAGTGCACATCCATCTTATCCCAATTTCATTGCAACTCTAATTGCCCATCAAATGCGGCAATGCGAAGTACACTTCGGTCCCGTAACGAGCGCAACCAGTCTTGTAACTCCTTTTCGGCACTTGCGTTTGATGACTCCAATCCCGCCTCAATGTTATTGCGCGATCCCAGCTTAAAACGTTGCCTGATAAACATTTCATTTCGCAAGCGCCGCCGCATGATGTGCAGCAGATCTTCTTCAGCTAAATGATAGCGTCTTAAGAATGCTCGATACACATTTCGATTCCGGAAAAGCCTTGAGAACTCATTCGTGCGCTCAACTAATTTTTCTTCTGGTATAGAGACTCCACCTAAACGTCTCACCTCAGCCGCCACCAAATACTGGTTAATAATATAATCTAAAAGTGAATCGAAAAGCTCGCCTTCAATCGGAGCATGCGCTGCAGCGTCACCTTTTTGCCATATCAAAGCAATTCTGGCTTGGGCATAAAACTCTGATTGCGTGATGACTTCTTTGCCGACAACCGCCAATGCCCGGTCAATTAAAACCCCTGGAGGCACCGTAAGGAAAAAGCATATAAAAGCAAGAGCTTTCATTCCACCAACATGCCATCTAAATGTTTAACCAATTCATGCCTTCCCTCACCTTTTTTTGCGGAATAGGTGAGGAAAGTTTCTCTCGGCAATCCAAATGCTTGCGCAATTTTAGTGATGCGCTGCAAACGTTTATTCTTTTGCACCAAGTCTATCTTATTAAGCAGCGCAACAATCGGCACACCACTTTCATAAAGATACTCCATCACACGTTTATCCAGTTCTGAAACTTCTTCCCGTCTGGCATCAAGAATCAAGACCAAAACACTTAAAACCTCTCGATTCGCCAAATAGGAACCAATCATTTTCGTCAATTCTGCGCGTATACTTTTAGAGGCCTTCGCATAACCGTAGCCAGGTAAATCCACAAAAGCAAAACGCTCCTCAAAGACAAAAAGATTTAAGAGTCTTGTCCGCCCCGGCTGCCTCGATGTACGAACGAGACTTGACTGCTTCAAAAGCGAGCCGATCACCGAACTCTTGCCAACATTAGATCGCCCCAAAAAGGCTATTTCCGGTAATCCTAAATCAGGTAGCTCTTTGGGCGAGCTGGCGGATAGAACAAATCGTGCTTTCATAAAATTGCTGCTCAAACGAAGCTATCGAGTATCCAAAAGCCAATCAAGGCTTTATATGAGCAGATTTGTCCTCTTTTTTGTGCTTGGGACCATGCGTAATTCTTAGCCACAACTCATCAAAATCAAAAGGCTTGATGTTCGGAGAATCGGCCGTATGGCAACCCTGACAATGTGCTGCTTTAGGCACAATCAGCCCCACAGCACGTGCCAACTCCTTATCACGCATCACATAATCTTTATGATAGACCTTACCCGCACCATGGCACTGCTCGCACTGCACACCTTGAAATCGCTTATCGGAATTAAAGGGCAGTAGCGTATGGCAAGTATTGCACTTTGCATCATTCAACTGTTCCGCTGACAAACTTTCATGGGCTTTGGCGTGCGGACCACTGAGCCATGCTTGATACTCGGCTTCATGGCAAGAACCACACTTCACCGCGCCAACATATTGATGCGTTTCACTTGCACCAAAGCTTGCTCTTGCGCCAAAGAGCACAAGAAAAAACATGAAACAAGAAGGTCTTGAAATCATTCGCTTTGAATCAGTCCCATCTTTGAGTCAAACAACGAACACTATTCGTTGACGACCACACCTGGCAAATTAGATAAAAGTGGTCCCTGACTCTCTTCGAGCGTCATTTCGTACTCTTCATCTTCTTCCAGCAACTCAGGGTCAACAACCGCTGAGAGTTGGTTATAGCCATTCAGTCCCGTTCCTGCCGGAATCAAACGCCCCATGATCACATTTTCTTTGAGGCCTCTAAGGTCATCAACCTTGCCGCACAAAGCAGCTTCAGTAAGAACCTTCGTGGTTTCCTGAAAAGACGACGCTGAGATAAAGGAATCTGTAGAAAGAGATGCTTTGGTGATTCCCAAAAGCATTGGCTCACCAGTCGCTGGCATACCACCTTCCTGCATAACCCGCTCATTTTCCAATTCAAAAGCATTCTTTTCGACTTGCTCTTCAATAAGAAAAGAGGAATCTCCGACGCTCGTGATTCGAATACGCTTGAGCATCTGACGAACAATCGTCTCAATATGCTTATCATTGATACGCACACCCTGCAGACGATAGACTTCTTGAATTTCATCAACCAGATAGCGTCCCAATGCTTTTTCCCCAAGAACTCTAAGAATATCATGCGGATTCGCTGGTCCATCCATCAGAGCATCACCTGCTTTGACGCGATCACCTTCCTGAACAGTCAAGTGTCGTCCCTTAGGCACAAGATACTCAGCCGGCTCACCAATATCGGGAACAACAACAACCTTACGCTTACCTTTAACGTCGGCGCCAAACTGCACTGTCCCATCGATTTCAGTAATCAAGGCATGGTCTTTAGGCTTACGCGCCTCAAAGAGCTCTGCAACTCTTGGCAGACCACCTGTAATATCCTTGGACTTTGTTGTTTCACGAGGAATCCTGGCGATAACATCACCCTCTTCCACTGCATCACCTTCGGTGATGGCTATATTCGCAGCAACCGGCAAGAAATAACGTGCCTGGTTTAAACTTCCAGGGATCTGCAACGTCGTACCGTCCTCTGCCTTAATTGACAAACGAGGTCGAGTTTCCTTGTCCTTAGACTCAACAATAATCCTATGCGACAAGCCTGTAACGTCATCCACTTTTTCTTCCATGGTCACACCTTCAATAATGTCACCATATTTCACTTGGCCACTAACCTCCGTAAGAATTGGAACCGCAAAGGGGTCCCACTCACAAACTGTTGCGCCAGCGGCAACCTCTGCGCCGTCATCAAAAAGGACATTCGCTCCATAGTTTACAGAGTAACGTTCACGCTCACGGCCACCTTCATCTAAGATAGACACTTCACCATTGCGATTCATGACCACAATAGCTCCGTCTTTCTTTTTAACGGTATTTAAATTCACATACTGAATGGTACCACTGCCACGTGTCTCAAGTGTTGACTGCACAGCTCGTCCCGATGCGATACCACCAATGTGGAATGTACGCATCGTCAACTGTGTTCCTGGCTCACCAATCGATTGTGCTCCAATGATGCCCACAACCTCGCCAATGTTAACCTTGTGGCCACGTGCCAAATCGCGCCCATAACACTCAATACAGATTCCGTGTCGAACCTGACAAGTCAATGGCGACCGAACCTTCACCTGACGAATGGGTGAATCGTTAATCTGTGCCACTTTTAATTCTGTGATCTCCTCACCTGCAGCAACAATCACCTCATCGTTATGAGGATGAATGATATCTTCTAAGGCAACACGCCCCAGAATCCTGTCACCCAAAGGCTCGATGATTTCACCGGCTTCGATAAGCGGCTCGATTTCAATACCATCGAGAGTTCCACAATCGAATTCATTGACAACGACATCTTGCGCAACATCAACCAAGCGTCGGGTCAAATAACCCGAGTTGGCTGTTTTAAGCGCCGTATCCGCCAAACCTTTACGTGCACCATGTGTTGAAATAAAATACTGCAACACACCTAATCCTTCGCGGAAATTCGCGGTAATCGGTGTTTCAATAATTTCACCAGATGGTTTGGCCATCAAACCACGCATCCCAGCCAACTGCTTAATCTGTTGGCGTGAGCCCCGTGCACCAGAATCCGCCATGATAAAGATAGGATTAAAAGACGCCTCAGAACTCTCCTTGCCGTCACCATCTTTAACGTTTTCAACAGCGATCTCTGACATAAGCTCACCTTCGAGCTCTTCGGCCACACGTGACCAAATATCGATAACCTTGTTGTAACGCTCTCCGTCCGTAATCAGCCCCTCAGTGTATTGATTTTCAATTTCCTGAACCTGGTCTTGAGCCGACTCCACGAAATGGTCCTTTTTATCAGGAATCTTCATGTCACCAATCGCAATAGAGATCCCCGCTTTTGTGGCGTGGGTATAGCCCAAAGTTCTCAAGGCGTCGGCCAAAAGAACTGTCGCTTTTTGACCGCAACGACGATAGCAATGGTCAATCAACTCGCCCAAGGCCTTTTTGTCCATCACCTTATTCACCAAAGTAAAAGGCAAGCCCGGATCGACAACATCGTAGAGCAGAACACGCCCTACTGTTGTTTTCACCATCTCTTCACCCAATCGACATTCTACTTTCGCCTGCAGCGAAACAGCACTATGGTCATAAGCGGCACGAAGTTCATCGACAGAAGCAAAGCGCATACCTTCACCGTTCGCTCCCGGACGATCACGCGTCATATAATAACAGCCTAAAACGATATCCTGAGAAGGCACGATAATAGGCTTGCCGCTTGCCGGACTCAAAATATTATTTGTCGACATCATCAAAACACGTGCTTCAAGCTGTGCCTCAACTGAAAGTGGTACGTGAACGGCCATCTGGTCACCATCAAAGTCGGCGTTAAATGCCGTACACACGAGGGGGTGCAATTGAATCGCTTTACCTTCAACGAGCACCGGTTCAAAAGCCTGCATACCTAATCGATGAAGTGTCGGTGCACGGTTTAAGAGCACGGGATGTTCACGAATGACTTCATCCAGGATGTCCCAAACTTCAGGCATCTCTTTTTCCACCATTTTCTTCGCACTCTTGATCGTGGTGACATATCCACGCTCCTCAAGCTTGTTGTAAATAAATGGCTTAAAGAGTTCTAACGCCATGATTTTAGGCAAACCACACTGGTGAAGCTTTAATTCAGGCCCGATGACGATAACACTACGTCCCGAGTAATCCACACGCTTGCCCAGAAGGTTTTGACGAAAACGCCCCTGCTTACCTTTAATCATATCCGAAAGCGATTTGAGTGGACGCTTGTTCGGTCCCGTAATCATCTTACCGCGACGACCATTATCAAAGAGAGCGTCTACGGCTTCCTGAAGCATGCGCTTCTCATTACGAATGATAATTTCAGGCGCATTTAATTCCTGTAAACGCTTCAAGCGGTTATTACGGTTGATCACCCGACGATACAAATCATTTAAATCTGAAGTCGCAAACCGACCACCATCCAAAGGAACCAGCGGGCGCAAATCTGGCGGCAACACAGGAATAACATCCAGCATCATCCACTCAGCGAGATTGCCCGAGTCGCGTAATGCTTCGCAAATCTTCAATCGTTTTGCAATTTTCTTTCGCTTGGCTTCCGATTTGGTCTCAACCATTTCCTTGCGAAGCTCTTTTGAAAGTATTTCAACATCGATTTTCTGCAACAACTCCTTCACCGCTTCGCCACCCATACCGGCTTTAAACGAATCGGGTCCAAAAGAATCGACGGCCTGCTGAAACTCTTCCTCAAGTAAAGCCTGGCCTAACTCCAGCTCGGCTTCGCCCGGATCGGTGACAACATAGGCTTCACAGTACAAAACCTTTTCAAGGTTTTTAAGACTCATATCCAGAAGATGCCCAATCCGTGAAGGCAAAGAGCGTAGAAACCAAATATGCGCCACAGGGGTCGCCAAATTAATGTGCCCTTGACGCTCACGACGAACCTTTGACTGAATAACCTCGACACCACACTTCTCACAAACGATACCACGGTGCTTCATGCGCTTGTACTTTCCGCAGAGGCATTCATAGTCCTTAATAGGGCCAAAAATACGGGCACAAAACAGACCATCGCGTTCTGGCTTAAAAGTACGATAGTTAATTGTTTCAGGCTTTTTAACCTCACCATGCGACCATTCCCGAATTTTTTCCGGACTGGCTAACGCAACTCGAAGCTGCGAAAAGTTTAATGGGTCTTGTGGTTTTTCAAAAAAGGAAAAAATGTCTTTCACACTAACTCTCCTGGTTATATGTCGATTTCAATCACGACTCGTCAACTCAATGCGCCTAGAGCGCCGGTAAAATGCTTCCTTCGATACCTTGCCCGTCTTCCAGCATCTCAAGGTCCAAACAAAGCGCCTGAAGCTCCTTCGTTAAAACCTTGAACGATTCCGGCAGACCACATTCAAGAACGTTTTCGCCCTTCACAATGGCCTCATACATACGGGTTCGGCCCTGGACATCATCTGACTTCACAGTCAAAAACTCCTGCAGTGCATAAGCGGCACCATAAGCCTCCATCGCCCAAACTTCCATTTCTCCCAAACGCTGACCACCAAATTGGGCCTTACCGCCCAAGGGTTGTTGCGTGACCAGAGAATATGGTCCGATAGACCGTGCATGGATTTTATCATCAACCAAGTGATGTAATTTCAACATATACATCACGCCAACGGTAACTTCCTGATCAAATGGGTCCCCAGAGCGTCCGTCAAACAAAACCATCTGGCCTGTTGTCGGTAAATTCACACCTTCGAGAATCTCTCTGATCTCATTTTCACTGGCTGCCTCAAAAACAGGTGTCGCCATATGCAGGCCTTGATGCAAAGCTTCTGCCATCTTAACAACATCTTTGTCCTTAAGCTTTTCAACAAAGGCCTTGTGTGCATCACTGTTGAGACAATTGATCATGCGCTCGCGCAACTGCTCCGGAGAGTAATTCTTCGCGATAAAGTCTTCTAACTGCCGACCAATCGCTTTAGCACCCCATCCTAAATGGGTTTCCAAAATCTGCCCAACATTCATACGACTTGGCACACCAAGTGGATTCAACACGATATCAACCGGTGTTCCGTCTTCCAGATAAGGCATGTCTTCGATCGGTAAAATCCGACTAATCACACCTTTGTTACCATGACGACCCGCCATTTTGTCACCAACATTCAGCTTACGCTTAATGGCCATATAAACCTTGACCATTTTGATAACACCTGGAGGTAACTCGTCACCTTTTTTGAGCCGAGCAATCTTTTCATTGATTTTCATCTTGGCCAATGCGACCTGCTCTTCAACCGACTCAAGGATAGCTTCAACCTGCTCCTCGACGTCATCATCTCCAATACGTATATCGTATAAATATTTTTCGCGAAGAGATGACAAAACTGCTTCACTAAGCACCTCGTCTTTAGCCACAACAACTTCACCATCATCATCAACAAGACGATTGGTTGTCTTCTTGTCTTTTAAAAGCGCATGGATCTTACGCCGTGCACTCTCTTTAATGATTTTAATCTCGTCATTCTGATCTTTTAAGAGCTTTGTCTCTTCCTCTTCCTCGATGGCCTGTGCACGAATATCCTTATCAATACCCTTACGCGCGAAGACCTTGGCACCAATGACGGTTCCTGTCGTCCCTGGACCAACCCGAAGAGATGTATCTCGAACATCACCAGCTTTTTCACCAAAGATGGCACGCAACAACTTCTCCTCTGGAGACAGTTGTGTTTCACCTTTAGGTGTAATCTTGCCCACAAGAATATCCCCGGGACCAACCTCTGCCCCGATGCGAATAATACCCGCTTCATCAAGATTACGCAGCGCTTCTTCGCCAACATTCGGTATATCACGCGTAATCTCTTCTTTTCCAAGCTTCGTATCACGCGAAACACATTCAAATTCTTCAATATGAATAGAGGTATAAAGGTCTTCTTTACGCACTCTCTCACTGATCAGAATTGAATCCTCAAAGTTATAACCACCCCAAGGCATAAATGCGACAACCAAGTTTTGGCCAAGCGCCAATTCGCCACGATCTGTGGCCGGTCCATCCGCTATGGTGTCTCCAGCCTTAACCCTATCGCCTCGTCGCACGATAGGTTTCTGGTTCAAACATGTGCTCTGATTGGAACGCTGAAACTTAACTAAATTGTAAATATCAACTTCCTGCGCAACATCCGTTGATGCCGATGGCGTATCTGCTTTAACAACAATCCGTGTTGCCTCTACTGAGTCGATCACACCATCACGCTTCGCAATAACGGTGACACCCGAATCCCGTGCCACAGCTTCTTCCATACCTGTACCTACCAGTGGCGCATGAGTACGCAACAAAGGCACAGCTTGACGTTGCATGTTAGAGCCCATCAATGCACGGTTCGCATCATCGTTCTCTAAGAATGGAATTAAAGATGTCGCAACGGAGACCAACTGCTTTGGCGACACATCCATCAAAGTAATATCTTCTGGACGCGCCATCACCGCTTCGCCGCCTCTTCGAGACGCCACCAATTGCTCTACAAACTCACCTGTCTCACCCAAAATGGCATTTGCTTGCGCAATGACATGGGCTTCTTCCTGCAGGGCGCTATAGAAATCGATCTGGTCAACAACCTTACCGTTTTCCACTTTGCGATAAGGTGTTTCAACAAAACCGTACTCATTCACACGAGCATAAGTCGCCAAAGAGGAAATAAGTCCAATATTCGGCCCTTCAGGTGTTTCAATCGGACAAATACGCCCATAATGCGTAGGGTGTACGTCACGAACTTCAAAGCCAGCACGTTCACGGGTCAAACCACCTGGTCCAAGAGCAGATAAGCGCCGCTTATGCGTGATCTCAGAAAGAGGGTTTGTCTGATCCATAAACTGCGAAAGTTGAGATGAACCAAAAAATTCCTTAATCACAGCTGCCACTGGTTTAGGAGAAATCAAATCATGCGGCATCAGAGTTTCAATCTCTTGCAAACTCATACGCTCACGAATAGCCCGCTCCATACGTACAAGACCAACACGGAATTGATTTTCTAAAAGCTCACCTACAGCACGAACACGTCGATTCCCTAAATGGTCAATATCATCAACTTGCCCCTTACCGTTCTTGAGATCCAAGAGATAACGAACAACTTCAAGAATATCGCGTTTGGTAAGAATTGTGTTTGTCAAAGGCTCATCCAGACCAAACTTATGATTAAGCTTGAGGCGCCCCACTTTTGACAAGTCGTAGCGTTCTGGATTGAAGAACAAATTATTAAAAAGCGTTGTTGATGTGTCCACAGTTGGTGGGTCACCCGGTCTCAAGCGCCGGTAAACCTCCAGCATCGCCTCTTCTTCAGTTTCAACCTTGTCCACGAGCAATGTGTCTCGAAGATAAGAGCCCACATTTAGACCATCAATGAAAAGGATTTTGAATTCCCTGACACCCTCTTGCCAAATTTTCTCCAAGACTTCTTCGCTGATCGTTTCATTCGCTTGTAAAACAACTTCACCGGTATCTTCATTAATGAGATCTTCAGCAGAAACGGAGCCCACAAGCTCTTCCTGGTCAATGGAGATGCGGGTAATATTGAGTTTCTGTATTTGTCTAATCGCGCCGCGTGTAAACTTACGGTTCTTTCGGACAATGATTTCACGTGTCTCTGGATTTCTTAAATCGCGTGTCGCACGTTGCCCTAAAAGCAAATCAATATTGACTGATTTCTCATACTTGCCCTTACCCGTCATATAAATGCTTTGGGTATCATAAAAATAATCCAACAACTCTTTGGCAGAATACCCCAGGGCTTTTAATAAAATTGTGCAGGGCATTTTACGCCGGCGGTCTATTCGAACGTGTAAAATATCCTTCGTATCAAATTCGAAATCAAGCCATGAACCGCGATTAGGGATAATCCGGGCACTATGAATAAGCTTCGCTGTACCCGCGCTTTTGCTTTTGTCTTGGTTGACAAAGAAGAAAGCACCGGGGCTTCGATGGAGTTGAGACACAATAACACGCTCTGTGCCGTTAACGATAAATGTACCGTTTTCAGTCATCAACGGGATTTCTCCGAAGTACACATCTTGCTCTTTCACAGAGCGAATGGACTGTTGACCCGTGACTTCGTCCTTTTCCCAAACAATAAGACGAATCGAGACACGCATCGGCGCAGCGTAAGTCATGCCGCGCTGAATGCACTCTTCAACATCGTATTTCGGTGGGTCAACTTCATATTTCACAAAGTCGAGAGAAGCGGTTTCGTTGAAATCCTTAATAGGAAAGACACTGCTGAATACAGCTTGTAGACCTGTATCTTGTCGCTTATCAGGTTCCATTCCCAGTTGAAGAAATTTAGAATAACTGCGTTTCTGAATTTCAATCAGATCTGGAATATCAATTAGACTATTTATCTTGGCAAAAGTATTTCTAATTCGGAAATTAGTTTGAACTTGAGAAGCCATAGCAAACACGCTCCCTAAACAATGTGTTAATAAACATTACACCCAACATATTAGTCTCCTCACGAGACCAATATAAACCACACCCGCTAACGCCAACTGACGTTAAAAACTGCGACCACCAAGCCTATGTCACGCAGAACAAATCCACGTGACAACAACTTCGATAGAACGCAGGATATGCACAAGTTGAACAACAATCGCCTAAAAATTAAGCTTTGAGTTCAGCCTTTGCACCGGCAGCTTCAAGCTTCTTCTGAAGCTCTTCGGCCGTATCTTTTTCCAAGCCTTCTTTAATGGTACTTGGCGCGTTGTCGACCATGTCTTTGGCCTCTTTCAAACCAAGTCCAGTCGCCGAGCGAACTTCCTTAATGACTGCAATCTTGTTGCCGCCAACCTCAGTCAAAACAACATTGAATTCTGTAGGCTCAGCGCTGGCTTCATCTCCACCTGCTGCAGGGCCTGCGGCCATCACGACTCCACCTGCGGCGGCCTCGAGACCATGCTCTTCTTTGAGATAGTCGCCAAGCTCTTTCGCTTCTAAGAGTGAAAGATTAACAATCTTTTCACCCAAGTTTTTGATGTCATCACTCCAATTTTGTGCTGCATCTGCCATTTTATCAGCTCCTTAAATAAGTAAGTGTGTTCACACACTCCGTTAAAATTAATCTATAATTCAATGAGACTACTCTTTGGTCTCTATCAATTTCTCAATCGCACCAACAATTTTTCCGGATGGACTCTTAACCTGCGCCAACAAATTCCTCGCTGGACTCAAGGCAAGCGCAACCACACCCACAATCATTTCTTCACGACTTGGCATCTTCGATAAAGCTTCTGCTTCATCTACAGAAATCGCCTTGCCATCAAGCACTCCACCTTTAACTTTGATGTGCTTACAATCGTCAATAAACTCAAAAGTGGCTTTCGCCGCTGCGACCGGATCTTCATAACCCAAAACTACACCAGTAGGCGTACCCTTGAGCACTCCTGCCGCATCCGAATATTCCTTACCGGCCAATACTCTGGTTAGCAGAGTGTTTTTGACAACTTTATAACCCACATTCGATGCACGAAGCTTATTGCGGAAATCATCCGCCTCAGCCACCGTGAGTCCGGTAAAGTCAACGAAAAGCATGCCAACCGAACGGTCAACATCTGCGCTCAATTGACTTACAAATTCTTCCTTCATTGCCCGTAACATATTTACCCCCTAGCAACTTGAGCTTGTGCTCGTGATGCATCAAGTCTGAGACCAGCACCCATTGTGCTGGAGACTGCGATACGTTGCAGATAAATGCCCTTGGCTGTCGCGGGCTTAAGCTTTAAAATTTGTTCGAGCAATGCAATAAAATTTTCTTTCAGTTGCTCCGCTGAAAAACTCATCCGACCTATCGGTGCATGAATAATCCCTGCCTTTTCAACACGAAACTCAACGCGGCCAGCCTTCTGCTCAGCAACCGCTTTCGCAACATCCGTTGTCACCGTTCCCACTTTAGGATTCGGCATCAAGCCACGTGGCCCTAAAATCCGAGCAATTTGTCCGACGCTTCCCATCATGTCCGGTGTTGCAATGGCCTTATCGAAATCCAACCAACCGCCTTTGATCTTCTCGACCAAATCATCAGAGCCGACAAAGTCTGCGCCTGCTTCCTTAGCCTCATTTTCTTTTTCACCCTTTGCAAAAACCAAAACTTTAATGTTTTTACCGGTTCCATGAGGCAGCATCACCACGCCACGAACCATCTGGTCGCTCTTCTTAGCATCCACTCCTAATTTAATCGCAACATCAACGCTCTCATTAAATTTGGTTTGCTTTTGACCTTTGATCAGCTCAAGAGCTTCCGCCACTTCATATCGCTTCGCGCTATCAACAACAGAATGATTGCTTTGCGCTCGCTTGCTTCCCTGTCCCATTTAAAACTCCTTGCAGTAATGCGGCTTTCAAGGCCTCCTGCAACTAATTTTTCAACTTAAGATCGAACTTCGATCCCCATACTCTTTGCGGTTCCTTCAATGATCCGCATCGCACCTTCAATATCTTTGGCATTCAGGTCAGGCATTTTTACCTTTGCAATTTCCTCAACCTGTTCCTTTGAGATAGAACCCACCTTGTTTTTATTTGGCTCTTTAGATCCCGCGCCTGGCTTCTTCGTTATTTTCAAGCCTGCAGCCTTTTTAATCAGAATCGAAGCCGGTGGCGTTTTGGTAATAAACGAAAACGAACGATCCACGTAAACAGTAATGACAACAGGGATAACCAGATCCCCATCTTTTTGTGTTTTCGCGTTGAAGTCCTTACAAAACTGCATGATGTTAACACCATGCTGCCCTAAAGCAGGACCTACCGGTGGAGCTGGGTTAGCTTTCCCTGCTGGGATCTGTAACTTAATGTATCCTGATATTTTCTTTGCCATAACTAGCCTCTACGCCTTTTCCACCTGAATAAAATCAAGTTCCACTGGGGTTGAACGGCCAAAAATGGAGACCATGACTTTTACCTTAGCCTTATCGTCATCCACTGCCTCAACCACACCATTAAAATTTTGAAAGGCGCCATCAATCACACGCACATTTTCACCATACTCGAAATGTATTCGTGGCTTCGTCTGCAGCGCACCTTCATCGATTTGTTGTGTTAAGCGGCGCACCTCGATTTCCGGAATGGCTGGTGGCTTAGTCGTTCCGCCAACAAAACCTGTCACTTTAGGTGTTCCCCTAACCAAATGCCAAGTATTCTCATTCAAATCCATTTGCACCAACATGTAACCAGGGAAAAACTTGCGCTTCGTTGTTTTCTTTTGTCCGCCCTTGCCTAGCTCAACAACATTTTCCGTTGGGATCAAAACCTCGCCAAAGTCATTCACCATATCTTCTTGCCGGATACGCTCCTCAAGAGATTGTTTTGCGCGATTTTCATAGCCGGAATACGTGTGAACCACATACCATTTAAAGTTGGGGTTAACCTCAACCGGTTCTGCCTCTACAGCACTCTCTTCAGTTGCACTTTCCTCAACCGCTGGTTCGACCGCAGCTGCCTCTGCCTCGACCGGTGCATCCACCGCAACAGCCTCTGCCTCAACCGCGACGTCAACAGCCTCAGCTTCAGCCTCAGGAACCGCAGCAGCGTCTGTCTCTTCAACAACTTCTTGATTCATATTCTCGTCTGTCATCATTTTCCCTTACCCCTTTTAAGGCCATCAACCAGCCTTAGGCTCCCTCCACACCCAAAATCCAATCCGTCAGATTAAGCCAAACCGCATCAAATAAGCCCAGATATAGTGCGCAAATCATCACGGTAATAATCACAACAACCGTTGCACTCATGGTGTCATCACGTTCAGGCCAAGTCACCTTGGAAAGCTCATCCACAACCTCTATACAAAGCTCGTATACCGGAGGATATTTCAGACAAAAAATTGCCGAACCAAATCCAATGGCATAACCTAAGATAAGTGTGAACGTTAACTCACGGGTGAAAAAAGATTGGTCTTCCCATCCTAATTGTACCCAGGTCCATTCGAAGCCATTCGACAAAGCCATACCCACAACGGCACCCAAGACCATCAGTCCTACAAAAACATATCGGCTTTTTGTCGCACTCATCTTTTATCTTCCGTTCATCTGCTGGCAGGCCAGGAGGGATTCGAACCCACAACATGCGGTTTTGGAGACCGCCGCTCTACCAATTGGAGCTACTGGCCTTCACCAACATGCTACCAAACAGATTTAAACGATGGCTGAGACAGCGTAACCACAAACTCCATGGGCCCCGCATCTCTACCACCACAATTTACTCCACAATATCCGTTACAACACCAGCACCTACCGTGCGTCCACCTTCACGAATGGCGAAGCGAACTTCTTTTTCCATCGCGATAGGGCAAATCAATTCAACATCCATAGCAACATTGTCACCTGGCATAACCATTTCGGTGCCTTCAGCAAGCTGAATAGAACCGGTCACGTCTGTTGTACGAAAATAGAACTGAGGACGGTAGTTGTTGAAGAAAGGAGTGTGACGACCACCCTCTTCCTTGGTTAATACATAAACTTCACACTTAAACTTCTGGTGAGGATTGATCGTTCCTGGATGCGCCAAAACCTGGCCACGCTGAACTTCCTCTTTCTTGGTACCGCGAAGCAAACAACCCACGTTGTCGCCCGCAAGACCTTGGTCCAAAAGCTTACGAAACATTTCAACACCGGTAACCGTTGTCTTTGTCGTATCTTCGATGCCGACAATCTCAACCTCTTCACCAACATTGATGATGCCACGCTCGATACGACCAGTCACAACTGTTCCACGACCTGAAATCGAAAACACATCTTCGATAGGCATCAAGAAGGGCTTGTCGGTCACACGCTCTGGCTCAGGGATATAAGTATCAAGAGCATTAAAAAGCTCTTTGATCGAATTCACACCAAACTCTTTGCCTTCGATGGCGCCTAAAGCACTACCACGAACCACAGGCACATCATCACCTGGGAACTTGTACTCTTTAAGCAAGTCACGAACTTCAAGCTCAACCAAATCGAGGAGTTCTTCGTCGTCAACAAGATCACACTTGTTAAGGAAAACGACAATATTAGGAACGTTAACCTGACGGGCAAGCAAAACGTGCTCACGCGTTTGAGGCATTGGGCCATCTGCCGCGGACACAACCAAAATCGCGCCGTCCATCTGAGCCGCACCGGTAATCATGTTCTTGACGTAGTCAGCATGACCCGGGCAATCAACGTGCGCATAGTGGCGATTGTCGGTTGAATACTCAACATGAGAAGTGGCAATCGTAAGAATCTTCGTGGAGTCACGACGACCTTGAGATTCAGATGCCTTTGCGACCTGATCATAACTCACAAAGTCAGCCATGCCTAAGTCCGAAGAAATCTTCGTTAAAGCTGCTGTACAAGTTGTCTTACCGTGGTCAACGTGACCAATCGT
>JASMKV010000438.1 GCA_030749035.1 Myxococcota bacterium | reverse complement strand
TCCTTTCGGGAGGCGGCGCCCGTGGCGCTTATGAAGCAGGTGTACTCGACTATATTTTTAATACCCTGAGTAAAGATGTTGAACTGGGCACTAAGATAGATGTGTTTTGCGGCACATCGGTTGGCGCGATTCACGCGGCCTATTTGGCGAGTCGGGCAGAGCAAGCGGACTATGATGTGGCGGGACTTTGTGCCTGGTGGGGCAGCAATCAGGTCCAGGATGTCTTGAGACTTGACTTGCGTCAGGCGATATCGGCCCCTTGGGATTTATGGCAACTCTTCCGCTCACCCCACAGCAAGGGGGTTTTGGTCAACAATCGTGTGTTCAAGCAAGCGGTGGGTGAGCATATTGCGTGGCCGCAGATCACTAAGAATATGGCGAACGGTCAAGTGGCTGCGTTGGCGGTGAGCACCACCCATATCCGCAGCGGCCGAACCGTTATTTTTGTGCAGGAGAAGGATGGTCAGCTCCCCCGTTGGTCGCGGGACAAACGTCGTGTCGCCCAAGCAACAACGTTGGGGCCTGAACACGTTTTGGCCTCCGCATCGATACCTTTCCTTTTTCCCCCGGTCAAAATTGACGGTGGTTATTTTACCGACGGTTGTTTGCGCCAGAACACACCGCTTTCGCCAGCTTTGCGTTTAGGGGCGGACAAGGTTTTGGTGATTGGCACGGCCCAGGCGCAATCCACACTGGATGCGAGTCAAAGTCTTCGTGATGCCGAAGCGCCAGGGGTTTTGGCCGTTTTAGGTAAAGCGGTAGATGCGCTCATGCTGGATCGCCTGGAGTATGATTTGGCCCGTCTTAATGGTTTCAATGAGATCTTAAAGGATGGTCACGCTATTTTTGGTGAGGAATTTGGACCTAAGCTTAACGAGATGGTCACGCGTATTCGTGGGGTGCCTTATCGTTCGGTGGATGTGGTTTGTGTGCGTCCGAGCCAGGACATTGGTGCGTGTGCGGCGAATTATATTGAGGCGAATAAGCTGAAACTTGGGGGACCGCTGGGCTGGTTGCTGAGCAAGGTCACACACCCTCGTGCATTAGAGCAGACCGATTTAGGCAGCTATCTCCTTTTTGATGGACCCTTTGCCCATGAATTAATGCAGATGGGCCGCGACGATGCGCATGCCATGGCCGATACTCTGGCCAATTTTTTCACCCAAGCCTAGACCTTTTTTTTCGAGCAGAGAACGCATCGTTGACTCTAAGGCCGATGCCTGCGAAAACAGCAGCCTTCGAATTCTAAAAGGGATGAACCATGGGCTTTCGAGTTTTAGTCGCAGATAGTTTGGCCGCCGAGGCGGTATCGTTGTTGGAGAAGCATCCGGCCATTGAGGTTTGGGATAAAGTCGGTATTTCAGCCGAAGAGTTGAGTGAGTGTATTCATGATGTCGATGCGCTCTTGGTTCGTTCCCGCACGACAGTCGATGCGGCACTGATTGGACAATCCTCGCGTTTGAGCCTTATTGGGCGGGCCGGGATTGGTATTGATAATATCGATTTGCAAGCCGCAACACAGGCGGGCGTGATTGTGATGAACACGCCAGAAGGTAATGCGACCACCACAGCCGAGCATACGATGGCACTGCTTTTGGCGATGACCAGGCGGGTTCCGCAAGCCGTGGCGAGCATGCGTGCGCAGAAATGGGAGAAAAAGAAATTCATGGGGCGCGAATTGCGCGGTAAAAAACTTGGGGTGATCGGCTTGGGCAATATTGGTCGTTTGGTTTCAGAACGGGCCCAAGGATTTAAAATGCAGATTTTAGGTTACGACCCTTTTTTCGATAAGGATAAAGCCGCGCAAATCGGCATTGACTTGGTTTCGTTGGATGAACTTCTCGCCGACGCCGACATCATTACAGTGCATACGCCGCTTAATTCAGAAACCAAAAACCTCATTGATACGAGTGCTCTTGCCAAAACGAAAAAAGGCGTGATGTTCATCAACTGTGCTCGTGGTGGCATCATGAACGAAGAGGCTTTGCTGGAAGGGCTCAATTCTGGACACATTGATGCATTAGGACTTGATGTTTTGGTCGAGGAGCCACCACCCGAAAATCATCCTCTTGTGCAGCATGATAGGGTGATTTGCACGCCACATTTAGGGGCATCGACCGTTGAGGCACAGTATCAAGTGGCGATAGATTTAGCGCAGCAGGTGATCGATTTTGCGACAGATAAACCGGCGCGCAATGCTTTAAATCTGCCGCGCGTATCGGCGAAAGAGCATCAGGTGCTTTTACCTTATTTGTTTTTGGCTGAACGTTTAGGCGCCATGGCGATTCAAATCGCAGAACACAAAGTGCATGAAATCCGTGTGACCCTTTACGGTGATTTTAAAGCCGAGGTGGTCAGGAGCTTAAGCACGAGTGCGCTCGTCGGGGTGATGGGTAAGCTCTTTGAACACAAAGTGAACCACGTGAACGTGATGCACCTTGCGCATCAGCGCGGTGTTCAATGGTTCGAGACCTGTGCCGTTGATTCTCCTTTGATTTATTCTAAAAGTATTTCGGTTGAAATTGATTCAGGACAGGGTATGCACAAAGTTGTCGGTGCGTGCTTTGCAGGGGATGAAGGGCGAATTGTGTCGATCAATGATATCCCATTGGAGGCGACACCAGAAGGACACCTCTTGCTTATTGAGAATACAGATCAGCCCGGGGTCATTGGCCACTTGGGCAGTGTTTTGGGGGATGCAGGGGTCAATATCTCGCGCATGCAACTTGGTCTTGATAAAGGTGGTGGCGCGATTTCCATCGTCAATGTTGATCAAGAGCCGCCTGCACAAACGATTACACGTTTAACAGATCATGGGATCCAGCGTGTGTTGCATATTCAAATAGATTAAACATTCAAAGCTGGTTTTGGCGCAATGCGCTGGCAACCGCCAGCGCGTCTTGAATGGCGCCGACATCATGGACCCTTAATATATCTGCGCCATGCAGTATGGCAGCGACACAAGCGGCCACTGTTGCGGCATCGCGGTCCTTTGTTTCTTTATTGGTGATGGTGCCCAAGAAACGTTTACGCGAAGGGCCATAAAGAATGGGTCTCTTATCAAAACGGATTTCCTCTAAGCGGTTGGTTATTTCCAGGTTGTGCGTAAATTCTTTACCAAAGCCAATACCCGGGTCGAGGATGATTTTATTTTCTGCAACGCCAGCGTCGCGGGCTTTTTGCGTCGCGTTTTGCAGGTGCTTCCGGATTTCGCCAATGAGATCTGTGTAAGCGATGGGCTTGCTTTGCATCGTTCGAGGAACGCCACGCATGTGCATGAGAACGAGTCCACTTTGGAAGTGGGCCGCAACATCGGCCATCTCAGGATCTTGAAGCGCCGTGACATCGTTGATGATGCTGGCGCCAGCTTCAAGGGCACGTGCGGCAACCTGGGCTTTAGAGGTGTCGATGGAGATGGGTACGCCAACACCTTTTTCATGAAGCGTTTGGATGAGAGGGATGACGCGCCGAAGTTCTTCTTCGACTTCGACCGCCTCTGCGCCGGGACGTGTCGATTCACCGCCAACATCAAGGATATCTGCGCCGTCCTTGATAAGCTGAAGACTCTGTTTGAGTGCGGCCTCAGGCTGGGTAAATTCTCCGCCATCGGAAAAAGAGTCTGGCGTGACATTGACGATACCCATCACCAGAGGTTTAGAAAATTCAAGTTGCGTGTGTTTGAGTGGACAAGGTTGAATGGCCAACGCAGAGGGCTTTTGCATTTAGCTGGATGCTTCGCCACCGGCGAGAGTGCCACCAAGGACTGTTTTGTCTTCGGTGTCGTCGGCATTTTCTTTGGGGCCTTTGACTTCGTCGGTTGTGTCGGCAGGTTTTGTTTTATTCGGAGGTTCACGCTCAATCGCTTTACCATCAAGAATGAGCTGGACTTCGTCGCCACTTAAGGTCTCGTATTCGATGAGTGCCTCAGATATTTTGATCAGGTCGTCTTTTTGCTCGTTAAGAATCGTCTCTGCGCGTTCGTACTGTGTGTCGATGATGGCCCGAACCTCTTTATCGATTTCAATGGCGGTGGCATCGGAATAATCCTGATGCTTTTGGATCTCTTTGCCTAAGAAAATTTGCTCTTCTTTTTTACCATAGGTTAAGGGCCCAAGGCTTTTGGTCATGCCCCATTCGCAAACCAATTTACGTGCCAGATCGGTGGCCGTTTCTAGGTCATTTCCAGCGCCGGTGGTGATTTCATTGAAAATCAATTCTTCAGCGATGCGCCCGCCAAAAAGAATACAGATTCGGTCGAGCACATAATTTTTAGAATAACTGTGTCGATCTTCTGTGGGGAGTTGCTGTGTTACACCCAGAGCACGCCCGCGAGGAATGATGGTCACTTTATGAACGGGGTCGGCCTTGGGAAGCACCTTTGCGACCAAGGTATGGCCAGCTTCGTGATAAGCGGTAACGACGGTTTCTTTTTCGTTGAGCATCAAGCTTTTTCGCTCTGTGCCCATCAGCACTTTGTCTTTCGCTGCTTCGAAATCTTCAGATTCAACCTTGGTCTTATTTGAACGCGCTGCGGTGAGCGCGGCTTCATTCACCAGATTGTTTAAATCAGCGCCAGAGAAGCCCGGGGTGCCGCGTGCTAAAACATTGAGTTCCACATTTTCTGAAAGCGGAACTTTTTTGGTGTGCACGTGCAGGATTGCGTCGCGCCCTTTTTGGTCGGGCAAGGCAACTGTGACTCGGCGGTCAAAACGGCCTGGTCTTAAGAGGGCGGGGTCAAGCACATCGGGGCGATTGGTTGCAGCCACCAAGATAACACCATCATTGCCTTCGAAACCGTCCATCTCGACGAGAAGCTGGTTTAGGGTCTGTTCGCGCTCATCATGCCCACCGCCTAAGCCGGCACCACGGTGGCGGCCAACCGCATCGATTTCATCGATGAAGATAATACACGGCGCATGTTTTTTGCCCTGCTCAAAAAGGTCGCGGACCCTTGAAGCACCGACACCGACGAACATTTCGACGAAGTCTGAACCCGAAATGGAGAAGAAAGGTACCCCTGCTTCGCCGGCAATGGCACGGGCCATCAAGGTTTTACCGGTTCCTGGAGGGCCCATGAGCAACACCCCTTTAGGAATGCGTCCGCCAAGTCGGGTAAACTTTTTCGGATCCTTCAAAAATTCGATAATTTCAGTCAGTTCTTCTTTGACTTCATCGCACCCAGCAACATCTTTAAAGGTCGTTTTGGTGTTGTCTGAAATGAGGCGTGCTTTGGATTTGCCAAAGCTCATGGCTTTGCCACCGCCAATTTGCAGTTGGCGCATAAGGAAAAAGAGAAAGAGAAAGACAATAAGCATGGGCAGCCACGAAAGCAGGATGGACTGCCAAAAGGTGCCGGTTTCTTCTTTGGTGAATTTGAAATCGACATTTTTAGTGCGCAACATGGTCAGCACTTCATCGGTCAATTTACCCATGGCTTTGGTGCGCTTACCGTCTTCATCGGTCCAAATAAATTCCGTTTCGTTCCGGATTTCGACTTCCGTATCGGTGAGTTGACCCGTTTCGACTTCTTTGAGGAAAGATGAGAAGGAGACTTCCTGGAGCTGGGCTCGCTGCGTCGAAATGATGTTAAAAATCATATAAAACATCAAAATCAGGACGCCCCATAAGAGCAATGTTTTGTGCGACTGTTTCACCGCTCCTCCTTAAATGAACCCGCGATCCTAGTCAATCAAATTTTATTCTATCATGCTTGCCAGGGTATTTCGCCAATGACCTGCATTTTGAGTAAATTTAAGGTCTTAGGGGTGATCGGTGCGATGCTGGCACGTTTTAGACCGGGGATCCAAATGATTTGGTCGTTTGCCCGCACAATGGGCCAAAGCGCCCGTAATGGTTTGGGAATCTTCAGGTTTGTGAAAAGGTCGCCAACTTTGATGTGGCCACCGAGTCCAAAGGGCTCAAGCTTTTCGCCTTGACGCCATGGGCCGACGGACACATCTTTAGGCAGTCTCTCCGCATCAAAAACCGCTTCCAGACATGCATCGGTCCGGGCATGGGCGTGCTTTTGGGCCGGCAAGAGGGTACTTTGGATGGCAATACCGAAGGGGGCTAAGGCGAGGCTGCTGCCGATCTTGAGCGTTCTTTCTGCGAATTGCATTTGTCCACACCACAGATGCCCCCGCTCGATGGACACGTCCTGGCCAGCAATGCTTAAGGCGCCACGACCAGCCTGGATCAGGCTGTCGAGTTCATGCAAATTGTCAGAGGTATAATGCATCTCATGTTCTTTCAGCCAAAGTTGATAGAGGCGAAAACGCAAAGGGCTTTCGAGGACTCTTATCAGCTCGACTTGTAAAGAATTTAAGACACTTTTGGCGCGCGTCAAGTGTTCTGACGCCAAGTTGTCTAAGAAAAGTTCGTCGGCCTGCAGGCGTGTGGCAAGCTTGGCCATATGCGATTCAAATTGTGGGTTAAGTTCTTTAAAGAGCGGCAGGGCTTGGTGACGTAAGTTCGTTCGGGTGCGTTCAAGACTCGCGTTGCTTGGATCGGAGGCGTAAGAAATGTTTTGTGCTTGCAGATAGTCCATAAGCGCATGCCGCTCGAGGTGCAGCAAGGGCCGCAGAATATTGCCATTGACCGGCAGCATGCCGCCTAAGCCGCGCAGGCCAGTGCCGCGGGCCAAATGCATGAGCATGGTTTCGGCTTGGTCGGTGGCGGTGTGGGCGACGAGAATCGCGGTGGCGTGATGTTCTTGTGCAAAATTTTCAAAGGCGGCGTAACGTTTTTCCCGAGCCTGGGCCAAGAGGTTCTCGCCCTTATCGAGGGTAATCTGCACCTGATGAAAGTCGATATGGTGTGTTTTGGCCAAGGCTGCGGCTAAGCTAAGTTCCTGCGGGGCTTCAGGACGCAGACCGTGGTCAATGCCGACGGCCCAAATCGTTTCTATGCCGAGTTCGTCTTTAAGCCGGGCCAAAATATCCAAAAGGGCTTGCGAGTCGGAGCCGCCGGAGCAGCCGACAACAAGGCGGGAACCGGCCGGGATAAGGGCCTTAAGGTGTGGCAGCTGGCTCTGGGCGAAATCGGACATGCTGGCCCTTGTCTTAGTGCGTTTTGGAGGCATCGGTCCAGTGGAATGGGCGTGACAATCGCATTTTCTTTTGTTAGTCCGCCCCTGTCCCCCGGTATCATTGGAGCAAATCGATGCAGCATAAGGTTTTTTGGTGGTCCCTTCCGCTTGTTTTTCTTCTGGCTTCTTGCGCTGGTGATGTGGGCGATATTGACCGCTCGCAGCCGGGCAAACTTAAAAAATCTCTCTTTGAAGACGAGTGGTATTACCGCCAGACCGTTGTCGATGTGCCTTATACGGTGGGGGTCACCTTTATCGGCGAGCAATCCTATATCGACAGGGTGCGTTGGGAAATCTCTGAGGACTTTTTAACCGCCTATCGCTCCTACGAGAAGGTCACCGATTCGGAATTGCCCTCGCAAGCCAGCGGCACCGATTATCAAGGGGCGCCAATTGCCGCTTATTCGATTCTTTCGCATTTTGATGTGGTGCGCCAATATAATGAGGCCACCGGTGAGCAGACGAATGTTATCGATGAAAACACTTATGACCGTCCCTGGTACGAGCGCGATTATATCCGGGTGGATTGGTCGACCAACCATCTGGCCAATTTTGATTTTGTTGCCGGCGGCGGCAATGGCCTTGGGGTGCGTTCACAAGGTTCATCCTATGTGGTCAACGATCCACAAAGTCCCGATGCGCCCGTCTTTGCGGTGAAAGGCTCTGATGGCAGTTGGAGCAATTATCGCGACCCGATGGTTTTTGGCACCCTCGATGGCATCGATTATTTCGATCTGACCCATAAAATGCAGGTCACGCCTGATGTCTTTCCTATCTACTACGAAGATGGTGGCTATGAAGAGTGGCCCGCCTGTTGGTTCTACGAGCAGGGGCCCTGGGACTGCGCTTCGCAGACCATCAAAATACGGGCTTCGTTTTTAAAGGTTGAAGATTCGGATTACGAAAAGCTTAACTATCCGGATAACGCCATTGCCCGCGATGACAATGGCGATGCCATTGCGTTAACCTATGATCTGGCGCAAGAAGCTTATCGGCGCTGCACCAGCAGCGATGATGCGGGTGATTGCACCAAGGTGCGCGTGCCCATGTTTGACCGCTTTGGTTATTTTCGCACCGAGCGCGAAACCTATGACCGGGACTATGGCATCACCGAAGAAGGCCGCCAATACCATATCAATCGCCATAATATATGGGAGCGCTCCCACGATGCACAAGGCAATGCGCTTTCCTACGCGTCGCGCACGGTCAAACCCATCACTTATTATTTGTCCGCAGAGTTCCCCGAAGACTTGCGCTTAAGCGCCGCAGAAATCGCCCAGTGGTGGAATAACGCTTTTGTCGACACGGTCCAGGGCCTGCAAGGCAACACTTCAACCACCACCGTTTTCCAAATTGCCGACAACACTTACCGGGTCGAAGATGGCAAGATTGTCGACTTTGGCCAGCGCAATGGTGACTTGCGTTACAGTCATCTCTACTGGGTCGATAACCCGCAGTTTGAATCCTTGCTGGGCTATGGGCCAAGTGGTGCTGACCCCTTAAGTGGTGAGATTGTTGTTGCCGATGCTTATATTTATGGCGCGGCCATTGATACCTATGCGAGCTATGGCGCCGACATTGTCGATTTGATGCGCGGCCAACTTTCCGAAAGCGATTTTATCGATGGCGAGCATGTGGGCGCAGCGCTGGCGGCGATGGGTTCAGGCTCAGGGGAGAGTGCCCAAGCTGTGCGCCAACGCCTCGATAACCATATGCAAAAAGGTTTGAAAGACCGACTCGGGAACCTAAGGCAAAGGCCAATGACGGATTTCCGCCGTAACTACGATGTGGTCGGCGCCCGTATGGATTTGGCAGAAAACGATCCCACCTTTGCCGGCCTCTACACCGACGAGATGCGTCAGGCCTTAGAAAACCGTTTTGGCACGCTGCCGGAGATTTCCGAATTTGCCGCCGGCAGACTCTTTAAGGCCCTGCGTCGGCATCGTTTGGATCTGGCGAAAAAGAGCATCGATATGCGCAGCTTTGAAGACAGCGGCGTCCTGGCGCTGGTCAACGAGTTGCAAAATGAGACCAGAGAAAACGTCATCGCCAAAATCCGCGCCTATCTTTTTAAATCCACCGGTGCGCATGAAATTGGCCATACTGTCGGCCTGCGGCACAATTTTGCCGGCTCCACCGATGCCTTGAACTTTAACGACAACTACTGGAGCATTCGGGCGCAAGGGGCCGAAGCGCTCGATTTACCCACACCCACCGAAGAAGAGCAGGGCCTGCGCCAATATGCTTATGCCTCGATTATGGATTATAGTGCGAAATTTAGCTCGGATATCCGTGGCTTGGGCAAGTACGATGTGGCGGCGATTAAGTTTGGCTATGGTCAGTTGGTGGAGGTTTTCGACAATGCGCCAAGTTACGTCGATCACGATTTCCTGGCCTATTTCACCCTTGAAGACGCCATCAAGGAATGGCTGCACTATACCGATTTACCAGAGCTTTTTGAGAGTTCG
>JASMKV010000437.1 GCA_030749035.1 Myxococcota bacterium | reverse complement strand
ATATCTTCGGGTGGGTTTAAACGGTGTGAACTCGATTGATGTTATGTTGCAAAGCGAGCATGCGGATAAAGAGTTGAGTATCTATGCGGCGCAAGCCAATGGCAGTCTCGAAAAGTTAACCACCCTTAAAGCAGAGGCGTGTCAGAAGGTCCGCGTGAGTATTGATGTGGGTGAGGCCTATCAAGTTTATGCTGTGTTGGGCGATGGTCGTCATGCAGGCGGTGTGTCGACAACGCGGGTATGGATTGCCCCGCCAGGCTCAGAGCCGACACAGCCGCTGAGCGCACCTTATAGCTTACGTTCTTGTCCTGAAGAAGAAGAAGCTGAGGTTGATGAGACCAAGACATCGAAGGGCTGTCAGGCTGCTGGTGTAGCCAGTCCTTGGGTGCTTTTGTTGCTCTGGCTTTTTCTGCGTTTTCTGCCACGAAAACGAATTGTCTAATATTTTGACTCGCACCCTTAGGAGTGCTTTAGCATAGCTTAGAGTACGTCATGGCTAAAGGTTACGGGTTCGGCACATTTAAAGGGGTTTATACTCCAAGTCTTTTGACCATTCTTGGTGTGATCATGTACCTGCGTTTTGGTTGGGTGCTTGGTAACGTCGGTTTGGCCGGCACTTTGGCCATCGTTGTTTTATCCACGTCGATTACTTTTTTCACGGGGCTTTCTATTTCTGCCTTGGCGACCAATATGCGCATCGGTGGCGGTGGGGCTTATTATATGATTTCGCGCTCGCTTGGCGTCGAAGTTGGTGCGGCGGTAGGGTTGCCGCTTTATTTTGCCCAGGCGTTGGGCATTTCTTTTTATATTGCCGGTTTTGCCGAATCGGTGAATCAGCTCTATCCGCAATTTGCCATACCTGTGATAGGGGTGATCACGCTTATTGCCTTGACGGTTTTGGCTTATGTTTCAGCCGATCTTGCTCTTAAATCGCAGTTCTTTATCTTGCTGGTGATTGTCGCCTCGTTGATTTCGTTTTTCTTTGGAGAGCCTTTGGCAGCACAGAGTATCGACCCACAAAGTGTCCCGGACAAAGAATCTTTTTGGGTGGTCTTTGCGGTTTTCTTCCCGGCGGTCACCGGTATTGAAGCGGGCGTGGCCATGTCGGGGGATTTAAAGAACCCATCGCGCTCGTTGCCTTTGGGGACTTTGGGCGCGATTGCCACCGGTTTTGCGGTGTATATCACGATTCCAATTTTCTTAGGCAAAATGGTGCAGCAAAACGAGCTTCTCCTTATGAATCCTCTGATTATGCAGGAGGTGGCCGTTTATGGTGGGCTCATTATTTGTGGGGTTTGGGGCGCCACTTTGAGTTCGGCTTTGGGGGCTCTTTTAGGCGCGCCACGCACGCTGCAAGCATTGGCACGTGATCGGGTGTTGCCGCAAATTATTGGTAAGGGTTTTGGCCGCAGTGATGATCCACGTATCGCTACAGCGATTTCATTTTTGGTGGCTTTAGCAGGGGTGGTTGCAGGTGATTTGAATCTCATTGCGCCCATCTTGTCGATGTTCTTTTTAACGTCCTATGGCATACTTAATCTTTCATCTGGTTTTTCATCACTTATCGGCAGCCCATCCTGGCGACCACGCTTTAAGGTGCACTGGTCGCTTTCAATTTTTGGTTCTATCGCTTGTGGTGCAACCATGATCATGATCAATCCCGGGGCAACCATTTTGGCGGCGGTGGTCAGTGGCTCTGTTTACTATGTGATGCAGCGCCGACGACTTCGGGCGCATTTTGGTGATGTGCGTTATGGGATTTTTATGCTTTGGGCGCAGCAAGCGGTGCGCTTTTTGTCTCGTGCGAAAGTCGATGAGCGCAACTGGCGGCCCAACATCTTGGCTTTTGTCGGCTCGATGAAAGCCCGCTGGTATTTGATCGATTTGGCCGACGCTTTAACGAGGCATGGGGGTTTCTTAACTTTGGCAACCATCCTCAACCGGGGAAGCGCCACCCCTGAGCGGGTTCGAACCATCTCTGATTCTATTCAAAAACATATGCAGGTCAAAGGGATGGATGCCTTGGTTAAGGTCCACGAATCCCAAAGCCCGCTTAAAGGCGCGCGTGAACTGGTGAACGCCTATGGCTTTGGCCCCTTGTTACCGAATATTATTTTGATTGGTGATACGGAAAAGGAAGAAAATCTCCTCGACTATGCAAAGTTGGTTCGGGCCGCCCATTTGAATCAGCGGTCTCTTATTATCGTTCGGCAAGAGGCGATGTTAGAGGAGAAGACCGGCGAAGGTTGGGGTGAGGATGAGGTGAAGCGCATTGATGTGTGGTGGGGCCAGCGGCATAATAATGCAAGTCTGATGTTGGCACTGGCGCATCTTTTGACCCAAAGCCCGCAGTGGGAAGATGCACGTCTGGTTTTACACACGATTGTTGATGCTGAAGAGGAAATGGAGCAAGCAAGTATAGAGCTTAAGCAGCGTATGACCCAGGCTCGCCTTGAAGGCGAGGTTGCCCTCGAAATGCGTGAGGGTCGCTCGGTGTTTGATTGCATCCGTGCAGCTTCGCAAGGTGCGGATTTGGTCTTCTTAGGGATGAAAGCGCCAGAACTTGACGAGTCTGCGGAAGACTACGCGACCTATTATGAAGCCTTGATGCACAATACACGGGAGTTGCCACCGACAGCGATAGTGTTGGCGGCGACGGATTTGGATTATCGCAAGCTACTCGACTAATAGATCTATTCGTCACAACTTCCCGCATAGAGTTCTTAGGATGCTTGGCTAAAGGGGTATGTGCGTGCTTCGGGTTTAAAGCAATTCTTTTCTTAAGTCTTTCTTGGTGATGGCCGAAGCGGTGACCAGACCAGAAAAGAGCGCACTTGTGACGCCGACGGTAAGGATGTCCTGACCCGTGAGAAAGAGGTTCTTGATGTCGCTACGGGGTTTGAGCCAGCGCTGCTGAAAGCGCGAGGGGTCGTGCTCCAGACCGTAGAGTTCACCTTGCGGGTAGTTTGCTAAATCCCGAACTGTGAGCGGCGTTGAGAGTTCGTAATAGTCCAGATGCGCTTTGGCTTGGGGGACGTGTTCAAAGACTTTTTCAAGTAGGCGCTGTGATAATTTTTCTTTGTGGGCTTCATATTCATCACCATGTTTTTTCCAATAGCCACTGGCCCATTTGTCATACCAGTCAAATTGCGCCATGGTGATGACTTCCATCGTTGCAGAGTTAGGGTGTTCTTTGTCCCAGGCAGGATCTTTGGCCGAAGGAAAGGACACATAGACCACAGGGAAGTCTTTTTCCGAATCCGCAGAGAACTCGGCGATGTTTTTGTCATGATCGTAGTCCGGATAAATCCATAAGTTGGTTGTTTCTAAACCAATATCCTTGGCTGAACGGTTAAAACCCACATAAAGGCAAAGGTAAGAACCGGTTGGCACAACTTTCCGCAAGCGTTTTTGAAATGTGGGTGCATGTTTTGAGCTGCGTAAGAGTTTTCCATAAGTGTTGACGACGCCGGCGCTGCTTACGACCTTTGGCGCCAAAATTTCATCGCCATTTTCAAGTCGAACACCGATGGCTTTATCTTTTTTTAAGAGAATTTCATCGACACCCGCATTCACAAAAGTTTTTCCGCCATGTTTTTCAATATGGTCCGTAATGGTTTCGGCAATCATACGCGAACCACCCACGGGATAGTTGCCGCCATCAAGGTAGTGTCTCACGACCATCGCGTGCATGGCAAAGGAGCTTTGGTCCGGTGGTAGGCCATGATCACCCCATTGGCCAGTGAGCACGCCAAGTATCTTTTCATCGTTGAAGATACTCATGATGACATCTTTGGTGGTCCGATTGGCCAGCTTGAAATATTTTTCGGTCATCGTCGAATAAGTCATTTTTGCGATCCATTCGGGCAGCGCTTTGTTGGCAAAGTAGGGGCGACCTTGGCGAACGACCGTGTCCACGGCACTTATATATTCCTCCATCTTTTCTTGCGTGCCAGGGAAGTGTCCGACTAAATCATCGATGAAGCGTTGTCTGGGCGCATTAAAATCATAGCTCTTATCGGGAAAAATAATCCGATCATAGTTGTCAGCCATTTTGGCCCACTCAAGTTTGCCATCACTGGCGAAATCAAAAAGCTTGCGTGCGGTGGAGTAGGAATTATGAACTTCACCAATATAATGGATGCCGACATCCCATTCATATTGCTTGCGTTTGAAGGTGTGGGTCCAACCACCAATCTTAAAATGTTTTTCAAGGATAAGAACTTTTTGGCCAAGTTTGGCTAAAATCGCGCCAGTTGTAAGGCCGCTGATGCCTGAGCCGATGATGATGCAATCGAATTGTTCTTGAGCGTTTTCAGGACGCCATGTAGACCATTTTTTCATTCGTAGCCTCTTTTGGAACAAGGTAATGAAGTGAGATAGCCTATTTATTGCGTGAGGTCTAATACACATACTCCGAAGAAAATATATTTCAGAAGTTTTAGATATAATCGTGCTTTACAAGCACTGGGTCACAGCCTTATATGGAGTAATATGACGGCTTGGGACATTGAGATAGGACATGATGTTGTAGAATCTTTGTTGATGAAAAACATCTCGACATTGGCGTCGTTGGAGGAGGATGCGTGCAAAAGGTTGCTTTGATTACGGGCATTACGGGGCAGGATGGCTCTTATTTGGCTGAGTTGTTATTATCTAAAGGATATCTTGTACACGGTATAAAGCGCCGCTCATCGCTTTTTAATACAGGGCGTATTGACCATCTCTTCGAGGAAACACAGGGCGAGGGCCATGTGGGTAATCGCGATTTTATTTTACATCACGGAGATATGTGCGACAGCTCCAGCTTGGTGCGTGTTTTGGAGATGACGAAGCCCGATGAGGTTTATAACTTGGCTGCGCAGAGTCATGTTGCGGTCAGTTTTGAAGAACCAGAATATACGGCTGAATCCGATGCGGTCGGCGTATTGCGTTTGTTAGAGGCGATTAGAACACTTGGACTTGAAAAGAAAACCCGTATCTATCAGGCTTCAACCTCTGAAATGTTTGGGCAGGTCAGAGAAGTTCCTCAGTCTGAAACGACACCTTTTTATCCACGTTCTCCCTATGGCGCTGCAAAAGTGTATGCTTATTGGATTCTCGTTAATTATCGTGAAGCGTATAATCTCTACGCGGCCAATGGCATTTTGTTTAATCATGAGTCTCCCCGGCGAGGTGAGACTTTTGTCACCAGAAAAATAACCCGTGCTTTGGCGAGAATTAAATACAACCTGAGCGATTGTCTTTATCTCGGCAATATGGATGCGAAACGTGATTGGGGGCACGCACGGGATTATGTCGAAGCGATGTGGTTGATGCTTCAGCAAGAGAAGCCGGATGACTATGTTATCGCTACAGGTAAGCAACAGAGCGTGCGGGATTTTGTGTGCGCTGCAGCAAAAAGTGCTGGAATCAGCGTTCGCTTTGAGGGGAGTGGAGTCGATGAAAAAGGATACGATGAAAACGGGCGGTGTATTGTTGCTGTAAATCCAAGATATTTTCGGCCGACGGAGGTCGAATCCTTGTTGGGTAATCCGAAGAAAGCCGAAAAGGATTTGGGCTGGAGAGCAAAAACATCTTTCGAGGAAATGGTTGAAGAAATGCAGCAGGCAGACCTCAAAGAAGTCGAAATAGAACTTTTGCTCAAAGAGAAGCACGGCGGTTTTGATGGATAAAAATGCACGGATTTATGTCGCCGGACATCGTGGATTGGTTGGCTCAGCTCTTGTGCGGCGTTTAGAATCTGGAGGCTACGTTAATCTTCTGACACGTGAACATGCGGATTTGGATCTTACGCAACAAGTTGCGGCCGAAGCGTTCTTTGCCCAGGAAAAGCCAGATTATGTCGTTCTGGCCGCCGCCAGAGTTGGTGGTATTTATGCGAACAATACCTATCGGGCAGAGTTTCTTTATCAGAATCTGATGATCTATTCGAATGTCGTTTGTGCCGCATGGAAGGCTGGCGTAAAGAAATTATTATTTTTGGGTTCAAGTTGTGTTTATCCAACCAGGGCAGCACAGCCGATGTCTGAGGAGTGTTTGCTTACGGGGCCTTTAGAACCAACCAATGAGCCTTACGCCGTTGCAAAGATAGCAGGATTGAAGCTTTGTGATTCTTTTAATCAGCAATATGGAACGAATTTTATGTCCGTCATGCCAACGAATATATATGGCATCGGCGATAATTTTGATTTGAAAAGCTCACATGTTCTGCCTGCTTTGTTGCGCAAATGTCATGAGGCCAAGGAGCGCGGCGATGCGACTTTTAATGTTTGGGGCAGTGGTGAAGCCAGGCGTGAATTCCTCTACGCGGATGATTTGGCAGATGCCTGCATCTTTTTACTGGAACGCTACAACGCTTGCGATCTGGGCACACATATCAATATTGGCACGGGTGAGGATCTCCCTATACGCCAACTTGCCGAAGAAATCATTGATGTGGTGGGCTTTTCCGGTGAACTCACCTGGGATCACTCCAAATCTGACGGCATGCCCAGGAAATGGTTGAATGTTTCACGTATGCAAGATTTGGGATGGTCGGCCAAAACAGATCTTCGTACAGGCCTTGAGCAAGTTTACGCCTGGTATCAATCAGAATATCCAAGCGCACTCAAAACCCAATAGCACAAGAGTGAGTAGAGCACGTCAATGGTTGTCGCTTTGTGCTGGAGGACTTATTCTCTTCTCGGCAGCGATTACACTTTACAACAATCCACCAGCGCTGCCGCCAATACAAGAAATCTCCTGGACGATGCTTTTGTTTTTGGCTTTAACAGGGCAAGCTGCCATGGTTTTTCATGGCTTGGTTTTTCGGCAGAGTCTGTTGCCTTTTGGTGTGAAGCTTCACTTTCGGGAATGGTTCGGCATGCTGCATGTGGCGCTTTTGTGGAATTACATTCTGCCCTTTTCTGGTCATGGTTTTAGAGGACATTACCTCAAGAAAGCCTACCAACTCTCCTATACAAGATATGCGGCATCTTTGTTGCTGATGTATCCAGCACACATTGCTATTTTTTCTTTTTGGGGACTTGTCGCGTTGGTCGTGGCGTATTTTCGCTACGGTTATATCAATGTGCTGCTCTGCGGTCTTTTTGCTGTATTGGCCTTAAGTCCGATTCTTGTGGTCCTCTTTGCAAAAATCTTTGAGCCCTTTGGAGCGCATGACAAAGTGAAGCAATTCTTGCGTGAGGGGCGTAATTTCCTGCGCGACCCTGGTTTTGCCTTTGGCTTTTTTGTCTATGCCACGCTCATGTATCTTTTTGCCTCGATATTTACGGGTTTGACCTATGCGTCTTTAAAGTACACGATTCCGGAAATTGCATCGTGTCTTATTCC
>JASMKV010000436.1 GCA_030749035.1 Myxococcota bacterium | reverse complement strand
CTGAAGAGGACAGTATTATTGCGCGGCAAATCGATGTTGCACCTACGATACTGGATTTCTTTGGTTTGGAGGCGCCTGAGAGTTGGGAGGGACGCACTCTTTTTGACGTTGAGCGTGAGGACGCATTGGCCATGGCGGAAGAAAATCACCAGGGCAATATTTTACGTTCAATTCAGCAAGCTGGCTTTAAGCTGATTTTGGCGAATCGAGATAATCCACGGGGCTTAGCTGAAACAGAGCTTTTTAATTTAGTCGATGATCCTGGTGAAAAGGACAATTTAAAAAACAGGGTGAAAGCCGCAGAACTTGAAGACATTCTTGAAAATGCTCAAAAGGAAGCCGCTAAGGGCGGGCGCAGCGGTACAGAACGTCAAATGGATGCGGCCATGGAAGCTGAACTCCGAGCTTTGGGCTACGTTCACTAAGGGCATGGCATGGGAAAACAGCCGCTTTTAATTATTGGCTTGGATGGTGCAACATTTGACCTGCTTAGGCCCTTTGTTGAAGCCGAACGTTTACCCAACATCGCACGTCTTATGGCACAGGGCCAAAGTGCTGAACTCTTATCGACTTGGCCGCCCCTGACCTTACCGGCATGGACATCGTTTATGACAGGTGTCGATCCAAGTGTGCACGGCATTACGGATTTAGTGATGCGCTGGCCTCATCCTGAGCATCTTCGTCCCGCAAGTGCACATGGACGCGCTCTGCCAACGTTTCTATCATCGCTTTCGCAACGGGGTTTACGGGTGGCTGCTTTGGGGGTACCGGGGACTTATCCACCTGAAGAGATCAACGGGATTCACATCTCAGGTTTTGATGCGCCTGGTGCGGATAGGGCGCACAAAGATGCGGTTTGGCCACAAGAATACTGGTCTGAGCTGCAGGCAAAAGGTGGATGGCGTTATGCAACCTTCAATGAACACCGCGGTGGGCAAGAACAGTTAAATCATGCGTTGCAGTGTATGCTTGAGGATATCAGCGATAAAGAAAACATTATTTTGTCGACCTTTAACAAAGAGAAGTGGGACGTTTTTTTTGTGCATTTACAGGCATCGGATACCGCCGCACATCATTTCTGGCACACCTATGATAAAAACTCCCCGCGTTATTTGGGCGATGCTTATCAGCATTTACTGCCAATGGTGTACAGTCGTTTGGATGCTTTGATCGGCAAGATTCTCTCTGCGGCCGATGATGATTTGCAGGTTCTTTTGGTGAGCGATCACGGTATGGGAGGTGCATCCAATCAGCGTGTACACTTGAATCGCTTTTTGGCTGAACATGGCTTTTTAAAGTTTAAAAATTCTCTTTCGAGTACGGTTCGTCAGACTTCGGGAAGCGCATTAAGGGGGTTGCTTGGGCATCTTCCGCGTGAGTCGATGGGGCGTTTACGACGCGCTCTGCCAGACCGTTTTTTTAGCACAGCGTTAGGGGTTCTTCGGGGGCAGGATGTCGACAGGGAAAACACGTGTGCTTTTTCTGACGAGTTCGATTATTCGCCTTCCATTTGGCTTCACTCGAAAGACCGTTTCACGAAAGGCATCGTGGAACCCGAGGCGAAGGAAGCACTCCTGGAGCAACTTGAAGCTCTTTGTCTAAAATTAAAAGACAAAGATGGGCGAGCGCTCATTAAGAAAACATATCGCCCAAAGGATGTTTACCGTGGCGAATACATAAACCGTTTACCGGATTTAATTTTAGAGCCTGCATGGTTAGATGGTTACCGTGTTTCATTTTTGCCCAGTTCCGGCGAAGGCCCTTGGCATACGGAGTCCAAGGCCAAAGACTGGTGCGCGCCCAAAGGCTATGGGATGCCTGGTGTGCATCGTCGTGAAGGTGTTTTTGTTTTATGCGGCAATAAAGAACCTATTGATGTCCCAGAATCATTGCTCATCGAAGAGGCTGGACGGATGGTTTACGACCTTCTTAAGGAACCACGGCCATCTTTTTGCAAATCTGATAGTGATGGTAACCGTGGAGGATCCGCATCGACATCAACCGGAGAGAAAGAACTTTTGGCGTACGAGAGTCAGCCTGTGGAAGAACGATTGCGGGCTTTGGGCTATCTTTAGTCTAAAGGAGCAGGCTTATTGGATGTAGCCTAAAGCTTTTAGGTTCGACAAGGTTTTTTCTGAGACATTGCCGTTGGCTTGTGTGGTTTGCGAATTATTTCGAGTTTCAATGTGCGCCATTAAGGCATTCAAAAGCTCTTTCCAGGGGCTCATGTCTTTTGTTTTGTCGGTATAAAGATTTTGTTTTTCTTTGGCGTCTTGTTGCATATTAAAAAACTTCGTGTCGTCATTTTTGAAAGAGACAGAAGGTAGAAGTCTGGGGTCACCGACGGTTTGCGTATAGAGCTCTCTGTCGGCAGGGAGGCTATAAATGACTTTGTGTGTGCTGTTAATGAGCGCTTGGCGCTTGATGCCAAAATGGTAAAAGTCACAAAAGATGGTGCGCTTTTTT
This sequence comes from Myxococcota bacterium, assembly GCA_030749035.1. GTDB lineage: Bacteria > Myxococcota > XYA12-FULL-58-9 > XYA12-FULL-58-9 > JASMKV01 > JASMKV01. The sequence continues at coordinate 5,129 of JASMKV010000436.1, read as the reverse complement.
TGCTGTTCAAGGGGCGTTGGTGCCACCCAGTTGCGCCCTGAGAGGTTTGTCGGAGGAGTGAGGCCGTAGATGCCCATAATGGTCGGGACAAAATCAACCGACTCAAAAAGCCCGCTGTAAAAAGTGCCTGGGTTTTTCCATTGAGGTTGTTTAATAATCAATGGCACTCGGATAATTTCCTCGTAGAGATGATGGGCATGCATATAGACACCGTGCTCACCAAAGGCCTCACCATGATCGGCACTCAGTATGATTGTGCTTTTGTCGTAAAGGTTGAGAAGACGAAGATAGTTGAACAATTCACCCAAGGCATCATCGGTAAAGCGGACAGATGCATCATAAGTATCAAGCATTCTGTTGTTCTGCCGCTCTGTGTATTTTTGTTTTTCCCAATGTGGAGAGTCAATCAGTTTTACATTGGGTTCACGGACAAAAGCATCTTCATATATTTTAGGTGCCCTGTAGGGGTTGTGCGGATCAATAAAAAACAAAAACAAGAAAAAAGGTTTGTCCTTGTTTTTATGAACATATTCTTTTGCATGGGTCACGACTTCATAGGCGGTAGGCAGATCTCCCCATGTGTTATTGGTATCAATATAGTGTGTAAAGCCTTGGGATAAGCCAAAGGATGAGCTGGCATTGCCATTGGCGACGATGGCGCCAGTAGGTATATTTGCATCGCTTAATCTTTCGGCCAGTGTGGTCACATGTTTTGGCAAAACGGTCGTTTGTGTTTCGACTTTGTGTTCTCGCGGTAACAACCCACTTAATATTGAGGTGCTTGAAGGGCGTGTCCAATTGGCGTTGACGTAAGCCCGGGTGAAAATGGTCCCATCATCGGCCAGACTGTGAATAAATGGTGACGTTGGACGTTTAAAGCCGTAAGGCGTAAGGCGATCAGGTCGTAGTGCATCAACGATGATGAAAATCACAGGGCCATTGTTTTGCTCAAGCTTTAAGTTTTCCAGCTGCGGTCGATCCATATTAGGGAAATATGGCGATTGTAAAACCAGGAGCCCCAGAGTGAAGATTATAGAATGCATATCTTGCTTATATTACAACGTTTTTAGAGAAAGGCAATAATCTGAACACTATCGACGCCACAGCCATGGCGTAAATAAAATAAGGACAGAGAAGAGCTCAAGCCTGCCCAGAAGCATGAGAAAACCCATTGTCCATTTTGCAAAATCAGGTAAATGGGCCCAATTGGCATTTGGCCCAACTTGCCCTAAGCCAGGACCAATATTGCCTAAGGCCGCAACAGAGGCTGATGTTGCCGTGACGATATCGTAGCCCGCAGCAGCCATGACCAACGAACCGGCCACAAAAGCAGCCATAAAAACAAGCCCAAAGGCCATGACATTGGTGACAATCGTATTTTCAAGAACACGTTTTCCGACGCGCAATGGTCTGACAGCATGTGGAAAAATTGGGCGGTGCAGTTCACGCAGCAGGCTCTTCACGTAGATAAGGATACGTGCCATTTTCATGCCGCCAGCGGTTGAACCCATGCAGCCGCCGAAGAACATTAAGAGCAAGAGCATATATCGAATAAGTGGCGGCCATAAATCAAAATTCTCTGTTGCAAAACCTGTTGTGGTGACGACACTCAATACTTGAAAGAGGCTCGCACGAAGTACACTTTCGAATGTCTCAAGCTCTTCATAATCATTAATTTCGATGCACGAGACAATGGCGACAAGAAGAATCAGCCCCGTATAAAGTTGCAGTTCCGGGTTACTCAGTGCGGATCTGACTTTGAATCGTATGAGTCGTGCATGCAAGGTAAAATTGATGCCTGCGAGAAACATAAAAATAATCATTAACCATTGAATTTCTGCCGAGAAATACGCAGCAGATTCACTGTGGGATGAAAACCCACCGGTGCTTAATGTTGTGAATGCATGACAGATCGCATCGTAGGTTGTCATGCCGGCCAGGCGATAAAAGGCAAAAGCAAAAAATGAAAGAAGTATATAGAGCCACCAAAGCTCTTTTGCGGCGTCGGTAATGCGCGGCTTATCTCGTTCGTAAACGGCGCCTCCAGGCGCTTCGGCTTTGAGCATACGATAACCACCGGCACCGAGTGCAGGGAGCAGGGCAACACTTAAGACACTAATACCCATGCCACCAAGCCATTGGGTCATACATCGCCAAAATTGTAAGCCTGGTGGAATGACTTCAACTTGTGGAAAAATAGAAGCCCCGGTCGTTGTGAAGCCACTTATTGTCTCGAAAAAGGCATTGGTGATGGTGCCTGTGGCGCCAGTAAAGAGATAGGGAAGCATACCGATGAGTGTCATGGCAACCCATGAGAGGCTGACGACAGCAAAACCTTCGCGATGCTTTAATTCAATATCTTTGTGTTTAAACATGTAGCGTAGGATGAAACCCAGAATGATAGAAATTGAAGCACTCGTTCCAAAGGCAAAAACCTCGTTAAGGTCAGTGCTGCCTTGTGTGTGAAAATAGTAGGCCACCAAGAGAGGAGCGATGAGGCATCCACCAAGAATCATCAGAAGATTACCTATTAAGAATAGAACAACTTTAAAATTCATCAGATTAAGCTCTATTTTCGCGAGGTAAAAAGTTTTTCAATTTTTGAGATGCCCTCTGGCAGGGTGTAGACAATACAAGTTTCACCAGGTTGTATTTGTGTGTCGCCGACAGGAAGTTGCATCAATCCATCCCGGACAATTGCGCCGACGATGGCATTTTTAGGGAATTTAATTTTTCTCAGGGGCTCCTTGATGATGGGAGAATCCGCTGGGGCAACCATTTCAAGGACTTCGGCTTTTGTTTTGGCCATTTGTGTGACCGAATGTATGTGTCCTTTGCGTACATACGCCATAATTTCGCCGACCGTCACAAGGCGTGGATTAATGACAATATCAGAGCCCAGGGAGTCGAGAACCGAGATATAGTCGTGTTGCCGAACCAGCACGGCACTTTTGGCAGCGCCATGTTTCTTGGCCAGGAGCGCCGAAAGAAAATTCTTTTGGTCATCTTCCATCACGGCGCAGAAAAGATCGGCAAGGTCAATCGAGGCTTCTTCGAGGACTTCAAGATCGGTCGGATCACCGGTGAGCACCATGGCTTTTTCAACGAAATTGGCGGCTTCTTCAGCAAGTTCACCATCAGGTTCAATGATGACCAGCCTTTGTACTTTGTCGACAAGCGCCTCGGCAAGCTCAAGCCCAAGTCGGTTGGCGCCAGAAATAATGACGGTACGCGTTTGCTTTGGTTCTCTATGGATCATGGGGACCATGAACGGGATCATATCTCGTGCGACCAATAAACGAGCATGATCGCCGACCTGCAATTGGTCTTCTCCAGAAGGCACAAAGACATCGTCGCCTCGGGTGATGTTGAGGATAATGAAGGTGTCGAGGGCGCCTAAATCGCGTATTTCTGCTAAAGATCGTCCGGCCGTCGGGGAGTTTTCAGGGATTTCGACGCCAATCATTAGAATTTCGCCTCCAGCAAGTGTGGCGATGTCGTTTGTTCCTGGAATTTCAAGCATGCGGACCAAGGCATTCACAATGGTTGGATCTGGATTAATAATGTGCTCAATTCCTGATTCTTTGAGGAAGCTAAGAACAGGTTCTCGCGAGTATTCAATGTTTCTTAGTCTGACAAGACGCGTTTCCACCCCAGCACGTTTTGCAAGCATACCGACGACGATGTTGACTTCGTCGATGGGGCTTACTGCGATGAGCATATGGGCTTGCGCCAGCCCAGCTTTTTCAAGAATGCTTGGGCTGCTGGCATTGCCGTGTACGCAGAGCACATCAAGGCGATCTTCCACCCGACGTAAGACCCGTCGGTCATTGTCAATCACAACGACTTGATGTCCCTCGTGGGAGAGTTGTTCGGCAACCGCTGTTCCGACAACTCCTGCGCCAGCAATAACGATATTCATGCCCTTTTACTCCTCAAGCAAATAGCATTCAGGTATTTGATGCCAAAGCCAGAGTGGTTGCAATACCCTATATGCAAATTACCTGAACGTTTTTCTTTGCACTTAAGTGTTGGAAAATATAAAAATAGGCGTGATTTTCATCTCAAGGAGGAAAGCAATGCTGCGCATTCTGTTGTCTTTATCTTTTATTATCAGTTGTTTTGGCTGTTCGGGAGCAAAGGCCTTCCCTTCAGAGGCGGCAGCACGTCAAGAAGTTGTTCGCTTGGTGAAGCTTTATTCGGAAAAAAGAACCAAATATGTTTTGGCGATGCAGAGCCTTGAGCAGGCTGAAAATTGCGACCGTGTGCTGGCTATTCGTGACACATCAAAGAAAATGGATGCCCAAGGCGCCATTGCTGATGATTTAAGCCAAGCGCTTACGGTGGTGAGTTTGCAAATGGCGACATCTGCAAAGCGCTGCTTGTCTAAGAATTAAGTTTTTTTAAAATGTATAAGCCAGCGAGATCTCGGTGCTTAGCATTTGATCTTTTGCCGATTGCGCGTCTTTGTCATGCCCTTCAGGCGGATTAAGTGTGTAATCAATGTTGACGTAATTTCCGCCAATACGGGCAAAAATATTTTCGGTGAATTTATAATCGATAAAACTGTTTATATCCCATCCAGCTTCCGTTGAATCGGGAAAGTCTGTTTCACCAACTTTACCACTTGCAAAGAGCAAGAGATAATTCGCTTTCAAGGCGAAGGTGAAGGAACCTATATGCCATGAAGCACCTAAACCGTTTTGCCAGATTTGGTAATTGGTACTTGGGACACTTGCCAAAAGCGTACTCGCCTCAGTACTGTTGCTGACTGAAAAATCGAAGAGAATATTGCGATAAGCACTCTGATAAGAGAAATGTAGATTTGAAGGGCACCAGAAGAACTGCAAACCCAATCCGAGATCTTGCCAATTGCTTTGCAGTTTTTCACCGGATTTGGTTTTTGATGTCATTTGATAGGGCGTCCGGCTGAATCGCAAGAGCAGTGCTAAATCGAAAGCATTTTGTGTTTGTCCGCGAGTTAAAGGGAAATAATCAAGATGTATGTCCCCACGCATGGCGAAAGGGTAAGCAAGATTATAATCGCTGACGGTTTTCGGATCGGCCTGAAAATAGCTGAATGTTCTCCCTGCTAAACTCAATCCAGTTCGTATAGAAAGCATCTGATA
>JASMKV010000435.1 GCA_030749035.1 Myxococcota bacterium | reverse complement strand
CGATATAAACTTCCTCGATGCCCACACGCCCATGGTCTGCCTCAAGCCAAGTCACACCTTCAATCGGGGTGGGCGCGTCGCCCTCAAACTTAGGCAGCACATGAAAATGCACATGATTCAAAGCGCTCTCATCGAAAGCGTGTTCTTCCACGCCGATAAAATAATCCAGTGGGGCACACCTTTCCTGTAGGTGCGCACAGCACTCGCCAATCAGAGAAAGCAGGGCTTCTTGTTCTACACGATGCATCGTAAAAAAAGAATCCACATGGCGTTTGGGTGCAATTAAAATATGGCCCGCGCCTTCGGGTAAATTATCTTCCATCGCAAGAGCATGTTCGTTTTTCTTTAAAACACGCTTGCTGCGAATATTGCAAAAGGGGCAGTGGGCCATGACTCCATTTTATTATGTCTTTATGAAAAGAAAAGTAGAAAAGAAAAACATGTAAATTTATTTTTTGTGGCGAATGCAAAACTGCTTTATTTTGTCAACACGGTTTTTTCCTAAATCGCGCTTCGCAAAAGACAAACGTACCTTTTTGTTTTTGCATCAACAAAATCTGGACACTTAAAATCCTAAGCCAAGTTGCGGGTTATCGCCAAAACAGGGCAATTCCCCCGCATCGCCAAAGCGTTCCAGCCTTTCTTTGGAACGCTTGAGGGCGTGGGGATTAATATCGGCACCACAAAAATTAAGTCCTGTCCGCAAAGCCGCTTCGCCCACAGAAGCCGAGCCCATAAATGGATCAGCCACCCACTCTCCCTCTTCGCAACTTTGTTTGAGCAATATTTCTGAGAGCTCTACAGGCTTTTCTGTGGGATAAGCTCCGAAAACCCTGGGCACAGATAAAACATCCGGGATGCTCAAATCATTAAGCTTACGCTTACCCTTCTCGCAAAAAAGAATAAACTCGTAACGCGCACGATAATGATAGCCCATACCAATCTTCTGCTTGTCCCACACCAGGGGCTTCCAGAAATGAAAAGAGCTCGCTTCAAGTAAAGGTTGCGCCACAAATGCGGTCTTGGCATCACAAAAAAGATAGAAATGTCGGTCATTTCGCAATACCCGATAAATTTCTGCAAAGAGCTCAGGGAATTGGGCATTAGGGAAAATATCAAACCAATCATTCGACGATGCTTTGGAGTGTTTGAGCCGCGTCGTGGTACCTATCGAGCGATGTTCCTCAAGTGATTCATAAGGTGGATCGGTGATCACCACATCCATCGACTCATCAGGCAGTTGCCCCAACCAGGTTAAGGCGTCACATTCCTGAATATGATAATGCACCTTATCGGTCATCATAAGCTCCTATGACACCTCTATTTTGCCACAGAGAAGCCATATTCGCCAACCTACCAGGCCGCACATAGCCGCCATCAAGAACTTAAGCCGGGAGTCCCAAAAGCGGCAATGCATCACCATAAATGGGATACTCCTGAACAATCGGGTGATTATCGATGCCTAAATAGCGCCGCAAGGCATGCTGAAGATGCTGGGGTTTTAAGTCTAAACCATTGACACTATCTTGGCTTAAGTCCTGATAATTAATGGCTAAAGCATGATGTCCCGCATCGCTCGCCCCGACAACAGTGTTGCCAGGAATATTGGGACCAATCACCATCGCACTGGTGATCGGCCAATGGTCCTTGCCGCCACCAGCATTGTAGCGCGGTGTACGACCAAAATCCGAAGCCACCACGACCACAAGATTATTGCTCAGGCCGTATGCATCAGCCTCATCCATGAGATATTCGAGGCCAGCAAGGAGTCTTTGCATGCGAATCACATGGGTCACATCGTGATTGGTGTGGGTGTCAAAACTGCCAATCTTCATATTCACACTCACGGTTAAGCCTGCGCGAAAAGCGGCAATCGCCATTTGTACCTGTGAGATTAAAATATTGTTTGAATTATCCAACGATGCGGGCAAAAACGCATTGAGTTGATGCAATTGTTCTCTGCCTAAACGCGCTTGATGCAGGGTCGTCATAGCCTGTTGTGCTTTGGGTAATGTGCGCGCAGCTTGTTGCCGATTAAGCCGTGCTTCCATGGCATCTAAAATACGACTCATCGTACTTGCTGTATGAAAATGCTTATCTTGGTTGACATAGATCTCATTCACCGAGGCTAATTTTTTCATCGCATTGAGATTTGAAGTCCGGATGGGGGTAAGCAGCTGCTTGGTTTCATCAAACCCACCATTACTAAGATAGGCCATCGGTTTATTGGTTTCTGCGGCGGCCGCATAGAGTGCTGCCAGCGTCGGGTAAGTGCGTTGCCCCTCACCACTCCAGGCCAGCATCTGCCCCGTGTCGTGATTGTTCGTGCCGGTCTGAATGCCATTAAGCACGTAAAGCCTGTCATAAAACTTTTGGAAGAACGATTGATTGTTGCCGATGGGGGCGTATCGAATATTGCCAACCTGCTCTATCTCCGCTTCGTTAAAGAGATTGTTAATGGGGTTGGGATCACTTGGTCCCTGACGTCCTTTAGGATCACAAAGCATGGTCGGATCCCAACCACCTTCGGCCTGAATGGTGACCAAGAATCGTCCATTAAATGCGCTTTGGGCATGCGCACTTCGCCCCCCAATAGGGGAGGTCAGAGAAATTCCCATTGCCGCCGATAATTTTAAAAATTCACGTCGGTCCATCTTCAACCTCCCCTAAAACTCATAGAGCATGCGCACATCCGCCAACAAATATGAAATGACGGCACGCCAAGCTCGAATTAAATAATTTTTATCGCGAATGATTCGATCTTCAGTCGGAATTGGTGTCGCATCGTTTGGACTCACACCTGGCGCGCAAGCGCCCCAAAGATTCACCGAAATACTTCCATCATCAATACCGGTCATGCCTTCAACCCATGTATCGTAAAACAAGTCATAGGCGATCAGGATTTCCTGGTCGTCAATCGGCAATTCTTCGCCCAAAAGTCGTGCAAAAAGATATTGGATATTCTGCTTGGCCTTGGCCTCGGTTAAAGGATTATTCACACCTGTGTTGTTGCCCTGTGAATCGAAAAACATCGGCTCATCGCTCAGCTCAACATGAGGAAAGAGAAAACGCTGTGCTGCTGGATGTATAAAGTCATAGGTGGTTAACTTGCATGCCATCTCCATCGCCATGCGCAAAGTGACCGCCGTCATCACCCCATTGGGTTGCGTTAAGCGTTTGGTCACCCCAACCGAATCGATTCCTCCATAAGGAAAGAGATACCAACGGTCATGCAGCAGCCACTTGATGTCAGTGTACACATAACGCCACTGCGTCCCCATGGTCGCTTCAATTTTTCGATGCAACATCTCCGGGGGCAAAAGGCGCGCAGAGCCCACACTGCTAAGCTCTATCTCGCGCTCTGCACTTAGGTCCTGGACAAGCCCTGAAGCGCGCATGAATGGACTTAAAAAGATATCTTTAATCACCGTTTTGATATTAAAATTAGAGCCCTCTAAAATATCTTTTAAGTGTTGCAAATAATCACGTTGGATCTCGAAGGCACGAAGCCTTTGGGCATAATGGGCTTCATTGGAATTTTCGGGTGCACGTAAAAGCTCCATGCCGGTAAACCCCTTAAAGAGCGTGCGCACGGTCGTGTGGGCAAAACGCGGATCGTTGGCAACCCTTTGCGCCAACCAAGGCAATGCATCCAAATGCTCCCCATAAGGCAGCATCTCATCCTCGAAGCCAGGATGCAGCATATTGACATACCAGCCATTGTTGCGAGGTCGATAACGGGCCCTGTGATCCCAGTTTTGAAACGACCCTGCCATGGGGTCAAGCGTGTTATGGCATACCGTGCAGACCGGATTGTACATCGTCGGGTTAAAACCTTCGATGGCTTCGATATCGATAAATGTATCTTCTTGTTCTAAAACATCGGTACCCAGGAACATTTTATAAAGCATATAAGCCCGATGCCGATTGCGGTTGGTATCGGTTGTCGCGAACCGACGTAAAAACACTGTCGTCGTTAAAATGCCTGCATGCGGTAAACCTAAATCCACCTCTTGAAATTCCATGGGATCTAAAGGGTCATTAAATTGCACGTTGTCCAGACCATATGAGCGCGCTGAAAAAGGATTCATGACCATATAGTCGGCAGTGAGAATTTCGTAGAACGGCTTATTGTTCCTAACGATATAGGTCAGAAGATTAAGCGCCTCCCGGGCCACACTTTTATTGGTATGGGCTTTGGCCGCATCCGTATAAGCCTCGCCATCCACCAGTGGATCAAGATCTTTATAATACAGCGCATTAGGATAATCCTCTGAGTCCAGTAAGCCTGTCGCTGAATTACCAATCAAGTAGCGGTCGGTCAGCAGAAGGTCGTTGTAGACTTCAATCAGACGTTCGTAGAAAGCATCTTCCTCAAGCATCGCATCAAGGAGACCGTCAAGGGCGGCATCCCCTGCGCTGGTCACGGCATTCAGCTCATCTTCTCGCGGCAAGCGCCCTGCTAAATTGAGTGTTGTTTTGCGCAAGAGTTCTTTTGGACCATGAAAAATGACATCATCCCAGTAATTACCGACGCTCGGCACATCAATGCAAGCGCTGGGCGCTTTAAAACGTTCAACCAACTCTTTTAAAGCAAGCAGCTCTGGGCTTTCGTCGGCCAAAATCTGTCCTCCACCATGGGCAATGCTTGCGCTTGGCTTCAACCATAAAAGAGACTCATCATTGACTTCGTAAAGCGCCACCGCCTGCGCTTTTTGGAAGTTGAGTTCTAAATAACCGGGCTGATTGGCATCAACCAAAATAAACTCTGACGCCGAGGCCATGCCGCCAATATTGTGGCAACCATAGCAGGAGTTAAACATAAAACTGTTCCAGACAGAGTCTTCAAAAAATTGCGCATCACTGACGCAAGGTTCAGCTTCACAAAGAGCCGGCACCCCAAGTCCAGAACAATTGGCATTGCAGGCACCGCACTCAAGCGTGTCGCCTTCATCGCAAGTTTCAAGTTCGGCGCAAAGCACACCATCACCACACAGCGATCCTGTCCCTAAACCGCTACAATCAGCATTGCAGGTACCGCAAGAATCGTTATAGCCATCATCGCAAGTCTCAACTTCAGGACAAATCTCCTGATCGCCACAAAGCGAACCGCCGCCAAATCCAGAACAATCTGCGTTGCAAGAGCCACAGGCATCCGTATAGCCATCATCGCAAGTTTCAAGTTCTGGACAAATTTCCTGATCGCCACAAAGCGATCCTGAACCGACATCAGAGCAATCCGCATTGCAGGTTCCACACGCATCGACATAACCATCATCGCAAAACTCGTTCCCTTCGATCACACCATCACCACAAACGGCACTCACATTCGTGTTCGTGTTTCCACAATCTGGTGGGTTTTCAAAATAGTCCAAAAGCTCTGTGAGACTTTGGTAGTCGTCACTGCCCAGCGCAACTTGCACCCCGCCACCGTGACTGACTTCGCCACTGGCTTTGAGCAAAAGTAAAGAGGTGCCATCAAGGTCTTGCTCGGCCATGTTTTGTGTTGTCATTAAATTTTGCTCTAGATCGGTCGACGTCGCCCCATCAATCAGCACAAAGCTGCTTGAGTCCGCCATACCTCCAGCCACATGACAGCCAATGCAGCTGCTGCTTAAAATCGGCTGCCATATCGAATCCGCAAAAAAGTCTTCTGTACTCACGCATGGTGCCTCACCACAGACTGTGCCATCCCCATCATCACTGCATGTCGCATTACACGACCCACACGCAAGCGTTTCACCTTCATCGCAGGATTCAAACTCAGGGCATAAGACATCATCGCCACATAGGGTTCCCGTGCCTAAAGCTGAACAATCCGCATTGCACGACCCACAAACATCCGTGTAGCCATCATCACAAACTTCAAATTCCAAACAAACGTCTGCATCACCGCACACCGAGCCGCTCCCCGCAGCACTGCAATCGGCATTACAAGAACCACATGCATCCGCATAGCCATCATCGCAAACTTCGAGTTCCGGGCAGTGCTGAGCATCGCCACAAATGGCGCCTGTTCCGGGTCCAGAGCAGTCCGCATTACAAGAGCCACAAGAATCGACAAAACCATCATCACAAGCTTCAAGCTCAGGGCAAAGAATGCTGTCCCCACAAACGACAGCGGTCCCCAAAGCTGTGCAGTCTGCGTTACACGACCCGCATGCATCCGTATAACCGTCATCACAAA
>JASMKV010000434.1 GCA_030749035.1 Myxococcota bacterium | reverse complement strand
AGTCGAACCGGTTTGAATATGCAGCGCATGCAAGATCCAGCCAAGCACAACCACCACAGAAGCCAGCACACCACCTGGCAGCGCTAAAGCGTCCGCGCCAACATATACTTCGAGCGTCATGGCTGCATAGGCTGTCGCTCCGGAAAACCCCACCACAATCGAAAGTAGGCCGCCAACAAATCCAGCTGCCGGGTGCAAATTCCGACGCAGAAAAATATATTCTCCCCCCGACTCTCTGACTCGTCTAGCCAATAAACCGTAACTCCAGGCGCCACACAGGGCGATAACTCCGCCCAGGCACCAAGCCAAAACGACCCGTAAGGGAGAACCCAAGTCCTGGAGGGCAAAGCCTGAGGTTGTAAACACGCCAGCCCCCAACATATTGGCAACCACAAGAAAGGTTAATGTCGGCAAACCAAAATGTGGTGTTGTCTTCCGCACGCTTTCGAAGCTCACTTTGTTGAAATACGAAGTATGCTCATAACATTAAATCATGCACGAGTAAGCCAAAGAACATCAAAATTTATTTTGCTCTCTAAGGCCTCTGGCAAATCTTTTCAAAAAAACCGCACGACACTTCAATCGCGAATCGGTCCAGAGTCCAAGATACGCATGGGCTTAGACCAGCAGATAACTCATCAAAGCCCTGCACTTAAAGCCTTAGACCAATCACACCACATGTCGTTTGCCGGCGGAAGCTCAAGGGTGCGTGACATATCCCGCTTCACAAAATCGTAAAAGATAGCCTGCCTGATTCTTGCAGAACCATTGCCGCTCGCATTATGCCCAAGTCGGTGATGCCAGAAGACCACATCACCAGCTTGCCCAGAAATTTCAACCGGAGGGATTTCAGCATTAATTTGCGCATAAATCTCGGCATAATTTTTGGATTTTTTATCACCATAACGGGATTCAAAAGCGTAATAGAGTTTTTTATGACTCTTTGGCCACACCGTAAACCCACCGCCTCCGGGCTCCACTTGATCGATATAGCCCAAAACGCCTAAGTGGCTTGCGTACGCATCCAAATGGGGTTGAACTCTCGGCAGCGGGACCTCTCCAAAGGGCAGCGTACAATAGATACCCCGAACAGATTCCGGCTCCTGAATCACACCAGCACCCAGAAGTTCTTCGGCAGTACTCCAGACATCCGGGTTCTTCGGCAGGAGCTCTACCATCCAGGGTTCTTTTCCCGGCTCCCGATAAAGCCAGCGAAACCCGCGGCGAACATTATCGCCTTGGCGCGATTCTTCTTCTTCGTTAAACGGACCCACCCAGGTTGCTGGATCGCTTGCTGAACGTCCGTGCGGGGCACCTTTCCATAGGCGATTGCGGGCACGCTCCATCAAGTCGGGGCACAAAAGCCCACGCTTGATCAAATAACCGTTTTCCCGAAAAAATAGAATATCGTCTTGTTCGAGTACCATGGTATCTTCTGCTAGAAGATGTCGACTGGACAAACCTTGGGAAACATAACTTTCTCTTCTATCAGAAATGTCTTGTCCGTCACCGTCAACTGAGAGCATAAGCCTGCCGACAACTCCACCAGATACCACATCATATTACACATTTCACCATCGGGCCCATGCACATCACCGGTCGCACCCAAATTGTCATGGTGGCAACCTCCAGCACAAACATATTTCGCATAGCAGGTCGAGCAATCGTTTTTGTTGTCTTCCGCCATCGCCGTTTTATGAAAGGTTTGCCGCTCCAAATCCTCTCCGTAAATGCTACCCAACTTCATGTCTTTGGTTCCAACCAGTCGATGGCAGGGATAAACATCACCAGAGGCGGATACACCCACGTAATGGCGTCCCGCGCCACAAGGAAAATATCGCTTCTCGTGGTTACTGAATTCCTGAGCAAAACGAATAATTTTCTTTGCCCATGTACCCGTATCCTGCAAGATTCGCAGCGCTTCAATATCACCAGTCTTAATCGCTTCTCTGATTTCACCTGCTTCGCGATATGCCTTATCATGCATATTATCGAAGCGTCGCTTCTCTGTCTCGGGATCTGGTTTTTTTCCAAAGAGCGATGGCGAGGCCACGGTCAGATATGTTGTTTTGAAACCTAGATCTCGAAGCCCCTTTTCCGCATCTGCCGTATCGCGATCGTCAAGAATGGTTCCCCGGCATGAAGTCTCAGGCAGCACCTTAAGAAGCTTCCGCACTTTCGGCGCAGTCATCTCATAAGTGCCTTTTCCATTCGGCAAAGGCCGCTGTTTATCCTGGATCTCCTTATTGCCATCCATGCTCACAGTCGGATAAATATTGTTGTCTTTGAGAAACGCAATACGTTCATCATTCAGCAAAGACGCATTTGTGGTTACGCTATAGTCTACCGTTTTGTTGAACTCTTTCGCACGTGCATTTGCGTAC
>JASMKV010000433.1 GCA_030749035.1 Myxococcota bacterium | reverse complement strand
GTCTTTAAATGTCCTGGGCCATCGTGCCAGTCCCTGGGGCTTCCCGCATTTTTTTACTGTCGATATGGAACTCTTTGGTGAAGACACTTTTATCGAGCAGCTCAAGCGCGCGCCACCTACGTATATTGCCATTGTCCATCGCCCAACCCCCGAACATGGACGCACCACCTTTGGTCAGGATTATGCCCGTGAGTTGGCAGGCTGGCTCAGAGCCCATTATCAACCCATACAGGTATTTGGTGCCATGCCCTTTCAGAGTGATGCATTTGGTATCATGCTGGCGGAGCGCCGAAGGCCCGAAGCGGACTCCCCATAGGCCCATGCTTTCTGCTGGGGAAAATTGTCTTTAACCCTTGTTTTTTGCGGTCCGGCGGTGCTAAGGCCTAAGCCAGAAATGACGTACAGCATACACAAAAGCATCGATATTTCCTTTGCCCACCACATCCGCGGGCATAAGGGCCACTGCATCAATATGCACGGGCATACCTGGAAGTTCGAAGTGGGCTTGATGAGCGAGGAACTCGATGCCCAGGGCTTTGTCCTGGATTTTAGCACGCTTAAAACCAAGCTTTTAGAGCCCATCCACAGCTTACTCGATCATGCCTTGGCCATCGGCGAAGACACCTACAACGATATTGCCGATGATTTAGAGCCGATGGGGGTGAAGCTTTTGGCCTCGCGCCAGGAACTCCACGGTGAAATCAACACCAGCGAACGCGAAGTGGTGCGCTTTGAACAAGCCGAAAATCGCTATCCCGGTGGCCTTAAAGTGGCCGTTTTCCCCTTTAGTCCGACCAGCGAGCGTTTTTCCAAATGGCTCTACGATGCGGCGCGTGCGACTTTAGAAGACGATCGTGTCAAAATTCGTTATGCCCGTATCTTTGAGACTTTGCATCCAGTCGAATCGGTGGCAGAATATTGGCCAGTAAAAAGCTCCGGGGAAAGCTAAAGGGCGTGGCTGAGCATTTTACGCTAAACTTTGATGAAGTGTAAGAGAAACAATTTTAAGGAGAAGAAGCTGATGGGGCCCCTAAGAAGCATCTGTATAGGTTTTTCATTATGGTTTGTATTAAGTGCATGCGACCAAGAGCCCGATCCGTGTGATGCGGATCTCCCCTGCCTGGCCGAGCTTGAAAGCGACAAGTGGACTGAACTTAACCCCGGTGGTGATACGATTTGTTCACGCGGGACCGAGTTTGGTTTTTTTGTCAGTCCTGGCACAGTCGATAAACTCATCATTGATTTTCGTGGTGGTGGTGCCTGTTGGAACGAGCTGACCTGTTCGACCGCCGGTTCGATTTTTGCCGACTCCATAGAATCGGCGCGCAAGCATGCCAATATGACCCCCGAAGAGGCGGAAAAGCGCGAGCTTTACCAAGGGATTTACGACAGAAAGAATACAGAAAACCCGTTTAATGATTGGCATCATGTGCACATTCCTTACTGCACCGGCGATGCACACTGGGGCAACAATTATGTCGAATACTCTGAGTATGTGAAAATTCAGCATAAGGGTGCGGTGAATACCCGGGCGGTCTTAGACTGGATTAAATTAAACTTCAAGAATCCAGAGAAGATTTTTGTCACCGGTTGTTCAACTGGTGCTTATGGTGCGATTATGTGGGCACCGCATGTGATGAACGATTATCCCGAAGTGCCGGTCTATCACTTTTCTGATTCAGGTGCGGGGGTGATTACATCGGATTTCTTTGAAAACAGTTTTCCAAAGTGGCAGGCCGAAGGCGCGTTGCCTTCTTTTATCGACACCCTCGACCCGACCAAGGTGGATATCATGACCACCGATATGCCCTATCTTTATACCTCGATTGCCAACCACTTCCCCGAGCGCACCTTTTCTCAATACACGACGATTCTCGATGACAATCAGATTTTCTATTTTAACGCCATGGGCGGGGGGACTTCCGAAGCCTGGTCTGAAACCATGCAGAGTTATAACGAGGAAATTGTCACCAATACCGACAATTTCTATTCCTTTGTGGCACCCGGCTGTAGGCATTGTATTCTGCATATGAATGAAATCTATCAGACCGAATCAGATGGCATTAACTTGATGGATTGGCTTAAAGATATGCTCGATGAGCAGTCTCTTGAGCAGGTCACCTGTGAGGATTGTGCGATGGAGTGCCTGCCTGACGATCCTTAGGCCACTTTAATGCCTCTTGCTTAACATACTGTTTATATAAGATTTTTTCTTCAAAATGGGTGTTCAAGGCCCGACGTTTCGATCTTTTGACGCAACGGATCGGCCTTAGACAACGATAACTTTCTTGTAAGTCGTTGATGTTAAGGAAAATGTAATGCGTCTATCCTCCATAGGCCCCGATACATTAGAGCCAGGTTTAACCTTTGCGCTGCCGCGTTTAGAGCAGGGTACTCTTGCCCAAAAATCTCACACACCAGATTCATTTTTAGCCGACCGAATTGGTGCTTTGCCTAAATTTGCCGTGGATGCGCAGGCCAAGGCACTTGTTTTGCACAAAGCCATGCAAGGCGCAGGCTGCGCACGGGCAAGCATTTTCGAAGTGCTCGAAAATGCCTCACCGCAGGAACGTCATGCCATCGAGGGGGCTTTTAATAAGCGCTACGCCCATAAGTGGGGAAGCTTGCGCGGTGCTTTGCAGCGTGAGTTGAAGAGAGTGCATTACGGTCGTGCCATAAGTGCTCTCAATAATGGTCGCTCTGCTTACGCGCCGGATTTTTCGACGCCCGCTTTTGAGCAGCTGATGGATGTGCGAACCAATTCGCTGACCCTACAAGGCAATCGGGTGACCCCCCTTTTTGATGGAACCCAGGCCTTTTCCGTGCGCAACAAGCTCATCGATGAGGCGCAGCACAGCATTTATTTGCAGACCTTTATTTTTACCGATGATGAGACCGGTTGGGATTTAGCCAAGCGATTGGTGGCGAAAGCCCAGGAAGGGGTCGATGTGAAGGTCATTTATGATGGTTTCGGTTCCTTACGCACCGATGATAAGTTGTTCACCTACATGAAAAAGCACGGTGTGCAAGTTCGCGAGTATGGCAGGCCGGTTGAGTTTTGGGATTGGAATGACCGCTGGCATGAAAA
>JASMKV010000432.1 GCA_030749035.1 Myxococcota bacterium | reverse complement strand
ATGTGCTGCCGAAGCCACGCTTACCACACGTGCCTCGGGCGCTGCGCGCAACTGATCTTGAAGAAGAGTTGTGAGTAAAAAGTAATTCAGGTGGTTAAGCGCCCAAGTATACTCAAAGCCTTCAACACTTTCATCACGCTTCGCCAATAAAGCGCCCGCATTGTTGACCAAGATATCCAAACACTGATGCTCTGTTTTAAAGCGGTCGGCAAGCTTAAGAATATCATTCTGCGAGGATAAATCCGCCAGCAAAAAAGAGACCTGCGCCTCGGGCTGCGCCTCCATAATGGTTGCACATAAATTTTCAGTTTTGTTTTGGTTACGACCAATCAGGCACACATGTGCGCCCATCTTCGCCAAGGCCATCGCTGTTTCCCTGCCAATACCCGAGGTAGCACCTGAAATCAGGGCGTTTTTTCCTGTTAAATTCATAGTCTTGATTTTCCCCCACGCTTCATCTTAATTAGCCACCAAAATATTATCGGAGACCCTAGCACATGTATATTAAAACATATTCAACGCTCACTTTTATTGCCTTAAGCTACACTCTCCTGCTTATGCCAAATCTACATGCTAAAAGCTTTAAAATAAATACATCCAAAAGCAAAGTGCATTGGACCGGCAGCAAGATTACCGAAAAGCATACCGGATATGTGCAAATTAAAAGCGGCAACGTCATCATTGAAAATGGTAAATTAAACGGCGGGCATATTGTTATCGATATGCAAAGCATCAGCTGTGATGACATTGAAAACAACAAATACAACAAGAGACTTGTAAGACACCTCAAAGGCGAAGATTTTTTTAACACTGTGCAATATCCAGAAGCGTCTCTGAAAATAAGGAAATCAACAAAAAAGTACTCTGGTGACTATCACATTATGGCAGACTTAACCATCGTGGGAGAAACCCATCCCGTTGAATTCACGCTCGATATGGAGAAAAAGAAAAAAGCTTATATTTCGACAGGCCTCCTCACGGTGAATCGTTTAGAATGGGGGATCCGCTATGGCAGCGGCAAATTCTTTGCTGAACTGGGCGACCGAATGATTCACGACGAATTTAGTCTCAAATTCGAAATGCATACGCACTAAAGTTCTTCATTTATAACAATAAGAATTTTAGCGAAATAAAAATGATGGGAAAAAAGAAGAGATGAGCGATCCAAACAAAAAAATAGCCAAAATGCTTTCGCATGAAGATATTGAAATGCGCATCGCCGCAGCAATGGTGATTCGCGAAATCACTTTAAAAGGACCACACATTCAAAAAGGCCTAAAGCAACTTTTGGAAAGTGGTGAAGGCAACCAGCAAAGAGCTGCGTTAAATGCCCTGGCACAAGTAGGAACACTCAACAATTTCTCTGATTTCATTCCCTTTCTCTCCTCCAAAAATGAGGCTCTTGGCCAAGCTGCTCTACAAGGAATCATCAACCTTGGTGAAAAGGTGATCCCAAAAGTTCGCAAAGCCATGGAAACAGGTGGGCCCCTGCAAAAGCGCATGCTCGACAAAGTCCTTGCACAGGTAGGAGGCAAAGAAGCTTTCTCTGCGATCCTTGAAAGCTTAACCCATGAGGAAGAGCGCAATTTAAATCAACTCGTTTTAGGTATTCGACCCAAGATCAAAGCTGCAGATAAAAAACTTAGAGCAAAATACGCAACACAGGTCGAACATTTCTTAAAAAAGAAGCAAACACAAAAATCGGTCGAGCGCATGACTGCAGCAGTTAAACTTTTGGGCTACCTGGAAGATAAAAAAGCCATACCAACGTTGATTGCAATGACCAACGACCAAAAATCCTCAGACAATCTTCGCTTAGAAGCTCTTGTCGCGTTACGAACGATTCTGACACAACAAACGCCCGACACAAAAGTCATCAATACACTGATTAAAGTTGCTAAAGGCGAGCAATCACAACTCGCCCAAGCTGCCCTTTTCGCCTTGGGGAATATGAGGTGCCCTGCGCGCATATCAACACATTTCGAGCAACTGGCGCATCACCCTGAATTCGAAAGAGCTCGCTTGGCCATTTATCAACTTAGCGCGCAAAAAAATCAAGACGCCCGTAAGGCCCTTGTCAGTGTGATTCTAAAACGAGACGGACAGCGTGCAGAATTAGCGGCAGCAGCTCTTGAAGGAGACAAGGAGGCTGTGCCCTTACTCGCCAGTGCCTTACCCGCTCTAAGTGCCCCCGATCGGGCATGGCGCATTCAAAAAATTATCCGACCCCATGCGCAAAGCATCACCCCTGCGACCCGAAAAAAGTTATTGGACTCGGTCAAGGCGAAAATAACACAGCAAGAACGAGGCTGGGAGGCGGCTTTGGAAATTGCCCGACATTCAAATGCCAATCAAACTCAAAAGTCATTGCGTGAATTGGTCCAAAGTCTCAAGCGCACAAGAAAGTACGAGAAAGCATCTGTCGTACAAAAAATCGTTTGTCGAAGCGAACCTTCCGGTAACACCGATTGGTATGAACTTGCTTCTCTCCTGCTCCGACAAAGCACCAAGGACACACACCCCAAATCAAGACAACAAGACGAAGCCCTACAAATTCTTGGGCGCTTGGCACACAGGGGCTTTAAAGTTCCAGAGGCATTACGCAAAGACCGGTCAGTTGATTTAGATGCCAGTTATTATGTTGGCTTTCATTTCGCCGAAAGCGGTCATCCTTTTGGTGAAGACCTTTTAGGCGATGTCGCTAAAAAGGGTGGACGTAAAAAAATTGGACGTATGGCTAAAAACAAGCTTAAGCTCATGGATGCAGAAGCCTAAAACGATTCAGGCCAGGACATCCAAAACGCTTCTGCTTAATGTCTCTTCAGTTTTTAACACTTTAAGCTGAGCTTCATAGGCGCGGTGTGCTCCTCTTAGCTTCACCATTTCATTGGCCAAAGACAAATGCGACTGACCATGCAGTACAGGCAAAGGCATCGATTGTATCCATGCATTCACGCCACCTGATGCACGGCTTTCAACAACAACACGTTTAGATTCTGCTTGCGGAGATCCCATCTTGCTGATCTTCTCAGCAGAAAGCGCAAAACTGAGATCCTGGGCACGCAGTGCTGAGCCGGATATTGCTATAGAATCCATACGCATACTATCCCAAAGACTCTCCCCTGCCAGTGCCGAAGTTCAAAACCAACCGCTTAAAGCTACATCCAAGACAAACCAATCAGTAAAGTTCCTGAATGAATAACGCGGTAATACTTAAGATTGGCGCCAGTGTATTTTAATGTTGTTGTCAGATCTAACGAATTAAAATTAATGAGGTCATAGGTAATGCCCGATGCCCAAGCTGGTCCCAGATAGACATAACCTTTAAGTCTTAAAATATCCGTTCCACCGAGCCGTTCGTCTTCTCTCCGCACCTTAATACCCGCCGCATAACCGAACCCTAAATGAATATGCCAATTTTGGTCATACTGGGGCAACACACCTATCTCGAAAAAACCGGCTAAGCGATTCGCGAAAAAGAGGCTCTCATTTTCCCAAGCGTTATATTGCCCAAGGACATTAAAGTTCGTGCCAAGGCGAAGACGATTAATCACCACAAGTCCAAATCCAGCGCTGCCGCTCAAAGCCAAACCACCAAGAGCACTCGCATGCAAATCAGAAAGACCTCCCCCAAGCTGAAGATCGATATAGAAATCGCCACGAGGACGTTTTCTTTTAGATGTCTCCTCTGTCCTTGATGCCGCTTTAATCGGTGTCTTTGCTGGTTCCTCTTGCGGAAGCGCCTGTGACCCTGCGTATGGACTCTGGGCTTGTTCGGGCTTTGCCAAATCATCCAAAACATCCTCTTGAGGCATCGTTGGTGACACATTTGTCGGCTCAGGCACTGGCTCTGTACCCAAAGCGAGAGTCGGACTTGGTTCTGGCCTTGGCAAAGGGTCTTGCGGCACAGCAGCACCGCCTTCCAATACAGGAGCCGACTGAATCCCCACCGCTTCTCCGGCCGAAGCATCGCCAACATGACCAGGCGTTGGTGCAACACTTTTAATCTCTGAGGGTGTGGTCACACCAGACTCTGGTGATGCTGTGTTCGTAGAAGCCTCTGGTGGTACAGGCGCACTCGGCGCAAGACTTTCCGTCCCGGGAGCAGACTCACTTGGCGCAAGACTTTCCGTCCCGGACGCGGGCGCATCTGGTTCAGGCGTGGCGGCTTCAAGGGCTGCAGCCCCTTGTGTCGACGCATCGCTAAGCTGAGTCGCCGGTTCGGCACTTGGGGTCGGCGCACTCACTGGAGCTGCGCTCAGGACCTGCTGCTCATGACAATGCTGCACAAGCACTTCTGGCTTTACCCACCACTTACCCGGTTTGGCATTTTGCGCAACAACCTGTGTCCATTTCTTTAATCGTTTGGTGATGTTTAAGAGCGAATCCTTGGGGAACTTTATTTTCTTTACACGCTTGAGCCGTGGTTTTGAGCGAACATCAATGGCTTTGCTTAACACACAAGAATCAGCCTTAGATGAAGCTGGAGGGGCTTCTTGTTTTACCGACACCTCTTTTGTCAGCTCACAATTGCGCCGTAAGACTTTAGCAAGAACGAAATAGGCTTTATCGTTCAACGACACGCGCACCCATTTGGGCTTGAGTGTAAGAACTTTAAGTTGTTGTCCTGCCGCAAGCTTCGCTGTCTTTGTTCTCTTCATCTGTGCCTTGACTCGACCAACAAGGTCTTTTTGGACTTCGCACAAACTGCCCACTTCAAACGTTGCTTTTGCCCAAAGAGCATTCGAAAAAGACAACACACTCACTAAAAGAATTGTTTGAAAACCACGTATCATATTAAAACCTTGCTTTTATCCATCGCCCACACACTCAGCACGACTCTAAAGCTCATGCATCAATCGTGCAAGCTGTTCTCGCAAATCCTGTACTTCCTTTTGCCAATATTGTTCCGTACCAAAATAATTAAAGGTTTCTTTAAAAACCGGGTCATCCCAGCGTCTGGCAATCCAAGCACTATAATGTAAAAAACGTAAGGTTCGCAGCGGCTCAATCAGGCGCAACTCGCGGCGATCAAAATCACGGAATGTTTGATATGCGTCCAGTAAGATTTCTCGATCCTGCTGCCCATACGTATCGTAACTGGGCACCAGCATCCAAATATCCTGTACCGCTGGTCCCATGACCATATCGTCAAAGTCCAAAAATGTGGGTCCGCCCGGCGTCCATAATAAATTCCCAAGATGACAATCACCGTGCACACGTAAGTACGAAATATCCAGAAAAAGAGGCTCCATGTATTTGAGCAAACTCTGTACTGTAATTTCGTAATTTTCTCTTAGCGCTGAAGGAATAAATTCGTTCTCAAGCAAAAATTGTAAATTCGCCTCACCATAACTTGTCGGGGTGAGGCGCACTCGACGGTTATCCTCTTTAATCGCGCCCACATTATGCATGCGCGCAAGATAACGCCCTAACACTTCAAGTTTTTCTCTATCCAATTCCTCCGGCGCGCGGCCACCAAAACTAGGAAATATAGAAAAATAGATACCATCGATTTCATCAATCGTACCGCCATGACTCAAAGCGATCGGTGCCACAACAGGGATTTCCATCTCTTCTAAATCTCGCAAAAAATCATGCTCGGCTTGAATCGTATCCTTGGTCCAGCGACCTGGACGGTAAAACTTGGCGACGACAAAAGATGTATCCTCCAGCTCAAGACGAAAGACGCGGTTCTCATAACTGTTAAGCACTAAGAATCTTCCCGTACAACGGGAGCTGTGGGCCTCAACAACGTCAAAGACATGCTCTGGGCGCAGCTCGGTAAAGCGGCCGGCAAGAGGATGCTGTCCAAAAGGCTTATCCATGGTCGCTTCTTAAAACAACTTAGACTCGCTTAGACAAGCCTTTTAGCGTTATATTTTGTTTAATGGCTTATGGCTGGGTCGTCTCACGCTTTAGGGATGCGCGCAAAAGTTCCTGTGCAAAAGAGACATTGCCATTTGCAGTCTGCATAAAGCTTTCAAAACTCAGTGCTAAATCAACAAGCGGGATCTGCGGAAAACATCTATGGGAATCAAGTAAAGAGTCAATTCCTTTAAAAACATCCTGTGACGAAAGATAATCAAAGTCGTTCAGTCCTGTATATAACATCCCCAGGAGAATTAAAGGCACATCAAGATGTTCATCGCCCCGCATCAACAAAAAACCCATTCCCATTGTGGCCTCTTCCATATTGCCTGCATGCGACTGATATAGGCCCGCATAAAGCTTGGAGACCTCTGCTGGATTAAAACCGGGATAAAGATGGCAAAGTTCTCCCAGCTCAGTGTAGAGTTCTTTTGTCTTACCTGCCTCTCTTCCGGTTTCAAAATAGAGATCTTCATAGGCTTCGACCAAATCATCGAGTGCATGCTGCGGATGTTCTTTTTTAAGACTCAAAATCATTCGCCATGCCGGCGCAAGCGTCACCATCTCTCCGTCGACCACTTTCGACAATCGATTAAAAGCAATCTTCATCTTCTTGGGCAAGCCCACCCCAACAAGCGCGGTGATTGAAGGCGCACTGGGTAGTCGAATCGAATGTTCCATCTCGTTTGACACCAAGCGCAGACTCTCTTGTGTGCGGGTGACACCTGGGCCTTGCGACATATCAAGCGCGCTGGCTGCCCCCTGCATCGACATACCTTGCGCATTGGGGTTTGAACGTTTCGAAAACTGAATCTGGCTCTCGCCAAACAGAACATGAACCGGTTGTGGGGGTATATACATTAAAAACGCCTCCTCAGACCCCATTTGCAAGAGCAAGGCCCATGCCATCCCTGCATCCAAAAAAATCTAATATTTCAAGCGGGTTAGATTTTCTCTCCCGCCAGCAAATTGGGGCAAAAAAACTCAGTCTCGGGATTGTGCTGCCTTTTTCGGAATATGGGCTTCATTTTCACTATCTTCCGTCTCTAAATTTGCGTACAAGGATGCCGATCCGGGATGGAGATCTAGACTCCAAAGAAATCCTGGAAAGCAAATACAGATGAATACTTTTTTTATTATATCGCTTCTGCTGAGTTCAAGCGCTTTCGAGCAGGAGATCGAACCAGAGGAGAACCCAGACCAGCTTATTCAGCGCATTGACTTCGCGGAAAAGCTCCTGGAAGCGGAGCGATCACCAACTCGGCGGTGGTTCACCATTTTGCGCTCGGTCTACGCTGGTGCCGCAGCGATGAACGCTATCCTTGCTCGTATTGATGAGGAAGGAAAAGTGGCCCACAACACCCACGCAGTAAAAGCAAGTCTTGGACTCATTCGCGCTTTGTTCGACCCTTATGTTCCAACCTACGCTTCGGAACAGCTTCGTGCCATGCCGCAAACAACCCAGGAAGAAAAAGAGGCAAAGCTGACCAAAGCCGAAGAGCTTCTCGAAAAAGGCTCACGCCAGGCTGTCCACCGCCTCTCCTGGAAGGGGAGAATTTTACCGGCCATCGTGCACGTTCTTGGTGGTCTGGTCATTTGGCACTATCAAGAATCCTGGGAACGAGGCCTTATCTCTACCGCTGTCGGGCAAACAGTCACGGAAATCACTGCACGTACCCAGCCAAGTGGCGTCATCAAAGCTTGGAAAACCTATCAAAATAAATTCTTGCGGGAAGGTGCCCTACCTCAAGAACCAGAAGTATCCTTCTTTATTATTCCGACCCCTCTTGGGGTTCAGGCGGGCTTTCAATTTTAGGTGCCAAACCTGGATTGAGTTCGAAAACCTTTGCGGAGAAGGGCTTGCCCGTTTTTGGGGAACGCAAGGTGCGCTTCAAGACATAATCAAAGAGCAAGGGATTGTATTCATAGACCTCGTTTAAAAGGTCCTCTTCCTCGGGGCGAATATAACCTTGTTCAACAAATTTCCCCGTATGAATCAAAATATTAATCGCCGGTAAAGGGTAGTCGCTGCCATCGACCAAGCGATGATGTAAATCTTCACGCTCAAGCAACCCGGCTAAAGGTTTGCCCATGCGCTGCACCAGAGTCAAAGCGGATATATCCCCGAAAAGAAGACCATCGTATTTTGGTTCACCCATGAGGCGCAAAAAGAGGTCGAAATTATCCACCAAAGGCTCTCCTTCTGTCTCTAAATCAGGATTTTGACCGCGACTGGCGCAGTGGGCAACAATAATCTTTGTTCCCTGATCCAAAGGTCGACGTAGATGTAAGGGGTTGCCCAAAAGCTGATCCGCTTCCGCCTCAACAGCTTTTTCTTCTCCTGCATGGGTGAGCAACACCATATCCAAACGGCGCATGGCCGCGTAAAATTTATCACAAAGAGGATTCGAGGGGTCGATGCCCATGGCGTTGGGCAACCACTTAATCAAACGCACACCTTTCGCCGCCCATTTTTCCAAGGCTTCGACCGCGTCTTTTCGATAGGGGTGAACAGAAATCACCGGCACAAAGATGTCTGGATCTTTTTGTGCGACGGAATAGACATACTCATTGGGCACGTAAAATTCCGTATGCTCCTGATCGATAGAGCCGTCCGGATGGTAATGACGGTCAAACGCGAGCAGATGGAATTTCCCCGCTCCCTTACCGTGACGCACCAAGCGCACAAGCCTTTCAACATACTGTTGATCGGCGCGCTCCATATCATCAATACCCCCAGCGCTTAAGTAGACCGAATAGCGAACACGCTTGCCCGGATGCCAAAATGAAGACATCTTCGGATTCACCCAATTGCCCGTGCCGCCTGCCCCCATACCGGCCAAATGCACATGATAATCCGCTAATTTTGCCCGGTCCACATCGGCAAACGCACGTTGCACCAATTCTTTTGCTCCCGGGCTAAGACCTGAATCCAGCTCTTCGGGCTCGTAAGAAAAAGCCCCGCCCACACCATCAATAATAAAGCAGCCAGCACTTAAACCCAGACAAAAACATAGACCAATCAAGCGTTTCATTTTTCCCCCTAAAGTAAATGCTGAGCGATAAAAGCTTTAAACACTTCGCCGCTTTCTTCCGGCCTCTCGAGCATCGGTACGTGTCCACAATCTTTGAGCATCACAAGCTCTGATCCCGCTATCCCATCCGCGAGCACTTGCGCCGCCGAAGGGTCGATGATCAAATCCGTGTCCCCCCATACAACAAGGGTTGGAGTCCTGACCTCCGCAAGCTTATCGTCCAAAAGAAAAGGATGGCTTAAGAGATCGGCCCAAATCTTTTTGGTGAATTCGGCATGCTTTACGGTCTGCTCGGCAAAATAGGTCATCACCGGACCAGGCACATAGGGACGCTCCACAAAAAGCTGATCGAGCAAAGCATCATAGGCCTCTGCGGTGGACGGCACGAGAATATTTTTTCCCTTCGCCGCTTCCTGTCGCCATTTAGAGGGCTGCGGCTCATGCACACCTCCGGCCGTAAAGAGGGTCATGGTGGCCACATCCCGCGGATGGGTGATGGCATAGGCCACCGCCAACTGACCGCCCATAGAATTACCCACCAAGTGCACAACATCCAGCTCAAGGGCTGCATGAAAACCTTTGAGGCGCTCCCGCTGACTTTCGATATCGTAACTTTCACTCATCATCCGGGTGCTTAAGCCGTGGCCGGGCAAATCCGGAATGACAACATGAAAATCCTTGACCACTTCTTTAGCAAAACGGGTCCAGGTATCTTTATAGGCACCAAAACCATGCAACAAAAGCAAGGTCGGCCCCTGCCCACCTTCGAGATAAACAATCTCGTGTTCTCCCACTTCGATTTTCTTTTCTTCTAACATGGCTGCGCTGCGCTCTCGATCTTTATGCCAATGAAACATCGCCTTGCCTAAAGAAGCACACCCTGAAAATGACAGAAGCGACAAAAGCGTTATCATACGCACGAACATGGGCTGCTTACTCTTCATAGCCTACAATCTGCCCCTTGCCCTTGGAGATTGCAATATGCTTTTCAATTGCTCTCCAGAGTATTACAAGAAGGCATGGCGAAACGCTGCGCAATCATTGGTGCGGGACCGGCGGGCTGCGCTGCCGCTTATGAACTCCAAAAAGCTGGCTTCGACGTGACACTCTTTGAGGCCAGCGCCCAAGTTGGTGGTCGTACCCAAACCTGGCGTGAGCAAAACTTGACCCACGACAGCGGTGCTGGGTTTTTCACCAATTTTTATCCAAATCTTAAAACCTATATTGATGAGCT
>JASMKV010000431.1 GCA_030749035.1 Myxococcota bacterium | reverse complement strand
TCGTCTTAAACCCTTTGAAGGCCTTTTGCTCGAAGCCCAAGCGGCGATGCGGGCCAAAGGCATTCGGCGTTTTGGTTTCCATGCACCACAAGGTTCCCAAGTCTCTTCGACACAGATGTTGCGGGTTTAGACGGTCAGAGCTTTGTGCACAAAACCTTAGGCACTTGCTGCTTTGCCTAAAGTGCGATCGGCACCTAGGGCTTCAATGATTTCTTCAGCCATTTCATAGCGACCAAGCGGCGGCATAATATAGGTTCCGGCGACCCTGTCGCGATAGCTCATGAGTGCTTCGGTGGCGATGGCCACCCCTTCTTTGCGGGCCGCATCACCTTTACCGGCTTTGCGCATGCGCTCACGGATGTCATCGGGGATATTCATACCTGGAATATGATTGTGGATGAATTCGGCGTTACGATAGGAGGCCAGCGGCAAGATACCGATGAACACCGGTACATGCAGATGGGCGGTGCGTTCTAAAAAGCGATCAAAGTGCCCCTGATCGTAGACCGGTTGGGTCATGATAAGGTTGGCGCCCGCATCGACCTTTTGTTCGAGCCTAAAAAGTTCCCGTTCAAAATCAAGGGCTGCCGGTTCAGCACCGGTGGCGATGACAAAGGATGTTTGTTCGCCTAAAAATTTGCCTGCGGGATCGAGGCCTCGATTAAAGCCCTTACACATTTCGATGAGACCAATCGAGTCTAAATCGTAGACGGCGGTGGCATCCGGGTAGTCGCCGACTTTAGGTGGATCGCCGGTAATCAAAATAACATTACGAAGGCCTAAGACATGGGCGCCTAAAATACTTGCCTGCAGGCCGAGTAAATTGCGGTCACGGCAACAGACGTGCAAGAGAACTTCGTTTTGCAATTCGTTTTTAAGTTTGAGCGCAAAGGATAAATTGCTCATACGTGCGGTGGCCCTGGGGCCATCGGCAATGTTGATGACATCGGCACCAGCTTTTAAAAGACTTTTGGCGGCTTTGCTTTGTTTGTCGGTGGAAAGTCCGGATGCCGGATTGACCTCCACGCTGACGGCAAACTGCTGACCTAGGAGGGAACCAAAGTGCGAACGTTTTTCGATGGGGATTTCCGGGAGCCGTTCAGTGAATTCGACTTTTTGTACGGTGGCTCGGCGTACCGGGGTGACCATCCGGGAGGCGGCGGCCAGTCGTCGGATGTGATTGGGGTTGGTGCCGCAGCAGCCGCCCACCAATTTGATGCCGGCTTTAAAAAACCGCTTGGCAAAGACACCAAAGTTTTCCGGTGTGGCCAAATAGATAAGCCGGTCTTCAATATGTTCGGGGCGTCCCGCATTGGGCATGGCAACAATCGGGAGTTTACTCTCGAGCATGGCGGTGGCGACTTCGTAGATCACATCCGGGCTGTTGCAGTTGGCGCCCACCACATCGGCGCCCCAGGCGCGCATTTCGCTGGCGAGTTGGGCGGGGTTTGAGCCGTCGGCAATGGTCATATCATCTCGCGGTTGAATCATGGCAATAATCGGTTTGTCGGTGACAGAGCGGGCGGCGGTGACCGCCAGACGCAGCTCGGCCGGTTGACTAAAGGTCTCGATGGAGAGGGCATCGCAGCCCCCATCAATCAGCGCTTTGGCTTGCTCGGCGAAGACTTTATAGACCGCATCTTCGGATTGACGGATATCGCCGGGTGGCAGGCCTGTAGGGCCGATAGCACCGACCGCATAGGCGTTGTCTTCAACCGCTCTTTTGAGATTGCGGGCCGCCGCTTCATTGATTTCAATCGTTTTTTCGGCAAGGCCATGGCGCGAAAGGCGGATGCGGTTCGAGCCGTAGGTGTTGGTTTCGAGCATTTGGGCGCCGGAGAGGAGATAGTCACGATGGATTTTGTAGACCAGTTCGGGCTGGTTGAGGTTGACCTCATCAAAGGAGCGCACCGCATAGACCCCACGCTCGTAGAGCAGGGAACCCATGGCGCCATCGGCGACCATCCCACCATCGCTGATGGCTTCTAAAATTGATTTGATCATCTTTTTTCCAACCCCGATTAAATGATAGCCCTTTATGCCTAAATTGACTATAAAACTTTGCCTTATCGGGCAAGAAATATGAATGAAATAGCACAACGAGATAAGGGGGCCGCGTTGCCCAAGGGAATCGTCAAACAGTTTTTGAAAGGACTTTACTATCCTCTTGATGCGATGCTCATGCTCTTTCGCGAAAAGCTTTGGCGTCTGGCGTTGATACCGATTGTGGTGAATCTTTTTTTGATGGGCCTGATTCTAGCGGCGATTCTTTTTTGGCTTGGACCCTATCTCAATCAGCTCGATGTTTTCCTCAACACCCTTAACCTTGGCCCTTATCTAAGCTGGTTTGCCGGTTTCCTCTCCTCACTGATGTGGCTCATCTCAGCGGTGATAAGTTTTTTACTCTCAGGGGTCTTTGTGTATTTGATTGGCCAGGCGGTGGCTTCGCCCTTTCTTGATCTCTTAGGTGAGCGGGTTGAGAAGATTGTTCTTGGGGTCGATGAGGTGCCGGTTGGCTTGCGAGCGATGGGGCGCTCGGTGGTGATGGCTTGCAGCGATTTGTTCTGGAGTATTTTTGTTTGGGTGATTTTGCATATCCCGCTTTTACTGATTGCGCTCTTGCCCTTGATTGGCGCACCAATATGGTCGACGGGGAGTTTTGTGGTCTCTGCGTTTATTGTTGCCGTGGATTTCGCTGGTCTGCCGATGGCCAGGCGCTTGGTACCTTTTAGAAAACGCTTCTTCATTTTATGGCGCTTGCGTTGGCTTTCTTTAGGACTTGGAACCGCACTTTTTGTCCTGCTTTTTATCCCAGGGTTAAATCTCCTGGCGCTGCCGGTCGCCGCCATTGCGGGATCTTTGTGTTATTGCGATGGACGGAAAGCGGGCTTGATTGCGGTTTAGGATGAGTGTCCGATTTCCGTGCGAGCCGTAAGTGAGACTTAAGTTTTTTGCGTTTTGGAAGCAAAAAACTTTTAGTCGAATAGGTGAGTG
>JASMKV010000430.1 GCA_030749035.1 Myxococcota bacterium | reverse complement strand
AGGATCGATGCCGCACGTTTCCAGGCTCGTTTTTGTTACTTTATGGGTGGGGTTTAACACATTTTTAGCTTTGGGTTGTGCAGATGATGAACTTGCACGATTGCCGGTGGTGGAGAATCCGCCGTTGGTTTGTGAAAGTTTTGAACGCATTGAAAATGATGAATGCGTTTTACTTCCAGGGGACATCAGGGGGCGCATTTGTGATGTGGCCACAGGGACTTGGCGTTCAGGTGTGGATGTCACCTTGACGGTTGACGATGGTGTATTGCAAACGAGCACCGATGCGGATGGAAATTTCGTGTTTGAGGAAGTCCCGGTGGGCTCCTATTTTATCCATTATCAAGACGATGAATATGAAAACCAGGATGCGGTTGTGGTTGAGCCGGGTGGTACGTCCGTACTGGGTGATGAAGAATGCATTCCGCCGCCAGGACATATTGAAGGCCGGGTCTGTCATGTGGACCAGGGACTTTGGCTTGCGGGGGCGACAGCCACGCTCAACGATGCTGACAATACGACGACGATGACAGACAGTTTTGGGCAATTCATGTTTTATTCTGTGGCGCCAGGTGATTATGAGGTTACCATCAGTGCGACAGATTTTGCACAGATTTGGCCCGTCAGTGTCGAGCCTGGCTTGGTTACAGCCATGGGGGATACCGAATGTTTGGCCCAAACCGGTGCCGTGCAAGGCCGCATTTGCGGGGCCGAGGGCCTCTGGTTGACGCAAGCAGCGGTCACTTTGACTTTAGCCGACGGCACGGAAGTGACAACGACGACCGACAGCAGTGGTTATTTTAGCTTTAGTGACGTTCCAGAAGGCTCGTACGAGATTGTCGTGACCAAGGGTTCCTACAGCACCACTTTAACGATTGAGATTGAAGCCGGTGGCAACGCGGTGATGGAAGAGCCGATTTGCATACCACCTTTGACCCGCATGGCGGTGATTACTGGCGTTTGGGATACAGTTGAAGAGGTCATTACGAATCTTGGCTATACGGTTCGAAATACCTATCAAAATGCCAACCCGGTGACGGGTGATCCTGAGGGCAGCATTGATCTTATCAATGGTGAAAGTGCGGACTTTTGGTTGGAAGATTTTCTCTCCGATCCCTTGTGGTTAAGTGAATACGAAATCATCTTTTTAAACTGTGGTGCGCAGTACGATTTGATCAATTCTGGCTCAGCCGCCGCGGCGCTGGCCATCAGCAACCTGCAGGATTTTGTCAGTGCCGGTGGTTCGCTCTATGCTTCGGATTGGGCAGGGGAAGCCTTGTTTGCGACATTCCCAGACTTGATTGATTTTTATGGCAGCGGCAGCTTTTCCCCCTCGAAGGTCGGAAAGGCCACAGCAAGTCAAAATGCTGAGATTCTTGATACAAATATGGCTTCGGCTTTGGGACGCACCCAAGTCAGCATTAACTTTGATTTACCCCAATGGGTTGTGTTGGCCAAACAAAGTGCGCAGCCCACAAATATGAATATTTATGTGCGCGCAGATGCACAGGTCACAACCAATATCTTTTTTACAACGACACAAGAAGATACACCGGTTGTTGTGAGCTTTGATTATGGTGCGGGTAAAGTGCTCTTCACGAGCGCCCATAACGAAACGCAAACATCTTCTGATTTGATGGATATTTTGGAATATCTTGTTTTCGAACTTTAGATGCCGAAAAGCTGCGCTTAAGGCGCGCTTAAGAGTTGACAAGCACGCAGTGTCCCACTAAGGTCCTCCGAAACATTTCCATATCAAGCGTTTCTTTAAGAAAACCAGGTAGTTAAGGGAGAATTCGGATGAAGATAAATGGCAAGTACAGCTTGGTATTTTTTCTCGTGGCATTGGGGTTAAACTTGAGCAGTTGTCGGCCAAGTTATCCAAAATGTGATAATGATGAGCACTGCGCAGAGCAGGGCGAATACTGTCTTAATGGTCAGTGTCAGGAATGTCGTGAAGATGCGCAATGCGAACTCAAGAGCGGGCGACAGCATTTTTGTCAAGATGGTCGTTGTGAATTTGTTGCAGAATGTCAAAACGATATGGACTGTGCCGACAGAGATACGGCTTTGATTTGTAAGCAGGGACTTTGTGAGACCGAGTGTACAGAAGACAACATGGAAATGTGTGAGGCAGGTTTTGTGTGTGAACGCAATCGCTGTGTGGCCATGCGTTGTGAAGGCGATGACGATTGCAACAGCGGTTGGGGGTGTGTGTTAGGTACATGCCAAAATCGCGAGATCGCCGCTTCAAGCGCGGGAGTTCCGATCGAATGCCAGGCTGAAGGTGAAGCACCAAGTGAAGCCATCATCAAGATGGACAAAGTACAATTTGATTTTGATAGTTTTGATTTGACCACCTTTGCAATGAATGAATTACAGAGCGCTGCAGGGTGCTTGAAGCGATTACCTCGTGTGACAATTGTGATAGAAGGACATTGTGATGAGCGAGGTACCCAAGAGTATAATTTAGCTCTGGGTGAAAAACGTGCGACAGTGGTTAAAAAATATTTACGCAATTTAGGTGTCGAAGTTTCCCGAATGGAGACTCGAAGCATGGGTGAAAACCAGCCCATTTGTTATGATGGCAACGATGATTGTTTTGCACGCAACCGACGTGTTGTCTTTCTTCAATACCAATAATTGAAATTCTTCATATTTCGCTAAGGCTTTTTCAGGAGCCAAAAGATGTTTAAAATATTGAGTGTGATGACCGCCGCCAGTCTTGCAAGTGCATGCTGGGTACCTTTGGAGCAAGGAAACCAGCTTGAGCGTGATATGGGAGAACTGCGTGCGCAACTTTTGCAAACGCGCAAGGCCCTCGATTATCAGCAAGCGGAGCTGAGTGAGCAGATGGAGCGCGCCGACACACAAATCGAGCGGGTGGCTGGAACTCTGGAAGATTTGAATCGTGCGGCACGTATGACCGATGCGGATTTTGGTGTGCAATTGCAGCGTTTAATTACTGAGGTACAGGAATTACGTGGAAAGGTTGAGCTTGCCGAGTATACGATAGAAAGTTTAAACCAAACTCTGCATGGGGAGGGGGGACTCATTGCCCGTGTTGAGGCATTTGAAAAAGATGGCAAGTCAAGTTCACGCAGCGCAAAGACACGCACCACAAGAGCCCCTCAGCGAGCGAGTTCACCGACAAAGATCAAAGAACTTCTTGAGCAGGGTTTAGTTTTAGGAAACGAAGCAAAATACGATCAGGCCCGAGGGATCTATCGTGCAATTCTTAAAAAAGAACCAAAGAAAAAAGGGGTGAGTGATCTTGCCTACTTTCAACTTGGTGAATTGTATTTTCAACAAGGGCGCTACCACAGCGCATTGCAGGAATACATCAAGGTTGTTGAAAAATTTGGCTCCGGTACGTACGCAGATGATGCATATTATAAAATAGCGATGTGTTCTCTGAGTGTGGGCAATCTTGAAGATGCACAAATCTTCTTCAACGAGCTTGTGCAAAATCACAAGAAGTCACCACTCTATAAGCAGGCGGTGGCAAAGCTTGGCGATGTAAATGCTAAATTAGCGGCAGAAAAAAAATAAAAGCAGCTTGAGTCTATTCAAAATCATCTAAATAGAATTGCTGGACTTCGTCTTCGGCGCTTGTCGATTTTTTACTCTTTTTAGACGGTCTGTGTGGTATGGTCGGCTTTTTAGTTGCGCTTTTTTCCGGCATCGCCTCTTCCTCAATCTTGGTTTCATTGAGTTCTTCTTCTGCAAAGCTTTCTTCTTCGATACGACTTTGTCCTATACTTGGGGTACTTAGACGTGCTTGAGGTTTGTCCCATGCGTAGCTTAGGCTGGCCCAAATCCAGGGATTGGTTTGGGTTCCAGAGAGCAAGTAGGTACCACTTAAGACTGTCGCCGGGTTGACCTGAGCCATGAAGGCAAAGCCATTAAAATGAAATTTTGTGCCAATCATCGTTTGTGTTGAGGAAGTGTCCTGGCTTGTCGTTGTTGTGATATTCCGCCTGTTGGCGTTTGTATTTTTCTCTGCGCCAGCCACCGTTTCGCCCCCACCTTGGGTGAGTTCGTCGTTGGGAATACGCACATCGTAAGCATGGTTTTCAACTTTTTGCCCTTGCCAGCGCTTGGTGCTGCCCATGTAGAGATCCATAAATGATGTCAGCTGCGCTTTGATGCCGAGATTCAAGAAGGGCATCGCTGTGGTGCTGGTTGTGGTTTTATTGAACCAATTTGAGCCAACACTTGTTTCAGTGGTTTGGCTGTTGGAACCAAATCCTGTCGCGGCATAGAGAGACACTTTTGTATTGGGTTGATACTTGATCAGACCAGCCAATTGCAGATCTGTTGCCGATTCGGTGTAGGTGATGCCTTTCACTGGGGTTTTCTCGTTGTTGGGATCTTCGGCTCCGCCTTGCGGGGTAGCATTAGGCGGATTGGCCAGTGTGTTATCTTCTTCAACAATAAATTCGATCAGATCACCGCCGTCGCGTTGACTTAAAGGTTTGAAGCTCATGCTTTGGTTGGCCATATGGATGAAGCCGCCAAAAGTCCATGTGTTGGATAATGCGTAGTGGGTGCGTAACGATAGGTCGAAACCGTTGCCACCAGCATCAAGATAGGATTTGATGCCATTGGGTTCCCATGTGGTTCCCACCATATTAAAATTAATGCCCAGATCGGCACTGAGCTTGTCGAACATTTTGTAGCCGGCCGCAAAACCCATACCAAGTTCAGAGAGGCTGTAGGTGCCTTCGCTGATGTCTTTGGTGACAACAGCTGTATTGTTAAGCCCGGAAGTGTCTGATGCTGGGAGAATGTCGATGGGTCCGGTTGAGTCGTCGGGCTTTATCGCGTTGTGGGTTGAGCCCCACCACAAATGCAGACCCGTGTTCAGGTTTAAATGGGGTAAATCATAAGCCACAAAGAGGTCCAATTTTCTGTTGGCGTCTAAAGTTGTGCCACCTTGGACATAAGGGTCAATGGCCTGAAGCTCTTCGATGGTGTCATCTGCGGTTGCGGTGTCGCCGTCCGCATCAAATCCCGTATAGGTGTTCCAGCCTGTGTTGCTTATGCCGTTGCTGATAAAGGTTGTATACCCAGGTGCATAGTTGGACATCCAAAAGCCCAATTTAAGTTTTTCTATGGGTGCCAGGACAAAGCCCCCCCCATCACCTGTTTGTATGGCGGGGCCATGAAAAAGATTTTGTGTCGCCAGGCTGGCCGCATCGCCAAACTGCAGAATAGCTTGCTCAGAGGTCGTGCTCAGGGTGTTGGGTAGAATCCAAACCGAAGTACCGCTCTCCCAGAAGTAGCCCTGATCGCCAAGCACAGCACCTTCAATATGGTCAAAAGCGTAGAGCGGTGCCGAAAAGAAGAAGAGTGTAACAAAAAATAGTTTATGCAAAGTCTTATACATATGGGCTCCTTTGATGGGTGAGCACTCTCACCCTTTTCAAAGTGCTTGAACTAACATGGTTTTTTTTAAGTCACAAGCATTTGCGCAGACTTAA
Organism: Myxococcota bacterium; assembly: GCA_030749035.1. Lineage (GTDB taxonomy): Bacteria > Myxococcota > XYA12-FULL-58-9 > XYA12-FULL-58-9 > JASMKV01 > JASMKV01. Next base: position 9,079 of record JASMKV010000430.1, on the reverse strand, counting down.
GGTGGGGGCACTGGAGAGATACTTTTGTGAAATCAAGGTCTTGGGTTCTGTAGAGCAACGGGCTATAGTGACCAGCACTTAGATTTGGGGTAAACTCTAAAGTATGGATAGATCGTTGTGATTGAGTCAGAGAAGAAGCCGATTGAAGTCATGAGTAATAAAGTAGCGTTGAGTGGGGAATTTCCCGAGTTTTCTCTAAAGCAGTTGGTGCAGACCATTGAGATCTCAAGCAAAACAGGTCAAGCCAAATTTTATGATAATGCAGATACCGCCTTGGTGAATTTTAAGGATGGTAAAATTATCAATGCCTACGCTGGTGGTCGCGAGGGCGAAGAGGCGCTTTGGGCATTATTTCGCTGGGAGACGGGGCGATTTGATGTCTTTTTTGGCGAACTTGAGGATGAAGTCAAAATCGATTTTAATCTGCCGGCGCTTTTTGAAAAAGAGGCCGAGAAAAATAAAGCGTTTATGATTTGCAGCAATGAGCTGCCCGCCTTTCGCACGGTTTTAACACTCGATCAGCAAGAACTCTTGAATCATATCGGAAAGATATCTGATGAGACCGGCACGATTCTTAAATTATTTGACGGTCAGCGCACGATTGAAGAAGTATTGCTTGTCTCAACGCTCCAGGAAGTCGATACCTTGGAAAAAGTTGTAGAGCTCTTTGATCTGAAGATTTTGATTGAAGGGGCCGCATCGATGGTTTCATCCCCATCGAATTTGCCTGCAGAGTCCCAGGCGTTGAACTTGGTGAAGGAAAGTGAAAGCCCGCAGGCAGAGGAATCTCTGAAGCCACTCACTTTGGTACAACAAAAACCAGCATCGTTGCCCGCAGAGGAAACAAAAACTTTTTTCGAGCAGGAGCGTGTGCACAAAGAGCCTTTAGGCGGCTCTGAAGCAGAGGCTGGAAGTGCTGCACCACCTCCTGAAGCCATGGCAGCAACACCGAGTGCGGGGGAGCTTGCTGGACAGGATACCTCGTTTGACGCTTCGCAAGCGAAGGTTGTTTCTGTCGAGGAGTGGAAAACATCTTCGGTGGCCGAAAGTGGCATAAGTCAAATGGCGCCAGCGTTTAACGAAGTGCGTCAACATGACGCTGCACCCGAACCAGTTCACAAGAGTGCGCCCCCACCTGTGTCAATGTCACATGAAAACAGCATTGTGCCGGGGGCACCGGTTGGTGATGGTCAACTTTTACGTTCGAATCATGATGTCGATCAGTCTTCCGAGCACATCTTTCAGCAGGGACAAGAAAGCCAGGCGAACTGGAAGCCATTGCAGAACGAGAAGCGTGAAACGTCGACGGATTTTGAAGATCTGGATGACTCATTGGATCGCTTACCGCGCTCAAAAGCACCACTTGTCGCTGGGGTTGTTGCCGGCGTTGTGGTTTTGATTGGCTTGATTGCGTTTTTTAGTGGGGGTGAGGAGGCGCAAGTCACAGAGAATGCGGAGACAAAAGTAAGTGAGACTCTTGTCGCAAAGAAACCGGCGACGAAAGTTGATGCTGCAGCCCAGCCTGAAAAGCAAGGTGGCTTTGAGGTTCCAGCCGCTAAAAAGGCAACGCCTAAAAAGGAATCGTCTTCGAAACCGGTCACGAAAAAGGCAGAAAAGTCGACAGCACAGACAGCAAAGCAACCATCAGCAAAATCGGTGAAAAAAATAGTCAAATCGCATTTGAAAAAAGGGATGTCTTATTACAAATCGGGAAAGACAGAAAAGGCGATAGCAGAGTTTAAAGAAGTTGTTGCTTTAGATGCGACTCATGATGGCGCGCATGCGCAATTGGGCGCGGCCTATTTTGATTTAGATCAGAATACTTTGGCATTAGAACATTTGAAGAAAGCTGTGGCCACCAACTCAAAAAACGCACAGGCGGTTTTGTTGATGGGCAATGTTTATCAAAGTACAAATCGAAGTGCCGATGCCAGGAAATCTTACGAACGCTACCTTGAAATCGCTCCCGATGGTAATTGGGCTGACGATGTGAAGCTTATTTTAAAGACATTCCGTTAGTTCTATGCAGTCTTCTTATGGGACCTAAAGTTGATATTGCCATTGTCGGCTATGAATTGGGTGGGCTTATTGCGGCATCGTTCTTAGCCAAACAAGGTTATCGAGTTTGTGTCATTCAAAATGCAGAGCAGGTCAGTACGTACGAGGCCGGGGATTATCTTTTTGCGAAACGAAAACGTATTTTACCACGGCTTTCGAGCATGCCCCATGTGCAATACATCCACCGTCAACTTGGTGTTGAAGCGATCCTTGAACGTGCACTCAAAGTCGATGACCGTGCCTTCCAGCTCTTGTCGGACGATTCCCGAGTTGATGTCTGGACGAATGCAGAGGCTTTTCATGTGGAAATTGAACGTGAGTTTCCCGAGCAAAAGGAGAGTATTGCTTCACTTCTTGAGCGTATGTTTCGCATTGATGCAGAGATTAACGGTCTTTTGGCAGGGCTGCCCTATTTTCCTGCCGAGGGCTGGAGGCAGCGCAAGCAATTTAAGCAGCATGAGCGCCATGCCACACGATTTTCACGAAAACTTTTTGCCGGTGAACTTGCCAGTGATGAACAATTAAAGATTTCTTCCAGTCGGTTATCGGACTTGTTGCGTTTTTTCTCGCATTTGGACAGTTCCGATCCAAGCATGATTCATGGCGTACGAACGCTATGCAATTTTATGCGTGGAACCATGGATTTTATCGATCCAAGCGATACGCTTGAAAAATATTTTGCAGAAGCAGCAAAAAATTACGGCGTTGAGTTTGTTGATGAAGAGATGATCAAGATGGAGATCAAATTTGGAAAGATTCGCAAAATTATAACGAACAAGTCCGAGATAGATGCACGTGTTGTGCTTTTGAACACGAACGCGAGCGTTGCTCAATGGGTGACGAATAAAGGGATATTGAAAAAGCTGGAAAAAGAAATGACGCCTCTTTCCAGCAGGGGAAATTGGTCGATCGATGTGCTGCTTGATGCAGCCGCAGTGCCGGTAAGCTTAGGCAAGTTGGCTTTTTGTTTACCTGTCAATGCAGAGCAGGATGAAATGCACATGTTAAGAATTTCGCCAGCACTGACGAAGAAAAAACAATCAAAAAAAATGAATTCGACTGGGCAGTATAAGGTTTTATCTTTGAGTGGATGGTCTTGTCATGAAGAGTTAAATCAGATCACGCCGCAGGCAAGGTGGGCACAGCTGCAAAGCAAAATAGAGCCTTTTTTACCTTTTGCTGATGAACATATACGTCATGTGACCTCGCAAGAACATGTTGATTCTGAGAATACGCCTGGAGCACAGTTGAGGTATCGTGTGGGAACGAATTGCGATTTTATGGGGGTAGGGCGTTCTACGTTGCGTTCAGGGATAAAAAACATGCTTTACACATCGTCTTCAGCACTGCCGGGGCTGGGGGTTGAAGGTGATTATATTGCAGCGCTTGCGGCTGTTCGCTCTGTTTTAAATATGGAGCAACCAGGCTGGAAACCTTTAAGAGAACTCCCTATATAAGCGTTATTGGAAATCCATGTCGCGAAACATCTCGTCTTGTGCCGCACCTTTCTTTACCGCAATGGCTTCGACTTCAATATCAACTTCTTTGGGAAGACCGGAAACCTGGACGACGGCCCTTGCAGGCAAGTTCATGCCCACAAAAATCTTTTGGTAGACTTGATTTACTTTGTCGAAGCTCTCTAAATCCGTTAAAAATATCGTGCATTTGACAACTTCATCGAGCGCAAAGCCGCCATCAATGACAATGTTTTTAAGGTGGTCGAAGGCAATTTCAGCTTGGCGTTTAATGTCACCACGAAAAACTTGACCGCTGGGGACTTCAATTGGAATTTGGCCGGAAACAAAAAGCATGGCACCTGGTTGTTCGATTTTTACTGCGTGGACATAAGGACCGATGGGTTTTGGAGCCTTGCGTGATGTAATCATTTCATGAACAGCTGGACGACGTGCCATAATGAACCTCTTTAGAAAAGTCGTTTCCTTATCACTGGCAAGCTTTAGGTTTCGTGTCAAGCCGTCTAAATACGTTGCACGCCACGCCGTTGCAGTTGAGCAATCCGAAGAGAGAAAAAGATTGCCGTAAGGGTGAGGGCCACAACCAATCCCCACCAAATACCAGGTGCACCTTGGTTGCCATCGATTGCCCAATATGCGCCCAATGGTAAACCGATGACCCAGTGTGTAATCACAAGACCAAAGGCCGGTAGACGTACATCAGCAATGCCGCGTAAAACACCACCGGCGACGGCTTGGATGCCATCGACAATCTGAAAAGCACCAGCCAAAGGTATAAGAATCACGGCCAACTCAATAACAGCAGCATCGCTGGTGTAGAGTCGCGCCAATGTTTCCGGCATAAAAACGAAGACCGTGGCGGAGACACACATGAGCACCACGCTGATGCAAATTGTGATCCAGGCGGAGATATGCCAGACCTTTTCGGCACCCAATAAATTGCCAACCCGGGTTGTTGCGGCAGCAGAAACGCCCATGGCAAACATCCATGCGGTGGTTGCCAGGTTAAGGGCTATCATATGTGCGGCCAAGGGGTTTGGCCCTAAAGTTCCAATGATAAGTCCAGCAGCGTTAAAGGCCCATGCTTCAAAACAAATTTGAAAGGCAATGGGGATGCCCAATTGAAGTTGATGCTGTAGTGCTTTGAGCTTGATGATGCCCTGTTTGCCTGGCCAGATGCTTTTAAAATCGTGCTTTGAGATGCGCCAAAGCCAGAGCGGTAAAATACTTTGACAAAGGGCCGTTGACCAGCCGCAACCGACAACCCCGAGACCATCGATATCCATCGCCCCATGCATCAACACCCAATTAAGTGGAATGTTGAAGAGATTTGCGCCGAGCATCACCATGGCGGCAGGCCGCATAATACCTACGCCTTGCAAGTAACCGCGCTGGACTTGGTAAATGAGCATGCCGGGTATGCCCCACATGAGTGCTTCGCAATACTTAGAGGCCTGTGGGATAAGCTGGAGCGGCTGCTCCAGGAGTTGCAGGCTCCATGGAGCGCATAGGTGCCAGGCCATGGCTGGTGGAAGAAGAAGACCAGCGATGATAAATCCACGGGCAAAGGCGAGGCCTGTTTTGCGTTTTTCGCCTGCGCCATGAGCTTGTGTGACAATGGGATCCATTCCACGAATACAACCCTGTATAAACATGATCATGGGCATCGACCAAAGAAAGCCCATGCCCGCAGTTGCGATGGCTTCTTCGCCAAGTTGTCCCAACATCAGCATGTCAACGATGTTCATCAGCTGTCCGCCAAGCATGCCTAAAACAGCGGGCCATGCGAGATGTAGAATCGTTTTTATTTCAGAGTGTATGGGGATTGGCATCTCAATATGTTTTCTTTGGTATGGCTTAGGGTTCCAAGAGCCTGATAAGGTTGACGATGCACTAAGGTTGTATTGGCTTTGTGCATCGTCAGCGTTTCATTAAAGACCGGTTCCTCGAATATCAATATACCAGCGCACGAGGTTGACAAGTATCAATATGAGGCCTTGTACTCTGGTGATGCGCCAGCCGGTGCGCATTAAAATAAAAACGAAGAGGACATTGCCTGCGAGCATCCAAATGCCAGGAAGAGCATTGCTGGCGATCTTTAAAGGGCTAATAAGAGCGGCCATGCCCAATACGCCAAGCATATTGAACAAATCACTGCCAATGAGATTTCCTATGGAGATACCGGCGCGACCTTTGAGGGCTGCGTTGACTGAGGTGACCATCTCTGGGGCCGAGGTGCCCGCTGCCACAATGGTGACCGCAATAGCCCACTCAGAAAGTCCAGCGGTACGGGCTAATGCGGATGCCGAATGGACAAGAAACTCCGAACCCAGAACAATCATGGATAATCCAATGAGAATGCGGGGGATATCAAGCCATGAAAATGGGGCATGATCTGCAATTTCTTCAAGGGCTTCGCGACGGAGAAAAAGCACAACAATATACACAATGAGTGCGCCAAAAAGGATGCCGCCCTCAAGACGTGAGAGTTCACGATCAGAAAGGAAAACCAAGACCAAGAGAGCGGTGGCGCAAAGGACACCGCCATCCCGATAGACCAGCTTTTTGGTGGTGGAAATAGCGCGAATCAGGCAGCAGAGTCCTAAGATAAGACCAAGATTAAAGGCGTTGGAGCCGGCGATATTTCCAACCGACATATCACTTTTTCCAGCTAAAGCAGCGCCAATGGAGACAGCAAATTCAGGGGCAGAAGTGCCAAAACCCACTAAAGTCAGTCCGATCAACAAATCGGGCAATTGAAAGTGATGGGCGATGTGCACTGCGCCATCGACAAACCAATCAGCGCCCTTCCATAGAAAGACCATGGCAACGAGTAAAAGGACGATTTGGCCAATGATGGGCAGTTCCGGTAAGCTGAGCATATGTGGTTTTAACCAGTTTTATTAAGGTTTTAAAATACTATTATCTATGAAAGCTAACCTATTGCAATAAATAGATTATTTATCTATATCTCGCTCTGGTTTGAGGGTTTGTACTAACCTCAGGCTAGGATTTAAGGCGTAAAAGAATGTCAGACATACATCAGGCTTTGCCGACACAAAATATGGAATTGAATATTGGGCCATCGCATCCTGCGATGCATGGCACGGTGAAGGTTTCGGTCGAACTCGATGGTGAGACGATTGTGAAGAGCAATACAGACGTCGGTTATTTGCATCGTGGCTTTGAGAAGATGTGTGAAAATGTCACTTGGGCACAGTGTATGCCTTATACGGATCGACTTAATTATGTTTCTCCTTTGATCAACAACTTTGCTTTTTGTCAGGCGGTGGAGAAGCTTTTAGGGGTAGAGATACCTGAACGGGCGAAATACATTCGTGTGATCGCTGCAGAGATATCACGCATTACAGATCATATGACTTGCTGTGCCGCGATGGGCATGGAGGTTGGTGGTTTTACGCCTTTTCTTTATATGATTGAGGGGCGTGACTATCTCTATGATCTTGTAGAGCGTTTGAGCGGAGCTCGAATCACGGTGAACTATGCACGCATTGGCGGCGTGGTGCATGACCTTCCTGAAGGTTTTGCGGAGGATTGTTTGGCAACGCTCGACAAGGCTTTCAAGCTTGTTGATGATGGCGATAAAATGCTTACACACAACCGCATCTTTATCGATCGCATGAATGGTGTTGGAAAAATTTCTGCTGCCGATGCCATTGCCTACGGCATCACGGGGCCATTTTTACGTTCAACAGGTGTGGAGTACGACGTCCGCAAGGCACATCCTTACGATGTTTACGATCGCATGGATTTTGATATCCCTATTGGTGACAATGGAGATTGCTATGACCGTTGGTTGGTACGTTTGGAGGAAATGCGGCAAAGCCGGCGCATACTTGAGCAAGCGTTGAAGCAAATTCCGCCAGGCACAGTGTTGCTGGACAACCCACATTTCGCATTGCCAGAAAAAGATCAGGTTTATACGCGCATTGAAGGTCTTATGAATCATTTTAAGTTGGTGATTGAGGGCGCTCGAGTGAATGAAGGCGAAGTTTACAGTTTTAGTGAAGGTGGGAATGGCGAATTGGGATTCTATATTGTTTCTGATGGTTCTGGTCAGCCTTATAAAATGAGAGTGCGTTCTCCTTGTTTTGCAATCATGCAAGCGCTTGATGATATTCTTTTACCTGGTGCAATGCTTTCGGATGTGGTGCCTATCTTTGGTTCCATTAACATGATTGGTGGCGAGTGCGATCGTTAGGAAAAATACAATGTCGAAATGTATCATAGATGGAAAAGAAATAGATTTTGAGGCCGGTGAGTCTGTCATTGCGGCGGCGAAACGAAACGACATCGAAATACCTTATTATTGCTGGCATTCTAAATTGTCTGTCGCTGCCAACTGCCGAATGTGTTTAGTCGAAGTTGAGAAAGCGCCTAAGCTTTTACCTGCCTGTCAGACGACTTGTCAGGATGGCATGGTTGTGAATACGGAGAATGCACGTGTCAAGGATGCGCAACGTGCAGTGCATGAGTTTTTATTGATCAACCATCCCATTGATTGTCCAATTTGCGATCAGGCTGGTGAATGCAAGTTGCAAGATTATTATATGGATTATCACCAGACACCTTCACGCATGATTGATCAAAAGGTCAATAAGCCTCGCTTAGAAGAGCTTGGCCCACATGTCATGTATAATGCAGAACGTTGCATTATGTGTACGCGGTGCGTGCGATTTATGGAGGAGGTTCCAGAAGAGAGCCAACTTGGTATTTTTAATCGTGGTGACCATGCTGTGATTGGTACCGTACCTGGACAAACTCTGGATAATGATTATTCACTCAACACGGTAGACATTTGTCCGGTAGGGGCGCTGACTTCGAGAGTATTCAGATTTAAGCAGCGCGCTTGGAATTTATCCCGTTCAGAAAGTATTTGTGGTGGTTGTGCGCGTGGTTGTAATACCCATGTTGACCATCGTGGAAATCAAGTTTATCGGATTTTACCGCGTTCTAATGATGCGGTCAATGAGTGCTGGATGTGTGATGACGGACGTTTGACGTATCAGCGTGCCAATGAAAACAATCTGAATTTCCCCCGTATTCAGGATGATGGTGAGTCTGTGAATGTTGGAGCTGATGTTGCACTCGAGAAAGTGGTTGAGCTTTTAGGGCCGGCACGTGCAGGTGGCGTTCTTGGTGCGGCTTTATCACTACATGCAACAATTGAAGAAGCTTATGCTTTTGGGCTACTGGTGAGGGACACTTTTGGGGTTAGCCGGGTCACATTACTGGGCTTTGAGCAGTGGTCAGGTGATGAAGTCTTAAAGGTTGATGACCGCAATCCCAATCGCCAAGGCATATCGATGGTGTTGCGCTCTCTCGGATTAGATATTGAGGATGCAAACACACTTTTTGAGCGCATTGATAAACACGAGGTTAAAGCGATGCTCTGTGTTGGGCATGAATGTGATGGGCACGATGCATTGTCGGCAGCCTTGGAGCAAGTAGAGGTTCTTGTGCATTTGGGGGCAGCTGAGAGTGTTTTTTCAGAGCAGGCAGATGTTGTTTTACCTAAGCAATCG
>JASMKV010000429.1 GCA_030749035.1 Myxococcota bacterium | reverse complement strand
TAGTCTCACCGAGCAACTCGATAAGTGGGCCACTTTCGATATCCTGGGGGCGAATTACGACTATCCCGATTATACAGACCCCCGGAACCATGATTTGGGACGCATGGCGCAGCCCTATACGTTGTATAATTTAGAAGGTGTTAAGGTTGCGGTTATTGGTATGGCCAATTTAGGGAGTTTAAGTTCCATTGGTGAGGGCGGCAACTCGATTTCAATTACCCCCTTAGAGCAAAATGAAACCGTGCGTTCTTATGTGCAGCTTTTGCATTCATCGGTCGATTTGATTTTTGTGTTGACCCATTTGGGACTGACTGAAGATCAAGAGTTGATCACCGGTTATGAAAAGGTGGTTTGGAGCGATCGGGTCCCCGAACATTGGGAAGTGCTTGAAGACTTAGGTGATGGTCGGGTGATGGCTTGGGTGCCAGGGGTGCGTGGCATTGACGCGGTCATTGGTGGGCATCTGCATGTGGTGCTTAACCCACCCAAACTGGTCAAAGACAGGGATGATCGCGAAGTGCCTATTGTGCATTCGGGTGCCTTTGCCAAGTTTGTGGGGCGACTGGATTTGGTTGTTCAAGACGATACAGAATTTGGTGGGAAGAAAATTGCGAGTCATAAGTACCAGGTCTTTCCTGTCGACGACCGTCTGCGCGAACATGAGGACAGGGCTGTCTCTGAAATGCTTGAACCCTATCTGCTTTCGCTGAATCAGGAATTAGATTTGCGCAAAGTGATTGCTTATGCGCCAAAAACCATTTTGCGTCGCTCGGCCACAGGCAACGGTGATAGTGGTTTAGGGAATTTAGTTGTGGAATCGATGCGTCGTCGGCGCCGGGTTGATGCGGAAGTTGGTGTGACCAATACTTTGGGGATCCGTGATAATTTTTATGCAGGCCCCATTACTTTAGAAGATATGTTCAATGTCTTTCCTTTCGAGAATACGATTACGATTATGTATCTTTCTGGTTATGAAATGCAGGACCTGATGAATTATATGACCGAACGTTCTGCATCGCGTGGTTGTCAGGCACAGGCACAAGTGGCCGGTGCGACCTTTACGATGAACTGCGGACAGGTTCTGGCCAATTTTAACGATCCCAGCAACACACTCGATACGGCTGAAGATATCCTGATCAACGGTCAATCACTCAACACCAACGCGACCTACAAGATTGCGACGAACAATTATATTGCCAATGGGGGTTCGGGGTTTAAAGTGCTTAAGCGCAACACCACCAAGCAAGACACGGGCGTGTCGATGCGCGACGCTTTAATCGATTACCTGCAGACCATGCCGCAGTGTGGTGATTACGAGGAAAACACAGCCAAATGGTGTGATATGAGCGATGAGTTTTCTCTGGATATATGCGCTCAGGTTGGCCGCGTGGGACGGATCCCTGGCGCAGAAAATACGCAAGGCGCCTATGCGGATGTGCCTTGTGTGGTCAGTGCCGAAGATGGGCGCATCAAGCGTAAAACGAGTGTCGATTTAGATACCTTGCCTGATGAAGATCAGACGGAGGCGCAAGAATGAGCGTTCGAAGATTATGCTGCTGTCTTTTCGTTTTGGCTTTAGCTGGATGCTTCAAAGAAAAGATTGCAGCCCGCGAGGGTCCAGCAAGCTTTACGGTGGAGATCCTTTCGCTTGATGATGGTGGTTTTAGCGGCGATTGCGCCAGCGCAGCGCCCTATGGCACGACGAGTTGCAGAATGGCATTTCCAGAAGAAGACATGCTTTTTGCGTTGCAAATTCGAGCCACCGCGCTTGACCAAAATGGTGATTTCATGAGTTCCTTTGCCGGCTCGGCGCAGGTCGATGTACGCCCTGGAAGATTTAACGGTGTGGGGCCGGCGGGCATCCTCTTAAGATTTAGTGCCGGCATTGCCGAGACCGAACTTACTCTTGTGCACGCTTATGGCGAAACCCGGGTT
>JASMKV010000428.1 GCA_030749035.1 Myxococcota bacterium | reverse complement strand
TCACCCTTGATTACGAAGGCTACGCCATGCCGTGTATTGAAGATTTGGTGCTTTCGGGGACGACCGGCACGAGTCTCGATGGTGAAGTCAACGAGTGTCTACACATCGTTTACGATGCGGTCAGCGACGGGGTGAGTCAGGAAGGCGAAGGCTGCACGGTCGCCGATGCGGGGAACTACGATGCGACCGCCGATATCGATGATGGCTCCTGTACTTTCAATGTGGGTGAGGCCTTTAATCAATCCATGATGCAAGGGTTTTACTTTTTTGAAAACGCCCATGTGGATGGGGTACCGCTGACGGCCGAGGATTGGGTGTTGAGCTTTACCAGCGATGGCACAACCCTGGTTGGTGCGCGCCGCTGGGATACATCCCTTTGTGGTGGCGGTGTTTGTGATTTGCCGATGATGGGGGATGATGGCTATGCCTATACCTCAGGTTATATGAGTCCAGGTGAAGTCCCGGTGGTGAAGATTTACGATGCGTCCGCAGGAGAAGTTTATGCGGCACAAGCTTCCGAAGCGCTGCAAGGTTTTCAAAACCTTCTGACCCAGATGGTGAGTGAAATCAGCGCTGTTCTCGATTAAAAGTCTCTTCTCGCCAGGCCCACGTTTTTGCATTAAGATATTTTTCATGCGCTATGTTTTTTGTCTGTCGCTTTTGTGCATTCTGGCTTGCCAGGATGGCTCGGGCGAAGCAAGTGATGGAGTCACCGGTGATGCTTGTCAAAGCGATGCTGAGTGCAATGGTAATCTAAGCTGCGTTACTCAGGCGCCTGCCGGCTATTGCACCAGTGCCTGTCAGCCCTGTGCCAGCGATTGTAGTACGGAGAATTGTGTCGAGGGCTGTATCCCAATCGGCGATGTTCTTTGCCCCGAAGGCGGGCGTTGCATTGTCGTGGACTTGGGCAATGGTATTGAATTGGCGCAATGTCTCTCGACTTGCTCGGAATCGAGCCCCTGCCGGGAGGAATACAGCTGTCAAGGCGTGCCTGATTCAGAGCTTTCGGTCTGCCTGCCTTAAAGGGGTTTAAGCGCTGACCGCTTTATAGGAACCGGTGTTGATTTTGTGAAAGTAATCTTTGGTGCCTTTGGCGGTGATGGCGCTGGAGAGCCGACTTAAAGAGTGGGCATAAGCGGCGGTGCGTAAGTCGATGCCACGTTCCTGAGCAAAGGCCCAAATCGTTGCGGATTCTTGCCGCATGATTTTTTCTAAGCGGTCGTCAACTTCCTCAGAGCCCCAATAAAAACCATTACGATTTTGTACCCATTCAAAGTAACTCACGGTGACTCCGCCTGCATTGGCCAGAATGTCGGGGAGCACGTGAATGCCTTTTTCAAAAAGGATTTTGTCGGCTTCTGGGGTTACCGGTCCATTGGCCAGTTCCAGCAGGGCTTTGGCTTTAATGGTTCCCGCATTTTTTGCGGTAATGGCGTTTTCCAAAGCGGCGGGCACCAGAAAGTCCACATCCAGGGCCAATAAATCTTCGTTGGTGATCACTTCATGGTCACGCACTTCACATACCGAACCATGACAATAGGCATTGGCCAATGTACTTTCTTGTTGCTTAAACTGATAGACGGATTTTACATCCAAACCATTGGGTTGATAGATGGCGCCTTTAGAGTCACTCACCGCCACAACTTTATAGCCTGCTTCGCTTAAGAAAAGCGCATTCCAATAGCCGGCATTACCAAAGCCTTGTACGGCGACGGTTGAGCCAGGTCCAATGCCGAGCTGTTTTTCTAACTCGCGGGTGACAAAATAACCACCGCGCCCCGTGGCGCTGTCACGCCCACGAGAGCCACCAAGCTCTAAGGGCTTGCCGGTGATCACACTGGGCTCTTTATGCCGAGTGATGTTGTTGTATTCATCGGTCATCCAACCCATGATCATCGGATTGGTATACACATCGGGCGCAGGGATATCGGTGTCGGGGCCGATAAAATCGGCGATGGCATCAATATAGCCTCGGCTTAGGCGTTCGAGTTCGAGGAGGGAAAGCTCTTTGGGATCGACAATGACGCCGCCTTTGCCACCGCCAAAAGGTAAATCCACGACCGCACATTTAAACACCATCCAAAATGCCAAAGAGGTCACTTCATCTAAATCCACCTGGGGATGAAAACGGATGCCACCTTTGGTGGGGCCGCGAGTGTCGTCGTAACGTACACGAAAACCGGTAAAGGTTTTTAAGGAGCCATCATCCATGCGTACGGGAATGGAAACCCGCAGCGAGGATTTCGGATATTTAAGTCGTTCGATGACTTCGGATGGGAAGTCGACATGTTCCATCGCCGCATTGAGTCGCTGCCTGGCATTTTCAAAAGTGGTTTTTTCTTCACCCATGATATACCCCCGTTCTTGGTCTATATTAAGATCTACTCCTATTCTTTGCCGGCTGCAATGATTGTCCAACAAAGATCAAGGCAAAATCACGAAGGCACTTTTAGCCCTTTACAAATAAAATGCAATTTGTTTGCAAAAATTTTAGGAGAAATCTGCGTTTTGACGGGTACCTTTAAGGGCTCGGATGTACCTTTTTGAAATAGGCGATAAGCGCATCGCGGACGCTCAATTCGAGACTTTTAAGTTCTTCTTTTTTCAGGCTTTTAAAGAGTGGACCCAGGCCCTCACCGCCTTTGCTCATAAAATCGGAGGTAGCCACAATGTAGTGCTGTGTAGGTTTAAGGGGCTCGCCGTTCTCCAGTCGCAGGGAGAAATCTTCCGCACTTTGGGCATCGACAATCAGACCCGACACAAAGGGACGATCGCCCTGTCGACGTTTTAAGAGAGCGGCGACAAAGGTATGGATTTCTTCACCGCTCAGATGCGCTACCGCCACATAATTTTCAAAAGGCAGAACCCGAAAGGCTTGGCCAAAGTTGAGATCGCCGGCCGGAAGATCGGTGCGTACACCACCTAAATTGTGGATGCCGATGTCCGCACCACTGACTTGCCGCATGCCGGCGCAGAGCGCATCGCCCAGATTGTGTTTCTGACTTTTTCGTTTGTAGGCATAGGGGAGGGTGATGCCTAAATGCTCTTTTTCTTTTTCAACCACGGCCTCAAGGTAGGGCGCGAGGAGTTTTTCAAAGGCGAGATCTTTGGGCAAGGGTTGACCATCAAACTTGGCGGCCATTTTACCGACACTTTTTTTACGGTAACGACAACCCCCTTCAGCCCATTCATCAAGACATAAGTTGATGGGCGGATGAATGCTGCTTTGGGTCCAATCGAAATTGTTCTGACCATCAACACAAAGGCTGACATGGCTAAGCGCTCGGGCATTGGAGCCGGCCTGCATGAGCGCGGCACCGTTGATCCAATGGCCAATAAAATTGTGGGTATGACCACCTAACGCGGCGTGAATGGTACCTTGGGGCAGGGCCTTCACGAGCTCGATGAGGTGTGAATCTGGCTGACAGGAGCTGGCGTCGAAGGGATCTTTAAGCGAGCGACAGCGCGCACCAATATGGGCTAAGAGGATAACCAATTGGGCACCGGCGTCGCGTAATTTTTTGGCCTGGGCAATGACATAGGGTGCTGCAGGTGGAAACTTAAGATCGACAATATTCTCTGGGTTCGTGGTGACCGTGGTTTCGGGTGTGGCGGCGCCGATGATGCCAATCCGAATGCCATTGACTTCGAGCAAGACGCTGGCGCGATGGTTGGGCCATTGTACGGGCTTGTCGTTGTTTTTGTTGAGAATATTGGCGGCTAAAAAAGGAAATTTGGCTTCCACAAAGCGCTTCTTCATGATGCCTAAGCGGTCGTCGCCACCATCTGGTCCAGGGCCAAAGTCAAACTCGTGGTTGCCAACGGCGGCCGCGGCGTAGCCCATATGATTCATGGCTTTGATGAAGGCCTCACCATAATTCAAGTTGGAGGCGAGGGAGCCTTGATAGATATCACCGCCATCAAGGAGAAGAATCTGTTCCGGATATTTTTCACGCAAGGCTTTGATATAGGCATTTTGTGCGGGTAGGCCGCCGTAACGTATCTCCACATCTCCGGCGTGGCGTGTGCGGTGACTTAAAGCGCCATGCATATCAGCGCTGCCAAAGACTTCGATGCAGCGTGGTCCTGTAGGCGCGTTTTTTGGAACCGATGCGCAGCTTGTGAGGATAAGACAAAGAGGAAATATAGAAAAAGAAATTCTTGTTATTCTCATAAGAAGAGCCGTGCTGGATGAATTTCACCCAGCCTAGCGCATTTTAAGACTTTTGTACAAGGGGGCCTTTTAGTGGATGATGTAGGATCCACGAGTACCTATTTGATCTGTGGTGCTGTTTTGGTTTCCAGTAATGGAGTCCAGGGTGAAATCCTCACAGGTGCCGTCATTCACATGAACGATCGAATCATAGTTGGCAAAGATGTCGACAGTGCCCGAGTTGATCGCGGTTGTCTCTGGAGCATAGATAAAGGAGTTTAAATCAGCCCTAATGCCCATATTGGTATTGTCGTAGGCTGATGATGCATTGTTGATATGCATATAGGCGTTACCCCAGGCGCGGTATCCATAGTTATTTTGGTATGACTCACTTTCCTGGGCCTGGAGTGTTGAACCGTGGGATGCATAAAATCCAACACTTCCGTTTTCGAAACTCCTGGCGTTATTGGCATGCATGTAAGCCCCCCAAGCGCTGCGATAGCCGTGATAACCGTTGTTATAGGATTGAGACTGCTGCGCAAAGATGGTGGCATTGCGATAGGCAGAGATGCCTGAGTTTGTGTTGTTAAAGCTGTGAATATAACGCGCATCGACAAAAGCGCCAAGGGAAGCATAAAGACCCCAGGTAAAATCACTGATTTTTATTTTTGCACTGCCCGAGCCATTATCAGGGAAGAGCATGACATTGTTGTTGCCTTTGGCCCATACACCCGTGCTTGACGGACTTCCTTCAGCATGTGCATTGCCTTGTAAGTGAAAACCAGCAAAGAGCCTTAAGTTCCTTCCGTATGCAATTTCAAGCCCACTGGAATTTGGAAAGTAGAGTTTAACATTGTCAGGTTCGTCCACATCACCAAGGATTTCAATTCTGTCACCATTGGGGTGGTCGAAGATAATAGGGGAGGCATGTTCGTAAGTCCCCGCTGCAACTTGAATGGTTACTGTGGCACTTGGTAAAATGAGTTTTTGCTTAAGCCATGTCAGCGCGCTGGTGATATCGTCAAAATCAGCCATTGGCGCACCCACCTGAAGAGTGAGATTCTCCTGGATAATGGGGGTTTCGGGGAGCAGGCTGACGTCAATTTTTCCGCTATTGTTCAGTTGAACAAAGTTCACGAGCTCAAGGTCTGTTTTTACTTGCTCTACATTGAGGGTCAGAGGGTTCAGTTCGGTACCATTACCTTGCAGATGTGT
>JASMKV010000427.1 GCA_030749035.1 Myxococcota bacterium | reverse complement strand
TTACCATAACCTTCAGCAAAATTGAGCGGAATACTGCTTGCCGCTCGCCGCAATTGGTCAGCTAAAAACCCGTAGCCAGAAGGCAAATTCCGAAGAATAGTCTGGCTTAAATCAATCAAAGCCATGGTTTTGCTGTAAATCTTTGTTTGTGAAAATTGCATTGCTGCGCTCCTTTTTCTAAAAAATGCGGTTTCATTCCAATGCAAAAACCGCATTTTTTAGAAAAGAGGAGATTTGAATATGTTTTTCAGAACAACAAGGATTTTTGCAGAGGCGCAAAAGCTTTTAGACGATGGAAATGTTCTGATTGCGCGATTACCAACAGGTTATGGTTTTTTAGCCGACCAAGTAAAGCGTGCCAGTACATCCATTATGCTTAATTTTGCCGAAGGCAATGGCAAGAAAGGTTCAAGAGAGCGCCAACGCTTCTTTCGTATTGCTAAAGGTTCGTTATACGAAGTGGCAGCCATTTATGATGTGGCTTTAAGCTTTGGTTTTATTGAAATATCGTTTCATGAAAAAGTGCTCGAACGCTGTGATTATATTGCGGCGATGTTGAGTAAATGGAGGTGATGACCGACTACCGACAACCGATGTCCGATGTCCGATGTCCGATTTCCGAAGTCCGAAAAACCGATAACCGACATCCGATGACCGATGTCCGATAACCGTGCGAGCCAATACGGAGACTTGCTGCGAGTGCCCGACAGGGATAGTCGCAGCTTAGTCGAGTAGGCGAGTGTCCGAAATCCGAAGTCCGAAAACCGAAGTCCGAAAATCGAAGTCCGAAAATCGATAACCGATGGCCGATAACCGAATTCCGATTCTGAAAAATAAATCTGTATTGGAAAAGAGTAGGGGATAGAAGCCAAACCAATGGGGTCGGAGCCTAAACGTTTTCCCTGTCAAAAGACTTCACCAACTTGCGCCGGATCATCCTTTCGTGGTTCCGATGGTCCGTAGAGCATTGAGCAAGCATCCTATCTGGTTACCCAAAATCTGTTCTAGCGTTTCTACGCTTCTACAGGCTTCGAGATGCTCACCTATCTTCAATCTAAAAGACTAAAGAATCTCTTACGACCTTACGCGCCACATCAAAGGCATATACCTTCAACAGTTACCTGATTCCCTGAACCGAAGAAGCCCGAAAGCAACTCCAGAGTCTTTGTCCGGGTCGATAAAATCGACTCAAACATCCCTGTCGGGCAAACCACCTAAAAGATGATTCAAGACCGGTTACCAGCATACGCTGACACTTTCTACGGGTCCCTGACGATTTCCCCATCACCGGGCGTTTCAGGCAGCGTCTCTCTTTGCTGCTTTCGAAACCTCAATCTATCACGAGGATAGCATTAGGCTTTTCCCGGTAACGTCCTTTGACATACAGCATGATCTCTCAATCGCACCTTAAGTCCAGTGTCGCCTTCGACCTTCGCTCATGGAGTGTTCCCCCTCTCAAGCCGACGTTACTCTTTCAAATAACGAACCACCCATGTTGTTTCACACAACTCCGACGGTTTTAAGCTCAAGAGATCCTTTGCATGCCGACAAGTCCGAAAACTCACGACCTGGGCCAGATACTCCTCCAGCAGTTACGGGCTCTTCTGGCTTTAACCAAAGAAACGGTCTTACTTGACTTCTCAAGTGTACCCCCATGCTCTTAACCAACATCCACCAAAGCAGATATCGAACGGAGCTACGAGGTTTTATTCCCGTTTCCCGGCAGGCTACCCGAAAGCAACCTTAACCAGCCCAGCCTTTGTGGGCTTATTGAATCGCAAGCGACCCAACTTAGCCCCCCACGGTTGGTCATCCGCGAGAGAAAGGTGGTTATATACACTTTAAAAAATAATGCAAGACAAAAAGCGATGTCGTGCGTTTTTTTTTTGAAAAAAGTGAGATCAACATACGCCAATCTCTACGCGCCCCTATTTACAAGGGTTTAGGATACGATGTTCGAAAAGCGGTGCGGCAGATTCTGCGCTTGCCAATCACATAAATGATTGTCATGCTCGACTTAAAGGGGCGCTCTTGGCGGAAAAGAAAAAGATACTCGCTTATCTCATTGTGAAGAAAAAGGGGGAAGAGGCAACGCGTTTCCCCTTGCACAGTGAGACGACGGTCACCATTGGTCGCTCCAGAAAGAATAATTTATGTCTTTTGGATGCGGGCTCCAGTCGAAAACACGCCCTGATCGAAATCGGTTATTATAAGTTTCTCATTAAGGACGCGGGCAGCCGCAACGGCTTGCTGGTCAACGGTGAGAAATGCCGTGAAGCAAAGCTTGAGCATGACGATATCGTACAAGTTGGTGCATATATCTTAACTTTTAAGCATATTGGTACCGAAGTGAAAGAAGAGATGCGGAAGGTTAAAACCCTTAATCAATATCAGGCCAAGCAAAATATCTTAAGCCGATTGTTTGGTGATTCTTTTGATGGCCCTGAACCGCCGACCAAACAGATCGCCATGAGCACGCTGGATGAAGCCTTTACCGAAGCTGCGGCACAGAAGTCTGCGGTCTTGCAGGGCCTTGAGCATTCGGCTGATGTTTATCCTTTGGAACGGGAAAAAACTCTTTTGGGGCCCAAGGGCATTCCTTTTGTGGCCGATGAAGGAAAAGGGAAATGTGGCATCAAATGGGATGGAGAAAGCCACGTGCTTCTGGTGTCGGCCGACAACACGATTAATGTGAAAGTCAATGGCAAGCCGGTTAAGCGGCGAAAAGCATTAAAGGTCGAAGACCGTATTCGCATCGGCGAAAGTCGCTTTGTTTATCGCTTGGACGAAAAGTTTCGAAAAAAACTGTATTAAGGGTTGCACGCTTTACGTGCGTCTTCAATAGCGTATAATGCGCCAAAGAGGTTTAGAATGCTCTCATCTCTCTTAGGGGTTATGATGTTTGGAAGTGCTCTCGATGTTGGTGCCTTGGCGCCGGACTTTTCGATGCCGGATACGGATGGACAATCGATAAGTTTGAGTCACTTGGTGAAAACAGGACCAGTCATCTTGGCTTTTTTTCCAAAAGCGTTCACACCTGGCTGAAAAAAAGAACTGACGGAGTACCGGGTCCGGTACGAGGAATTTAAAAAAGTAAAAGCTCAGGTGATTGCGATATCGACCGACGATTTGGCGACGCAAAAAGAGTTCAAAGAGAAACTCGGAGCGGAATATGCTTTTATCGCTGACACCAAAGGGGTGCTGACTAAACTCTACAAAACCAAAATGCCTTTGTTGAATATTGCGAGTCGGAAAACGTTTGTGATTGGGCAAGACAGAAAGATTAAGGCGATGTATTCGGGGGCCGAAGCGTTGGACCCGGGGCTTGCTCTAGGGGCTTGCGCGTTACCGGCAAATCCTTAAAATACTCGAGGATAAGAGATACTGATTTTAGGTCCAGTTCCACGCTGCGAAATAGTCATACCATGCTGAAAGTTGCCAAGGAGATTTCATGCCCTGCACACTGTTGTAGACGCTTATGGCGATGCTTAGCCAAAACAATCTCCGCATATGCGGTTTCGAATATTTTTCGGCGAAACGTAGAGCAAAGAGCACGAGCATGGGCATGATAAGAATAAACCAGCGCGCCCCTATGCATATGCCACCATAATTGTGTGTGCGCAGGATGTAGTAAGTAAGCATTCCACATAGTGACATCGAGACAACAAGGGCTTCATTGAAATCCTGAGAGCGATTCTTTAGGTTTAAGAACAAGGTTGGCAATGCGAAGAGGAATACCGGAGTAAACGAGAAAATGCCGTGATGCCCGATGAGGAAATGCAATGTATACCGCCATTTTGGCGGTTCTATGGCATCAATGAGATGTTGTTGCTGGCTGTTCCAATAGTTTTGTGCTGTCGCATAAAGTTCAGGCTGTATTTGTATGGGGAGCCATGTGCCAGTCGCATAGTAATTGAGACAGCTGTTTGCAAGCAGCGGAAGAAGTGCCGCTGGCAGGACGATGTTGATGCATTGTTGCCTGTCGAGCAAAAACAGATAGCCTACAAATCCCAGGCTGAGTAATGCCGCGCCATGGTCAAAGGCCATGGCGAAGCCCATCAGCAGGCCAGCGAAGGCCATATGGCATCGGCTCGACTTGTCCCCCAGGCGTTTTCGGTAGATGTAGAAGAAGGCAGCAAATAGGGCGGCGGCGGCGGGGGTATGGTTGTTTAGCGTGGTCGCATAAGAAAAGCCGAGGTAGCCCAAAGCCAGAATGGTAAAGCCGGCCACCCTTAAACTCAGATCCTTGGTCCACAGAATCATGACCCGGTAAGCGTAAAAGAGCAGAAAGAGTGTGCTGCCTAAGCCGACCAAAAGATTGAGTAGATAAAGACTTTGGTGCGGGTGGCTGTGTAATGTTCGCCCGGTTATTTTGGTGTAACCCTTGTAGACGAGAGCGACAAGGGTTGAGAGCAGAGGTGGCTTGGTCGAAAGTTGACCATCCTTGGTGAATATCTTATCAACGGTGAACTTAGCGAAAGGGCTTTTGGCGATATTGAAGCTTTGATGATGTGCCAGGCTGTCTATCGTCGCGTAGCGACTGGCGGCATTGTCAAAAGGGATGTCGTGAGTATAACTCAACACAAGCATACAGGATAGAATTGTTAAGAGGACACAAATCCGTTTAACTTGTTTTTCGGGACGTGCATCAAGTTTTTGAGCGGAATTTGTCATGCGGTTAAATCTTAAAGCACTATCTGTATGCGATGCAATAAGGAGATCGGTGGAGTGAGCGTTTTTTGCTTAGACTCTTTGATGACTGTACCTGCAGGCGCGGTCCGGTTCTTTGACTGTGATCAGTTTCTTCTTACACTGCCCAGTATTTGTTGCCATGGAAAGGGTTGCAGGTGCTCTGCGATATTGACTTGACCCTTGAGGAAAGCCTTAAAGGTTCGACGGCTCCAGTTTTGTTTGTGATCTTCGTCATTGCCAAGACGATTTAGGTTTTTCCCCCGAAGCATTTGGGCGATTCGAAAAAAGGGTTCGTGCGGCACTGAGAGAAGCAAGTGATTCTTGCTGACTCGGCACAACTCACGCAAACCGGATGCGGGCGCGTCGAGATGTTCGAGGACTTCCAGGCATATCACCAGGTCGAAGCTCTTATCGGCATAGGGCAGTTCCAGAATCGATGCGCATTGCACGTCAATCTTGGGATTGCGTTTTTGTGTTTCGCTAAGAAGGTGTGGCTCGATGTCGACGGCGACA
>JASMKV010000426.1 GCA_030749035.1 Myxococcota bacterium | reverse complement strand
ACTCCATACACCCACCACCATCAGCATCAGAAGAAGTTTGGTCATCGTATTACATCCAAGTAGGGTAGGGAAAGCCACAATTAGATTCGGCCCCCTAATTCCATGGAGCTTCGGGATCACACAGTTCGTAGTCTACGTCGTTTTCGACGAAGTAAGCTTCGATACCATCCATTGTCTGGTACTGTATTCCAGAAACCCAATGAAGCGTTTGGGCATGGGCTTTGTTGTAATTTAGTTGGAGTGAGACAGCGTTCATGATGCGTATATTCGATGTCATTTCACTTAACACCTCTGGTAATGGTCCTTAAATCCTGCATTCACAGAGGTGTCATTTAGAGTGGTGTCACTTGCCGCATATCGCAAAAGATGGACGATTACAGTGTCTTCCTTCGCCAAGGCAACAAGGACCGCTTGAAGTTGGCCGTGATCTCGCTTCAGATCCTCGTAAATAAGTTCGAGTGCCTTTTGCTCATGCTCCAAGATCGCACGGTGGGCAAGGTATTTGTCACCGGCAAGGGCCACAACCACGCTCAGCGTGACGATCACGAATTCTGCTATGAGGTTCGTCGGATTGAGCTTGCCCCAAAGGTTAGCGGGTGGCATAGGTGACCTCGTTTAGCGTTCAATGTGGATGTTGCTGCTATGTTTGAGGGTGTATCTTTCTTTCTGTAAAATCGGTATGATGGGCCAATGACCTGGGCGGGGTGGGGTTGAGAGGCGGGTCATATTCGCTCTTTTTGTTGGTAAGCTACCAAACCCACCGACAAGGAGGAGCAAGCTATGACCCACCCCTCAGAAGATAATGCGATTCGTGCGGCGATGGGTAGGTGTGTCTTGTCTTCTGTAAATCGGGATTCAGGCTGACCGTCTTTGACCGGCCGCAGGCCCACCGGCTGCGCTTGCGCACCACCAACGGACTGGAAAGGCTCAATCGCGAAATCAAAAGACGTACCCGCGCCGCCTCGCTCTTTCCCAACGAGGCGGCGCTACTGAGACTGGCCAGTGCGATTCTGGTCGAAATCGACGAGGAGTGGCAGACCGGAAAAATCTATCTCAACATGAAGAGCGACTAAAAGAGATCGCGATTTTACAGAAGAGATGTTGCATAATCTGATCCAGCTCCCACAAGCGTGAATGGTCCCCAGTGCAAGAGCGCCTGCGCCCTAGGGGTCTTGCGCTGGCGTGGCCTTGGCGAGGCAATACCCACAAAGCAGAATGAGGAAATTAGCGCGTGCCGCGCGCCGCCGTTGGGCTAATACCAATGCTAAGGAGGACCTACTAGTACCAACTCGGGGGGCACTCTGCCATCGCCCATGCCTGGCACAAGATGACAGATAGGGTACACCACTATCAGCAACAATCGCAGAAGCATGGGCTCCTTCAACAGGATATTATTTCCCTCCCCCATAGCTCCACAGCACAAAAATCTCTGGCAGGGGGTGCTCTTATTGCCTTAAATCGCTGTTTTTATTGGCTATGAGAGTGCTGGCACGCACCTTGCGCCATGTACCGAGGTCCCAAGGGGGACAAAAGGACGGTCAGGCGAGGAAGCACCCCCACAGGCTTCTTTCAGAATTCGACCGGTCCTTCATTCACCACGGGGCACAACTGTGAAACGCGAAAGCGGGAGTGGAAGTCGACGCATCAGGAAGATGGGTCGGCTTCGCCGCTTCGCGCCGATGTGTGTATGTTGCATGGCGCCCAACCGCAATCCAGGGCACTATCCTACCCTGCCTGCGCAAACTGTTTAATCTCTTTACTCACCACCTGCATAACATCGCTGCGAAATTGCTCAGGCATTGGATCACGTCGACGGGCAATACTGTCCAAAATACAGCCCCGCTCGTATTGCTGCTCGAGGTCAAGTAATGCCTCGATCGGGGTGGCCCCAATGCCCATCATGCCATCTGCCCGCACGGCCGCCCAACGTTCATCGTGCATCGTCGCCGGCTCTTCTTCCTCCGAAAGTGCGACAAGTGCGTCCCGATTTGCTTTCGAGATAGTTGACGCACGGACATATCTCAAGAACTCGGCCAACGGACTGACCTCACCTACCGACCGCGCGCCCAAGCGCACGACCGTAACAGGTAAGATCGTCTCATCAAGGCACGGGCAGCTAACAAATGCCGACCCCTGCGCCGCCAAGCCTGTGTTGTAACACCGCGGACACCACGTATCGATAGGATCCGTAGCATTATCGGGTATGCTGATCTGCGGAGCTGACTGTGCTAAAGCCCGTCGAATCATAGCGTTGAGCTCCAGCACACCAGCGCGGTTGTCGTCGGCGGAGGCCGACAGATCACGGAACTCCGCAACGGCCTCCAGCTCAAGCCGGAGCCTTCGAATCAGGCGCCCAAACTCAAGAGCGTCCGCTTTTTCTTGATCGTCGGACGCGTCGTATTGAACCACCGTTTCAGTGGTCATATGCGTTAGCTATGGTTTACAAGGGGATGGCACAAATAAGCAACTTCGGCTCTGCAGCGTCAAGCCTTATATTCAGCTTTTAATTCAAAAATGAAGGAGAGAGCGACGCGTATGCGCAGTCCTCTATCCCTCTTAGCGGGCCTCTTGCCCGGCAGTGGCGTGAACATCGGAATGTGTCAATGACTTTGAGACACTTTAGTGGATGAATTTAGTGAAGAATGTTCGGCGATGGTCTCCTGCTCTTTTGGTGGATTAATCCATACGGCCTCCGGGAGGGGTTGGGGGGTGGGCCGGCCTTGGACAAAGCGCTCGGGGTGGGCGGCAAAGGCCGCGTTGAGCACCTGTTGGCGCTGGTCGAGGACGGGTTGGTGGTGTCCGTAATGGATACTGGCGGGGGTGAGTAAGCCCAAGCCGGTGTGATAATGGTCCTCATTATACCACTGAAAAAAGGGCCGACACCACGTCCGGGCATCTTCCAGGCACCCAAAGCGGTCGGGGAAGTCGGGCCGATATTTGAGGGTTTTGAAGTGGGCTTCCGAATAGGGATTGTCATCACAGACGTGGGGTCTCGAGTGACTTTTGACCACCCCCAGATCGACCAGCAACGCACTCATCGACTTGGCCGTCATGGGGCTGCCCCGATCGGCATGGAGGGTGAGTTGATCGGAGTCGATGCCCTGGCGTTGGCAGGTGGTCTCCACCAAGCCTTCGGCCAATGCGGCCGTTTCTCGAGGGGCCACCATCCAGCCCACGACATAGCGACTAAACAGATCGAGGATGACATACAGATAAAAGTAAAGGCCCTTGGCCGGCCCCCGCAGCTTGGTAATGTCCCAGGTCCACACCTGATTGGGGGCGGTAGCCATCAACTCGGGCTTAGCATAGCTGGGCCGGCGCAGCTGGTTGCGGCGCTCTTTGACTTCGTCGAAGGCGTCGAGGAGGCGATACATGGTGCGCCAGGAGCACAGATAGCGGCCCTGGTCGAGCAAGCGGGCCCAGACCTGACGCGGCGCGTGATCGCAAAATTCGTCGCTATTAAGGACCGCCCGGACTTCGAGCCGTTGCGCCTCCGGCAGCGCCCGAGGGGGCGCGGTCCGTTGGGTCGACGCCGGCAAAGGGGCCTTTCGTCCCGGCGGGCGATAAAAACTACTGCGCGGCACCGTCAACACCGCACAAGCGCGGGTGACGCCCACCTGGGCGGCTAACTGTTGGGCCTGGTCGATCATCCCTTGTCGGCCGGCGGGGTCTCGGCGACGGGCAGGCCAAAGAGGGTGCAGAGTTTTTTTTGCACCTCAATGATGGTTTCCGCCTGCGAAAGCTGCGCTTGCAACCGCTCGTTTTGCCGTTGCAGGCGCGCGACTTCCTTGGCCTGCGGATCGGCCGGTTTGCCGCGTTTTTGGGTGCCTAATTCGCCCCGATCCCGCTGGCGGCGCCAGCTGGTCAGATGCGATGAATACAGGCCTTCGCGGCGCAGCAGCGCCCCCACCTGACCAGGCTGATGGCAGGCGTCGGCGGCTTGGAGAATCTGGCGCTTGTAGGCGGCACTAAAGGTCCGCCGTTTCGCCTTGGGCACAACTTCCGTGGCGCCAGATACGGTCGGGGGGGCCGTGCCATTGGCGGATTTAGGAGAGGATTGAGTCATAGGGTTGGTCGCTCCTTTGCCCTGGGAATCTACACTAATTTAAAGAAGCAGATTG
>JASMKV010000425.1 GCA_030749035.1 Myxococcota bacterium | reverse complement strand
GGCACCGCCCAACCCTTTCTTGGTATATGCATGAGTATTTTTATGCTTGGGCTTGCCGGGATCCCTCCAAGCGTTGGGTTTTTTGGTAAATTGGCTATGTTTGGAGCCGCTGTTGACGCAGGCCGAGTTCCCTTGGTTGTGATTGCTGTCTTGGCAAGCGCCGTTGGCGCCTATTATTACCTGCGCATCATTGTTGTCATGTTCATGCAACCACTACAGCAAAAGGCTAAAACAGTCGAATCCACTTGGCTCAAAGCTGGACTATGGACCTGCTCCTTCCTCACACTTTATATCGGTACGCTTCCGGAAACATACTTTTCCATGGTCAAGTCGCTCCTGAAAAGCTGGCTTTAAGACAAAAACCAACCTATACTGAGGCCCAATCATGCAAGCATTTTGTCCTAAATGTGATAAAGAGGTCAAAGGTTCAGAGGAAGCTCTTCTGCAACAAGGCACCTGCACTGAATGTCATGGCGGGCAACTTTATATATCTCGCCCCTATAGACATGATAAGTATTCAGATATTATCGCAATTAATTTTGTGCCGGGCTCTCAACTCGCCATTCCTCTAGAGCCATCATTTCATATTACAAATCTGGAAAGCTTTGATGAAGCCACAGATAAAATAAGCAAACAACCAAGCATATTAGAACAACCTGAAATCACGAATGTGCGACCACTTGAGGCACCACAACCACCAGAGCAAACTGGCGTACGTAATCTGGAAGATATTCATGCCGAACACAATGCAATGAAAGAGGATCTGGCTTCTGACCAAAATGATGACCTTCATGAAGAAGTCACCGCTCTTGTTCAACCCCAAAAGATGTCCAAAGAAGGAACGCCTGTCATACACCCAAAGGGCAATCAGCGAGAAAATCCAAATGCGCCTTCTGCAAATACGATAGAGCAAGCGCATACCGTAAAAAAAACCTCTGCATTGTCAAAACAGCTTCGCATGGGTATCGCCGCTGCCATTCTGGGCTTAACAGCAGGATTGTTCATCTTTAAGCTCGCAAAGACTGAAAACACCACACCGAAAAGTCCGCAAGCCCAAAAACCAACCGTAGAGCAGAAGAAAATCGAAGATGTCCCCAAATTTCTTGAAAAAGGCATCACCGCGTATGAGTCCAAAGATTTTCCGTTGGCGATTAAATTATTTGAGCAGGCACTTGGCGATAAAACCCAAGCCAGTGATGCACACCGAAACTTAGGAATTACCTTTGCGCGAATGAACCAATACGACAAAGCGGTAGAGCATTATCGTGCTTATATTAAGCTCTCTCCGAATGCACCCGATGCGGATAACGTCAAGAAAATTCTCTCCGATTACGACCAAACTCAAACAAATCGCTAATCAAATTCTGAAAAATTTTGCTCTACAAACGTATGGTTTAAAATAAGGGACTTTCCCTCTATTTGTAAAAGCCCACGGCGTTGAAACTCCCCAAGGGCGCGCGAAACAGTCTCCCGACTCGTGCCTATCATATTTGCGAGATCTTGATGCGTAGGTCTTTTCTGTATCCAGTGTCCAGATGCTCTCTCGTCATTTTCGTCATTCGCCAAATCAATTAAAACCTGCGCTAAGCGTGCATATACATCCAATAAAGTCAGATTGCCGATCAATTGATCGGCATAGCGTAAACGTCGACTCATAATGCCCAGAATATTGAAAGCGGTATCTGGATTTTCTCGTAAGTGCTCAATAAAATCATCTCTCGACAAAACACAAACCGTGGTCTGCTCCATCGCAAGAACATTGGCTGAGCGTTTTTCACCATCTAAAATACTCATTTCGCCAAAAAAATCACCCGGGTTTAAAAGCTTCAAAATAAT
>JASMKV010000424.1 GCA_030749035.1 Myxococcota bacterium | reverse complement strand
CTTTATCCTCATCGGTTTCGGCTGAACAGTAAGCTTCGTAGGAGGTCAGGGATACTTTGGAGTCAATGACCACATCTTTGCCTTCGGGAAGATGCACGACAACATCCGGGCGAAAGCGTTTGCCTGATTCTAAGGTGACGCTTTTTTCGAGTTCGTATTCGCGACCTTCTTGTAGGCCGGACTCTTCGAGGATGCGTTCTAAAATGAGTTCGCCCCAGGACCCTTGAGTTTTACTCTCGCCTTTAAGGGCGTTGGTCAGATTGACCGCGTCCTGGGAAATGCGTTGATTGAGTTCCTGGAGTTGTTCGACCTGACTTTTTAAGGCGCTGCGGTCTTTGGCTTCGTTGACATAAACTTCTTCGACTTTTTGTTTGAAGTCTTTCATCTGTTCGCGAAAAGGGTTGAGCATGGCGCTGAGGTTTTCTTTGCTTTGCTCGCCAAAGGTTTTGGCCTTGGTTTCAAAAATCTTATTCGCTAAGTTTTGGAATTGCTCGCTTAAATTTTCTTTCGCTTCTGCGAGCAGCCTAAGTTTCTCTTCGTGATTTGTTTTGTCCGCTTGGATTTGTGTATCGAGCTTGGCAATTTTGGCTTTACTGGTGGCGAGTTCTGCCTGGGCTTCTTCTAAGGCCTCATCTTTATTTTTTAAGCCGTCTTCAAGTTCGCCCAGCCTTTGATTTCTTTCTTCGTAGGTGGCGCAGGTTTGGCGCAAGGTGTCGAGGGCTTCCTGGCTGGCAGACATCTTCTCCAGGTCCTCGGTGTTTTGTTTTTCAAGTCGTTCAATCGTTTCGTCTTTATGCTTGAGGCGCTCATCGAGGGCGGCGTTTTGGGCCCGAGTGCGCTGCTTTAAAAAGATCCAGACGAGACCGGCGCCAACCAGGGTTCCTGCAAGAAAGATGGATAAAATCAACATGTTTAGCCTTTCGCGTCACCGATAATATGCTTATCGTGCGTTGTACAGCCCTTATAGACCCTGGCTCCGACATTTTTGCCGCAACCAGAGGATCGTGTCGATAAAGTGGGACAATTTGAGACAATTTGAGACAATTTGAGACAAGTTTTGCACTTGCTGCGTACTCTTTGCACTGTTAGGGTCTCGGTGCTCCGGCGAATAATTGGGTCCGCCTGCCTTAAAGTGCAATAATTACAAGCCCTTGTTTTTTTGATGTGATTTGTTGCTTTGTTGGTATCAGATTTGCATCAGTTTTAGCCCAAGGAGTGTATTTTCGAAATGTCCAGTTCTGCACAAGTGGTTCAGTTTTCGCATTATCATGATCGAATAGTTGGGGTTCCATCTTTGCTTGAGGAGATGGTCGAGCATGTCTCCTTACAAAAACAATTGAGTTTTTTAACAGCAGTGGATTTGATTCACCGGGCGGAAAGTTTTGCTCTTGAATTACGCCAATTAGATCATCTCTTTTTACGTTTTGGGCGCCTTGGTATGGCCACAAGAATGTGTCGCTATCGCAAAGTCATTGAGGCGTTACGCACAGTTGTTGGTGAATCTTATGTGAGCCAAAAGAAACTCCGGGAGCTTCTTGATATGGCGCAAGCCAGGGGTGTGAGTGAGGCGGAATTGCAAATGGCGACAAGTCTCTTGAAAATCTAAACGTCTTCGATTTTAAAACCCATGCCGACTTCTTCAAGTCGATCTTGTAAAATATGTCCAAAGGCCGTGGCGGGAGTAAGGATACCGCAGCGTGTGTCCCCGCCGGGTAAGTTGTCTCGCGCGTAGAGAAGACAGCGGGCCGCTTCGCATAAGATGGTGATCGTGACTTTATTCCCAGGGTCGCCTTTTGCAGAAATGCGTGCATGAACTTGGGTATTTTGACTGCCTTGGGCAAAAACATCGGCACGAAAAAATCCATTTTCCTGCACGTTTGTGGAGGGCCCGGAACCGGGTTTGGGTGTACATAGATCGATTAAGGTTCTGCCGGGTTCGTATCTGCCAAGCTGCTGCATTGCCGCAATGGCTGAGCTCACGCCATAGGCCTGCAGCTTGCCATAAGATTTTCCCATGCGCATGGCTTCCTTATACGAAAAGTCTTGTCCATAGGGAGCTTCCAAATCTTTAAAGAGAGCCACAGAGCGGCCGATCACTCTTGAGTTGATATGGGCCATAAAGAAAGGTGCGGCCCAGCGTTGTAATCTCTTGTCGAAATATGGGCGATAGAGATCGACGATATGTTTTGCATCTTCTTTTTGTCGATGGTTTGCAGGATTCAGAAGGGTAGGGTTGAGAAGTTGAATGTTTTGCTTTTTGGACATCATGTCGAGAGCCGAAGCCATCGTACCACCATTGAGTCCCCCCTTGAGGGTGAAGAAGAGTTTTAACTCTTTGCAGTCTTCATCGTACTCTTCCTGTAGGTGGCGAACTGTAAAAAGGGTTCCTAAATCAGAAGGTACGGAGTCAAAGCCACAAAGTGGAACCATTTTTGCGCCACTGCTCTGCGCATTTGCATGTTCTTCGTCGATAAGCTCTCTGACAAAAGGGGTTTCCCCGGTGATGTCGAGATAGTCTACCCCTTGGCGGGCACAAGCTTTCGCAAGTTCCGCACTGTAAAGAGCAAAGGGGCCGGCGGTGGTGAGGACCAACTTTGTTCGGGAGACCATTTTTTCGATGGCGGGGCGGTCAGAGGCTTCCGCCACAAGGCATTCAGGCTGAGGTGCATTTTCGGGCAGTGTCGCGCTAAGGGCTTTGAGTTTTTCGCTATTTCTGCCGGCAATGGCCCAGGTGCTTTCTGGTCGCAACACATGTTGCGCCAGGTAAGCTGCTGCTTGCTTGCCGGTGAAGCCACTGGCGCCATAGAGGACAAGATCGAAGTTGTTAGACATTAAATTTACGCTCTTTGTTGCTTTAGTAGCAAATGCTGGGCTGTGGTGCTACGCTTAAATACTCGATTCTAATGCCCTTTATGTTTGCATGCGACGCAAGCATTTGAAATATTCGTGTTTTTATTTCTTAAGGACGTTGTGATGCCCCATTTGAAATGTCTCTTTCTATCGGCATTGTTGTTGGCGCAGGGGTGCACGCTTTTTTTAGATAGAGACGGTGATGGCCATTTGAACCATAGAGATAATTGTCCTAATTGGGCCAACCCGCAGCAGCAGGATATTGATGGTGATGGGCGTGGCGATGTTTGCGACCCATGTTCACAAAACAGCACAAAGGAATGCCTGGAAGCGCCTGAAGAAGAGGTTATCTACGGATGCCTGGATACGGAGGCATGCAATTTTAACGCTGAGGCGACCAAGAGTGATGCTTCGTGTGTTTATATCCTTGCAGGCGAGTGTGACTGTGATGGCAATGTCTTAGATACGTGCGATGTCTGCGGGGGGCCTGGCATCGTGGAGGGCGAGTGTGACTGTGATGGCAACGTTCTTGATTGCGCCGGTACGTGTGGCGGCTCTGCGGTTCAGGATTGTGCCGGTACGTGTGGCGGCTCTGCGGTCCAGGATTGCGCCGGTACGTGTGGTGGCTCTGCGGTTGAGGATTGCGCCGGTACATGTGGTGGCTCTGCGGTTCAGGATTGCGCCGGTACGTGTGGTGGCAGCGCGGTTGAGGATTGCGCCGGTACGTGTGATGGCTCTGCGATTGTGGATTGCGCCGGTACGTGTGGTGGCTCTGCGGTTGAGGATTGCGCCGGGACGTGTGGTGGAACTTCTATTGAGGATGAATGTGGTATTTGTGGTGGTGATGGTCTTACGCCAGGAAAGTGTGACTGTGATGGCAACGTTTTTGATTGTGCCGGGACGTGTGATGGCAGCGCGGTTAAGGATTGCACCGGGACGTGCAATGGCTCTGCGGTTAAGGATTGCACCGGGACGTGTGCTGGCAGCGCGATTGAGGATTGCGCCGGGACGTGCAATGGCAGCGCGGTTGTCGATTGTACCGGGACGTGCAATGGCAGCGCGGTTGTCGATTGTGCCGGCACATGCGAAGGCAGCGCAGTTGTTGATTGCGCGGGTACTTGCGCTGGTGGTGCGGAGTTAGATTGCCTGGATGTCTGTGGTGGGACGGCGGCCATGGATGCCTGCGGGGTGTGCGAGGGAGATGACTCGACCTGCAGTGGTTGTACGGATGAGGAGGCGTCAAATTATGATGCAGAGGCGTTGGTGGATGATGGGTCGTGTATTCCTTATGATGATATCATGTTTTCACTTTGTCCTACCATAGAGCCAAACGGTTTAAACAATACGGTGGAGCTTTTTGTAAAGAGCTCTTTGAGTTTAGGACAAATTCAGTTTTACTTTGAGTTTAATGAAGGGCTCGGCGAAATTGAAATTCAGGGGGTAGGAGATGTGAACGGCTTGGCTGAGCAGTACGACTTTGCCCTCGGTGCTTTTGAATCGGATGGTTACGGTGTTATTTATGGGGCGGCTCTTCAGGCGCAGTATGAAATTCCTGCGACAGAAATGGTTGCTTGGGTTCGGTTTACGACTCTTACGCTGAGTAACAGCCTGGATACTGCGGAGGATATTATGTTTGCTCCGGATGATACGCAGATGGCAGGTCACTTTGAAATCGCGACGGCGGGTAATTATGTGGCAAAGTATTTCAGCACTTGCCAGGTAGAGGAATAATTGGTTTTGGATTTGCTAGGGGTGTGAGAGCATAGAGTATAAGAGTAAGAGAAACTTTCGAGGTTAAATCGTATGGAATAAGCATGGAAATGATTAGCGTTCTTTTTGCTTGGTCGCAAATGATGGGCAAGGGTGCTACGCTTAAATACTCGATTCCAGAGCCCTTTATGTTTGCATGCGGCGCAAGCATTTGAAATATTCGTTTTTTTATTTCTTAAGGACGTTGTTATGCCCCATTTGAAATGTCTGTTTCTATCGGCATTGTTGTTGGCGCAGGGGTGCACGCTTTTTTTAGATAGAGACGGTGATGGCCATTTGAACCATAGAGATAATTGTCCTAATTGGGCCAACCCGCAGCAGCAGGATAT
>JASMKV010000423.1 GCA_030749035.1 Myxococcota bacterium | reverse complement strand
TTGGTAAGGGCATTGCGGGTATCATTTTTGAACAATTGCTTGGTCGCTCATTGAAGGCGCCAATCGCCGATGTTAATGCACCTGATTACGCAATCCATTTTACAGCCTATCGGCATGAACAACTTTTCCTTGAGGAAGTAGGAGAACGTTTTTTGAACGAGCACCAGGGCGATATTCGTGGGCTGATTAAGGATATTATTAAAAGCCCCTACTTCAGAGCGATTGCGGCTGATGGAAATGATATTATGTCAACAGGCGTTAATGCGAGTTTCATGCTTGGGCCTGAAACCATGAACACGAAAAATAAACGAATTTTGGGAATGGAATGGATAAGAGATGGTGCCAATGGTTTTACCTCAGAATTTAAATTGCTCTATGGCGGCATCAACTCGACAACCGTTTTAACCAGACAGCGCACGGCTACAGCCTTGAGTGCAAATGTTATTACGACGATGGCTTTGCAGTTGCCACAACAGCTTCTGGATGGAGATAAGCTCGATGACCTGCTGCCCAATTCCTGGGATTCGTCCTGGGAAGATGAGAACTTGGAAAATGATGTGGAACCAACCGATGAGTCTGTGCGGAGCGATATACAACATGTTATGGCGCGACTTTTGGGGGAGTATTGCGATGAGGATGCAGTTGAACTCGAGGAGACCATGGCTCTTTTTACGGAGATTAAAGAGTCGGAGGGAGCACAAATCGCGTGGAAAGCAGTGTTAAGTCTTTTGCTTATGGACTATAATTATACGCACAGCGATTTGGTGTTAGGGCAAGATGATGGTGTTTTGTAGAAGAAGTAGGAGCGTACATGCAACGACGTGATTTTCTGAAAATGCTTTCCGGTTTGGGTTTAGGCCTTGCCTACCCCTTTGATCTCAAAGCAAATACAAGCAGCATTCTGTCTGGGTATCGAGGTGGCGATGTTTTTTATATGGATATTTTTGCCTCTGGTGGTTTGGACTCGACACTTTTTAGCGATCCTAAAAGTGGTGACTGTACAGATCCATATCCCGACGATGATGAGGAACCCAATAAGGGGATAATCAATCCATGCTATAATGAAAGCGAAATTACGAATGCGGGAAACATTCTTTATCCTAATATCCGGGCGGAATATGCGAATGGGGATGCGACCACAGCGATTGATTGGTCTGAGTTCTTTGCAAAATTTTACAAAAAAATTACTATCATTAATGGGATTGATCCGGGCACAACAAGTCATCTCTTTGGTATGAAGGAGACAGGTGGAGGCATGCTCACCCGCAAGTATGCTGCCTTGCCGGCATTACATGCGGCGACACAGAATGCTCTGAAAGGTGGGGTTGTTATGCCGTTCTTGAGTGTGGGTACACAATACGATGTCGAGGATGGACTTATTTCAAAGGCAACGTTAAGCTCAAGCGAGTACGATAAATTGCTACGGCTGGCTGAACCTAACCGTGTTGACCCTACAGCAGCTTCTGACACACCCGAATTTCAGGAGCGATTTTATGAGGACAATGCGTATATGGCAATCATGAATGCAGCGCAGAATCGTTTGGATCGAAAAATTCAGGGCTCGCGGCATTTACCCCGCACGCAGAAAAATACCCAAAATCTCTATGTGGGACGTTTAGGAAACGAGGCTCTCAAGCGCATTGTAGAACGATATAATGACCGCCCGGGAATTACGGGGGTTACTAATGAATCGATAAAACTTAAAAAAACAATTCGTATGGCTTTATGCGCTTATAAGGAGGGTGCATGTTATGCGGCCAGTCTGCAGCATGGCGGTTTTGATAGCCACAATGATTATGCGACAAAACACAAAGAGAAAATGGGCGAACTTTTAGATGGGCTGATTTTTCTTTTTAAAGAAGCTGGTGATTTGGGGATTCTGAATCGTATTGCTTTTCGCTTATCCACTGAGTTTAGTCGATTTCCATGGCTCAACGATGGTGAAGGAACGGGTAAGGGCCACTGGGGGGCAGGTGCCAATTCTGTCATTTATCACCCTGATTTAATGGGAAATCGTGTGGTTGGGATGACCGATGCTGATGCTTGGTACTCTGCCAAATTTAACGGTGCAGGCGACCTTGGATTTCAGTATGATACCCCCGCAACACAAGCGGTTACGGACAATATTGGTTCTGAGTACAATAACCCCATAACACAACTTGGTGTGCATCAGGAGATGCGTGCGTTGCTGCAGATTGATGCGGGTTTTTGTGCGAAGTACCCTCTGGCAGATTGGTCCTACAAGATGTTGCGGAAAAGGCCCTACAAATCGGAGCAATCTGGTCTTACAGATCAGGCTCCAGCGCCTGAATAAATTCTACCCGATTGGTTTTCTTGGTGTTGTTGTTCTAACAGATTTTCCTTCAACCAAAAACAATCAGGGGCAGCACAAA
>JASMKV010000422.1 GCA_030749035.1 Myxococcota bacterium | reverse complement strand
TTATCTTGCGCCTTGCGTGCTTTGGGGCGGGTCGCCATCAGGGTCGCAAAGATAATAATACCCAAACCGATGGCCCCTAAGGCCATTTTTGTACTCTTTGTCATGAACTTGCTTCCTTTGATTCGATTGTTCTGGTCCAGGTTCCGCCAAGGCTTCGATGCAAATTGATGCGGTCAACAAGCCGTTGTCGTACCGCTTCGACCCGCTGCCGCTGCACCGCCTGGTGAGATTTAAGGGTGCTGAGCACGGGAAGAAAATCACTTAAGCCCTGCAAATAACGTTCTCTAACTTCATCCAGGGCCGCCTTCGCCGCTTTTTCCTGCGCCAAGACTTGCTGCACATAGTTACCCTGCTCTTTTTCACGCACCAGGGCGTGATCCACTTCGTAATAGGCTTTTAAAACCGTCTGGCCGAAAGTCGCAATCCGCTCCTCCACCAAAGCCTTGGCGCGTTTGACATCAGCCCTTAAACGCCCACCGGCAAAAAGCGGCTGGGTCAGAGAACCTAAAACACTCCAGAGCATATCGTTAAAGAGTTCGGGCAGACTTGTGGCTGTGAATCCCACGCCCGCACTAAAGCGTAGGGTCGGAAATAAATTCGCCAGCGCCACCACCACCCGTTCATCGGCGGCCACCAGCGCTTTACGCGCGGCACGCACATCCGGGCGCTGATCCAAAAGGGCCACGGGCAAACCAACGGCGGGCATGGCCTTAAGCTCGGGCAGACTTGTCTCTGCAGCCTTGAGTAAGGTTTTGTCATGGCTGCCCAAAAGCACAAGCAATTGATTGCGTAAGTGCTGGAGTTGCATGCGTCCTTGCGCAAGACGTGCCTTGGCAGCGGCCACCTGTTGCTCCTGTTGGTAGAGATCGTAAGCCGGCACCAGACCCTGCTGATAACGTAACTCCACCAGCTCATAAAAAGTTTGATT
Source organism: Myxococcota bacterium (assembly GCA_030749035.1). Lineage (GTDB taxonomy): Bacteria > Myxococcota > XYA12-FULL-58-9 > XYA12-FULL-58-9 > JASMKV01 > JASMKV01. The sequence continues at coordinate 205 of JASMKV010000422.1, read as the reverse complement.
GGTCTCGAGCTGCTCTTCTAAAAGTGTCTGCATGCTGCGCTGGGCCTGATGGCTGTACCAACCTTGCGCCAAGTGGGCACTCAAACTCATGGCCAAGGCTTCGAGTTGATCGCGGGACGCGCCGGCTTCCATGACGCTGGCTTTGCCATGGGCCCCCAGCTTGCCCCAAAGGTCGAGTTCATAGGAGACACCAGCTTGGAGACTA
>JASMKV010000421.1 GCA_030749035.1 Myxococcota bacterium | reverse complement strand
TCCTTGTCCCAGATGGCGCGATAGGCGGCGGCACTTTTGGCGGGACGAAAGGGTAAAACAATGAGGTTCAAAAGCAGCCAGCGGCCAATCGGGTGAATATCAATCACGCGTGGGTCGTTGAGAAATTGGCGCAAATAGCGTCGCACGGCCGATGTGGTTGGCGCATCGGGGGTGCCAAGGTTAATCAGTAAAATGCCATGCTTCATGGAGCGTTATGCATAGCAAGTTTATGCCCTGATGTGTATCAATAATTATGGCGCAATAGGATTTGTTGAGTTTTGTCTTTTATGGGAAGATGCTGACTGATGAAGATTTCGCGACACTTGGAAAAACCTGGCGCCTTGACCCTTTATGCAGAGTGTCATTTAAATGCCCCATTAGAAGATGTTTTCGCCTTTTTCGCCGATGCGGCAAACCTGCAGCGACTGACGCCGCCTTGGTTGCATTTTAAAATCCTAACGCCCCTGCCGATCACCATGAAAGCCGGTGTTCTGATTGATTACCGCATTCGTTTGCGCGGATTTCCCATACGCTGGCGTAGCCAAATCGATTCATGGGAGCCGCCGCATCACTTTGTCGACACTCAAGTCCGCGGGCCCTATCACTTATGGGAGCATCATCACCGCTTTTCGAGTACACAAAATGGCACATTGGCTGTCGACGAAGTCCATTATAGGGCCCCCTTTGGGTTTATGAGCCATTCTCTTTTGGTCAATCGGGATTTAGAGAAAATTTTTGCTTATCGACAAGCGCAGATGAATGCTGTGTTTGCTTAAGGGCGATGTTGTTGCAAGAGCACATTTTCGAGTGCTTTGGCTTGTGTGCGATAGGCAGACGATGCGAGTTGGCGACATATGGCCATCGATTGGCTGACGTTTCCAAGCTTTGCCAATGCGTACGCGTATTGATAGCGTGTGCGGTCGTCTAAAAGATGCCGCTCTTTTAAGTTTTCAATGAGGGCGATGGCTCGAGGATATTGTTCTGCGCTCAGGTAAATTCTAAATCGCTGGAGAAGCTTTGCATCTTTGTTTTTGGCTTGCATGTTGTAAAAGAGGGCTTCTTGGGGGCGCTTGAGCTGCTCTAAGATGTCAGCAATCTCCAGGGCAAGAGGCGTTCCTAAAGCATGCGCACGTTTAAAGTATGTTAAGGCATTGCGGTATTGTCCCTGGCGCAGATAGCTGTGGCCTAAGGTTTGCGCCAGATTGCGATTTTTAGGCTGCTCGATGGCAAGGGCTTCAAGTATCGGTATGGTTTCTGAACTTTTGATGTCGCCAAGCAGCAAAGGAAAGCTTGGTTCTTGGATCAGGGACGTCTTCACTTTTGCCGGCAGGTTTTTAAAATACTGTAGAGCGTTGTGCTCTAAACCCAAAGTTTTAAGCGCGGTCATCAGGTGGGTGTGTAAAAGACGTTTGTGCTCTGCGGAATAGGTTTTGTTCCGCAAGTGCTCTGTGAGCAAGTCAAGTGCGCGCCGTGGGTCTTGTTGAATAAAGATGTTGATTTGAACTTGTACGAAACGAAACTGTTGTGTTGTTTCAGGTGGAAGGTCTTGCAGCAAAGCTTGTGCCTTTGCTGGCTTTTGCTCAAGAAGATAAAGTTGCGCTAAGTGCCCTTTTAGCACGGTGCTTTGTGGATATTCTGCAAGCGTTTTTTCGAGCAAGGTGCGTGCTTTTTCTATGCCGTCACGGTGTTGCACCAGGAAAGATTCGTAGACGCGAAGGAGTTCAGGCTCTCCGTCGATACTGCTGAGGAACGCTTCGGCTTCATTGTAGCGTTGTGTCTCTATGAGGGCTTGAAATATAGCCTCAGGGGAAGTTTCACTGGGCTTTTCCAGAGGGGCTGGAGTCGAAACGACGCAGAAGAAAAGCAACAAGTGATACATAGGTATTATTCTTCTAAGTTAAAAGTGAATTTTTGTTTAATCATCACCGGAACAGACTGTCCGTTTTTTTGTGCAGGCCGAAATTTAAATTGCTTTAATGCTTTTTGGCAGCTTTCTTCGAAATAGCCAGCAGGCTGCGCCGCAATGGCCCAAAAGGCATCAACCTCACCTTGAGTATTGATGCGGATTTTATATTCGACATAGCCCTCGATGCCCTGTTCTTTGGCACTTAGAGGATACTTTGGAGGGGTGCGCGCTAAGATAAGGGGGGCGTGGTCGACAGCGCTTTCTTTATAAGCCAAACGTCCTTGCGCTTCATGCGATAAGTTGAGGACTCGATTGAGGCTTTGCCGGATTGGTTGAGCGTTGAAGGAGGTTTGTAAAGGGGCGACTTTGACCTGCGGGGTGATGGAACGGGTGAGGGAATCTGTTGCGGGCTTGTTTGTTCTTGTGTGTGTCGTCAGCGACGGTCCATTGGTTTTAAAGGTGGTTGCGCTTAATTGTGTTTTTGGCTCTTGTGTTGTTTGCGCTGTGCTGCTGGCCCCCAAAAGCACGGTGAGCAAGAGGACATTGATGGTCAGACTACCTAAGCATGCGTAGATCCTGACCTTCATGATTTTGACTCCGTTGAGACCCCGACGTCAGTGGCTCCGGCCAGGCGACACTGGTCAACAAGGTGAATCAATGCGCCGCTTTCGAGTCGTCGATCGGCGATAACAAGAACATCTTTGTTGACGCGACGGGAAAGTTTTTCTTTGAGTTTGTTTTGCAGCATCCAGGTGTGAAT
>JASMKV010000420.1 GCA_030749035.1 Myxococcota bacterium | reverse complement strand
ATTCCACGGGCTGCGCCACGACATTCGGCTGCCACCCTGAGGTATCCCCAGTTTTTTTGTATCTCTGTCGGCCGGTCTGTATTCGGCGAAGAATTCGGGAAATTGTGTCAATTAATTAAACGTGCGCCCGGTATGCCCTAGGGTTGAGCTGCAACACATAACCTGGAGGCACACCGATGCGCACGATGAGGATACTAAACCATCTTTTCTCAAATGACCTTTGTTCAATTCATGCGGCGCGTTTGAAAGCTATTTTCTTTGGCGTCGAAGCACTGCTGTCCGGTGGACGATTGTCGCTCACTGCGCTGGGAAGAGCCGCAGTGGGAACGGTGAGTCCGAAGCACAACATCAAACGCATCGACCGACTGCTCGGCAACCGGTATCTCGATGAAGACAGATTGCGTATCTGCCGTGCGATCGCCACACAGCTTGTGGGTCAACAAGAGCGGCCGATGTTGCTGGTGGATTGGACGCTGATTGGCGACAATCACAACGCATTGGTCGCGGCCATTGCCCGCGACGGTCGAGCGCTTACTGTCTACTTTGAGGTGCATCCGCGCTCGATGTTGTCCAACCGCGCTGTAGAGCACGGCTTTGTCGAACGATTGCGCGATGTGCTGCCGAAAGGATGCCGACCCACGCTGGTGACCGACGCGGGGTTTAGAAATCCGTGGCTCGCCAAAGTGGCGTCGATGGGGTGGGATTATGTCGCTCGGCTCACCACCTGGGTGCTCATCAAAACGAGCCCTGACGGCGATTGGACAAAAGCACCTTGTGTGGAGAGATTGGCTCGCAATGAGCCGCTTGACCTGGGCCACTGTCAGGTCAGCCGGCGCAGCACGATGACTCATCGGGTGGTGGTCTCGAAGCGTTTTACAAGAAACCCCAGGCGTGCGACGCAGAAGCGATCCGATGGATATCGGGGCCGAGGCAACCGGCAAATCCGTCGCCGCAGCCAAACCCCATGGCTGCTGGCGACCACACGCACCGACCTGAGCGCAGCGCAATTGTGCCGCTGCTACGCGACTCGAATGCAAATCGAAGAGGTCTTTCGCGACACCAAGAACCCCCGCTTTGGGTGGAGCTTTGCGCATGCGCGCTCACGCTGTGCCCATCGACACGCCGTTTTGCTGCTGCTCGCCGCGTTGGCTGCATGGGTGCTCACTGTCGTCGGCCTCGCCGCCGAACACAGCCAGCTGCACCTTCGCTATCAAGCCAACACCATTCGCCGCAGAAGAGTGCTTTCTCTCTTCCATCTGGGAAAGACCATTGTGGCACGGGCGAGACCCTCCGAAATCGCCCATCTCAACCTCTTTTCTGCAGCAGAAGGACTCAGTTGTTATGAAATCATTTAGGAAAAACTGGGGATCCCTTAGGCTGCCACCTGTGTCGGCCACCTGTGTCGGCCACCTGTGTCGGCCACCCGTGTCGCCGGGCCGAGGTTCCCAGTAAGAAGTGGCCCCCTCTTATTGGACCAAAATCAGGAGATGCTAAGTTAGTTCGTGCTCCTGCTTGTTGGTTTCGTTCGTAGAATTCATATCTCATTTTGGGCGGCGGTGCTAGCGGCCCGTGTTTTTTTCTTGGTGTACTTTTGTTTTGGGTGTTTTTCTCCTTTTTCGTCACGCAACCTTCAAAGGAAGGGCGTCATAGAAGGCTGCTGGCGTTGCGTAACCGAGTGATTGATGAGGTCGCTCGTTGTTGTAGAAATCAAAATACGCACCAATCCCGACTCGTGCTTCATCGAGATCGCGATAAGCATGCAAGTAGACTTCCTCGTATTTTAGTGACCTCCAAACGCGCTCGATGAAGACATTATCGATCCACCGACCGCGGCCATCCATGCTGATTTGGATACCCGAATCATGCAAGACCTCGGTGAATTGCTGTGAGGTAAACTGTGCGCCTTGGTCTGAGTTAAATATCGTCGGACAGCCGAATTTTGCCAGCGCTTCTTTGACGGCCCCAATGCAGAATCGCGTGTCCATCGTATTGGATAATCGCCACGACAAGACGCGGCGCGAACACCAATCCATGATCGCAACCAGATAGGCAAATCCATGCTCCATCGGAATATATGTAATGTCTGTCGCCCAAACATGATTTGGCTGCTCTATCGTCAAATGGCGCAGTAGATACGGATATGCGGCGTTTTCGATATCTGGGAGACTCGTCTTGGGCTTTGGAGCAACGGACTCAATGTCCATGAGATTCATCAGCCTTTGAATGCGCTTTCTATTCACTCGTCTGTCCGTTGTGCTTAGTAACTTGGCAATCGCTCTACTGCCCAAAGATGGCCGCTTTAGATGCAACTCGTCGATGCGACGCATCAGCAAAAGCGTTTCGTCGCTCGCATCGACCGGTTTGTAATAATGGCTCGAACGGCTCACATCCAAGAGCCGACATTGCTGTCGCACCGACAGCTCATCGTCAGGATTCACCATCTGATGTCGGTCGTTTACCGGAAGCGCTCGAGCCCTCGTGCCAAAAAATCGCGCTCCATCGTCAGCTCGCCGACCTTTTGAAGCAGCTCTCCCTCACGTTCAATGTTTTCGTTGCCTGCGCCGGTCACAAAAATATCGGCGGCATTGTCCAGTAGCTCGCGCTTCCACTTATAAATCTGATTCGCGTGAACTTTATAGCGTCGAGCCAGCTCCACCGTCGTCATCTGCTCACGTATCGCCTCCAGCGCGACCTTAGCCTTGAATGCGGCGCTGAATTTACGTCGTTGCTTCTTCGTCATCGTTTGCTCCTTTTCGAGGAGTCCACGAACACAATAACACTCCTTAACCGATGGTCCTAGATTTGGGGTCCACTTCTGTGTCTCCCGGATTCGCTCCCGGGAGAGTATAGACCGGGGCACCAGCACAAGTCATCTCGAGGCCCAAGCAAATGATTGCGCTCCAACAGAGATCTCCTCATCCCTT
>JASMKV010000419.1 GCA_030749035.1 Myxococcota bacterium | reverse complement strand
CACGCCTCTGCTTTAAGGGTGGTTAACTTTTCGAGACTGCCATTGGCTTGCGCCGCATAGATACTCAACTCTTTATCCGCATGCTCGCTTTGCAACATAACATCAATCGAGTTCACACCGTTTAAACCCACCCGAAGATATTGCGTCGAGAGATACTGCGTCCAGGTATCCAAGAGCAAAGGCAAGCTTAAAGCCGTCTTATACAAAGCGACTTCCGCATAAGCAGACCCCTGCGCATAACTCTGGCTGCTGTCTGCCCGAGAACCGGTAAAAAGATTCCAACGACCGAATTCAAAAAACGCTTGTGTCAACGAAGAATCGTATGCCGGATTGAGCGTTGCATCAATGGCCTCTAAATAGGTTGGATCCGCATAGCCATGACTACCGTTCTGACAGGACTCCCAGATCTTTCGAATGATATCCCGCTCAAAGTATTCGCCTAAAAACTTGGCCCATATGCCTGTGCCATAAGAAAAACTTAAGCCCAAAGGTTCATCCAAAGACCGGTCTGTTTTGCTCATATAGGCATAGGTCGCACCTTCAAAATCCGTTTGCTCCGGATAAATTTCTTCTTCGGCCCACATGGCCGAACCTTCACTCCAGGTTTCGTCTTGATTTTCGTCGTAGGCGTTTTGTATGGCATGAAAAAACTCGTGGCTGGCGAGAATTTTGACCGCCGTTTCAATGTTCGGATAACCATACTGCGCAAAATCATTTTCAATCAGCATATAGGTTATGCATTGATGAATACCCCCATCCCCTTCATAGCAGGCATCCGTGCCCAACATCCCATCCGAACCATAATTAAAGGCGCCAAAGTCGAGCAAGTAAACGTCGTAGCGACCATCCCCACCGTTGCCGCTGGTACTTGCGTCACTTAAGGGCGCCCGGAAGCCAAGACCATTGACTTGCTCCTCGTAAGCCCAGGCCACGCTCTCTCCAACCAACTCCACATAATCGGGTACACCCGAGCTATCCGCATCCGCCACCGGCACCTGATGCGCACTGTTGCCATCTGCCGTATAATGGACACGGACCATGCCGCTGGCATCATCGAAAGTTTCAACTTCGGCGCTGCCAAAACTTAAATTAAAGGGCGCGCCGGATGCGGCGGTTGGACGCACCGCACTTTCGAGTCTCGTTTCGCCGTGATGTAGGCTTGCGGTTTCACTCTGACAGGCCATAAGCGCAAGAATGAGCGGCACAGAAAGTAAGCGCTTCATTAATCTAACATCTGCCAGCGCAGCGTAATATTTGCAGAGGCACCACTGCAGCTGTTGATGTCACTATCCTGGCCAGGGTAATACCCTGCAACCTCTAACTTGGCTTTCGCACCAAGGGCCGTATTGATGATCATCGGCGTATTTGTCGGACACACAGAACAGGAGCAAAGGGTCTGACCAAATTCCCAAGCCGTATTAATCATCGGCGCATCTGGTTGACCAAAGCCTGAGATATCGGTTTCCAAAGAGCCGCAACTTGATGGCCAATTTTCAATATAGGTATCGGTCTGCCAATCCAGATTTTCAGGCACCTGACTTAAACCATCGAATGCTTGCCCTGCAACGGGTGCGAGTGCTGCACAACCGGGCCCGGAAACGCCGCCATTTAAGCGAATCACATAGCGCCGCAAGGCAATATCCCAATCGGTTGACGACAGGGCTGCATAATCGCTTATATACACAATTTCGCCCCGACTTAAATTCACATACACCCAAGGCTCTTGCGCGTAGCTGTAAATACCACCACCGCTGGCATCAATGGCCATGGTATAAACGTCACCACTTGCTTGCGCCGATGCCTGCACGCTTGTGACCGCATCGTTCAAAGGCAAGAGTGTAATCAATTCCGGGTCACACAGATTCGCATCGCTGCGCGTACAGCTTTGGCTGTTATCAGATTCATCGGTATCTGCATTTTCCCCTGTATCGCCACAGGCCAAAAGACCCAAACAGAGCCACAAAGAAACGATTTTTTTCATCCTATTTTCCTTACAAGAGCTTGTTCATGGGGCGATTGTGCAAGCGCCTATAAAGGGCGAAAAGCGTGATGTAAAGGGCCAAGCCGTACATTTCGCAGCACCAACTCATGATTTCCTGACCACTTTAATAAATAAAATCAAAGCCTTAAAGTGCGGCGGTCGTCGATAATTTGGGCTAGAATTTACACGGATTAGGGCTTAACGGCACGAAATCAATGTGGTAAGCACGCCTGCCGAACATGATGTCCTGGCAGTTTTTTTTAGGAGAAGGTCATGGCAGAGCAAAACAACAACCAACCAACGTCAAAGAATCGATTTATCTTGCTGGGCCTGGGCCTTTTACTGCTTTTTATCGGCATCCCCGGTTTGAAGGGCTTAAGTGGCATGGCCACAGGTAGCGATGGCACCGGTTGCGGTGGCGAGATTGACAACACGAATGTCGGACTTGCCCAGGACACCACAAAAGATGAGATCAATGGTATCTATTGCGAATCCAACGACGATAATACCTTGTCGACCTGTCTTCTGCCCTTGTCCGGAGTAGGCCCCGTCTTTCAAGCAGACCTCAACATCCCTGAAAACACAACCTTAGAAGGCATCACCTGCCCGGATGCAACCGGCGTCAACACCTGCAGCGACGATCCTTTGAAGTTGAGCAGTGGACATATTCTGCTCTCTAAAGCCATTGGCCAAAGCGTGAGTGTTTTTGCTTACTCGGTCACCAACGCGCCGATTCCTGAAGGACAGAATCTGGAGCTTACGTTAAAGCCCAAAGACATCGATAATTTTGGCGCGGATGCAAGCTTAACCCTTGAGGGTAACATTTTAACCGCCACCAGTGACGATGGCACACTCAAGCAAGTAGGCATTGCACACAATTCCAACGCCCTTACCGTCGAAACCGGCCGACCGACCGACACCTCCAGCAATTTTGTCGACAACTACAACTTTAGCAGCCAAAGCGGCGCCGATTGCTGGCGTCATGCCAACACAACCAACAACACCGAAGCATTTGCTTTTGATCTTTCAACCATTTGGCAACTGATCAACCAGGTCAATGACGCCTCTCTTGGCGATATTGCCCCATGTATGGATCTTGCCGAACCTGTAGATCGCCTGACTCCCGATGATATCGAGAGTGCGGTCAATGTGGTCTTCTGGAACAAAAACCCCAATGGCAGCGATGCCACAAAGATGGGCGCGTATATTGACGCTTGGGTCAAAGATCCTGACACCGCAGGACCACCTGAAATGGTGATGACAAAAATCAAAGAGTATTTCCCGAACTGCACCGACGAAACGCCTTGCGCTGAAATCGTCTCGCTGATCGATGCCAGCGGCCTTGCAGGTCTCGCCGGACAAGCCCAGCCTGACCTGAACCTTCCTGAGTTAAATAAGGAAGCGCCTGCCCCGGACAAAGACGATATGCTCCAATAGAGCACACGGGATTATTCAGCACTTAAGCGGCGAAGAAAACGATGGGTATTTCTGTCAAAGAGGGGCAAGAGGCATTCCCCGAAGAGGGACGTACAACCTTAGAACAACCCAGCGAACCGTCCACAACCTTTTTGGCCCTGAATGATTTTTATGGGCATAAGGTTCCACACTCACCCAAACTTTTTGCGGTCGCTTTAGGCTTTTCTCTCTTTTCCCTTTTGGCGGCGAGTAAACTTTTTGCCGAACAACTTGGTATCATCAGCGTGTTTATCGCTGTGTTAGGACTCTTGCCGACATTTAACTTACTTGTTGAAACCAATAAAAACAAAGTCAAAGAGCTCGAAGCCCGCGGCCAAAAGCGCACCAAAGCAGACTTAAGACTGATGCGAAATATTTTGGCCATCGTTGCCGGCATGCTTATGGCTTACAGCCTTTGGGCACTCTTTTTGTCTATCGACGAGATGCGCCAGGCTTTTAATGCGCAACTTGGCACCGGCATCGGCCACTCCATCGAACGCTATCAGGAACATTCCTGGGCCCGGATTTGCATCAACAACTTTGTGGTGGCTGGCGGCGCTTTCATCTTAACTTTATTTTTACGACTTGGTGGGGCGCTTTTGGTGTTGGCCTGGAACGCCTCACTTTGGGGCGTGACCTTTGTGTTCTTTGCCAAAATCCAGGCAAGCTCAGGCCTGGGCGCACTTTTATCCTGGCTGACCATTCTCTTATGCGTTTTGCCCCATACCCTCTTTGAAACCTTAGGTTATGTTTGCGCGGTGATTGCCGGCATTTTGATGGTTCGTCTTATTGTGCGCAGCGAGGATAAAAACTTTTCTATCGCCACCACCTTCACACAAATATCCACGCTTTTCCTGGGCGCCATCATCAGTATTGTTGTGGCCGCGCTTTTAGAAGTTTGGTTGACCCCCTATTTAAGCAAAGCACTTGGGAATTAGAACGGAAATCGGAAATCGGTTTTCGGTTATCGGACACTCACCTGTATCGACTAATCCTCAACGCGCCTTTGTGGCGCCTCTCGGACAGTCTCACGACGGCTCGCACGGTTATCGGATGTCGGTTATCGGAAATCGAAACAGGCCCCATTCTGTCAATCTTTGCGACCAAAACATCAAATGATATTCCTTTTTTGCTTCGCGGCTTACCTTAAGCTATGTTAGGCTCGTAGCGGGAATCGCACAATTACCTTTTGTGGGGGCACAAGCATGTCTGAACAAGATTCCAAGCATCCTTTAAAACGATTCGTCCTCATTGCCCTTGTGCTTGTGGTCATTCTTTTGGGCTTAAGTAATCTCGACGAACTTGCGGGCCTTGCCACCGGACAGGGTGGCGCTGAAGGCGGGTGCGGTGGCGGTCTAACCGCCGTCGAACTTGAAAGCATGGGTGAGGCAGCCGCGAGTGCATTGTTCAGCTGTCAGAAAAATACCGACAGTGGCCCCCTAAGCTGTAGCCTGATGCTGCCTCAGATTGACGCCCGCGGATTTGAAGCCGAGGTTACTCTACCTGCCCATGTCGCCTTGATTGGCCTTTCCTGTTTTGATGATGCAGGTCAAAATCCATGCGCCAAGCGTACGCAAATCTTACCAAGCGGACATAGCCTGATTGTAGAGCAAAAGGCCAAGACCCTACAACTCCTGGCCTTCGCCGCCCACAAAGACGTCAAATTACCTCAAGATGTTCTTTTGGAGTTACGTTTTTCAGGCCAGAAGCAAGCTTTAACCCCGCAGGCTTTTGCACTCAAAGATTTAACTTTGGTCGATGCCAACGGCACTTCCGTCTACCGCCTGGGCAAACAACAAGCGTTAAGTCCCGACGGCCTAAGCGCGGATTCCCGAGCTTTTAAAGATAAGCAGAATAACCTCTGTTATTCCGGAACAGCCATTGAGGATATTCAGGCTATGGTGGCAACGGTTGTGCAGCCCGAGAGCACAAGCTCGAAAGACTGTCAGGATTTACAAGACCCCGATGGAGTCAATGTGCGGGATATCGTTTACTATCTACGAACGTTTGTCAAAAACGAGACGGCACCAGGTGAGGAAGCGCCAGCAACTTTTGCCGACATGATGGCTACGGTAATGAACGACGAGACACAGGGCGGCAATACCACACCGGGAGAAAACTCTGCTGTAGAAACAACCAAGAGTGGCTTTGCGCCGGGCTTCACACCAAGCGCTGCTGACTCAAGCGCGCTTGATGAAACCATGAAAAAAGTCTTTCCACTCTGTGATTCCGATGACGACTGTTCTGATGCGCAGAAATGTATGTCATGCCCGGCTCTGGGAAAACATTGTTGGGGTGTGCCAAGTGGTCATCATGAAGAGCCCACACCCTGTAATTGCGACGCTGCAGACTATGCAGAGGATGTCCAAAAGCTTACCAAGCTCGTCGAATGGCTAAAACAAAATCTACTTTCGGAAGGCCATGAACTCAATGGTGGCTTTTGGGGGAGCAGTATCTGCGGAGATAAATGTACAACTCTTTTGAGTCGTCAAAATGAGTTACTCAATTGGATTATCGACATCCCTCAGACGCCCGGCGCAAGTGCGGCCCCGCCAACCTGGCCAGAGCTTAACGCTTGGGGCTTAAGCAAACCCCTGGGCTTGAAATGCACAAAAATCCTAGCGGCTTCACATTTCGGAACCCCAATAGGAGGAGTTCAAATTGGTGCCCACGTTTACCACGCTGTCATCTGCAAGAATGACCCCACCGAGAATATTATTTTTCATTGGGATTTTTGGAAAAGCCAGCCCGGCTATGGGGACCTGGTACCAGGACCAAATCTCGATTATCCGGCCGATGGACTTGACCCAACCACTGCTCCTATTTAAACGGAACATTTCGCTAAAACACAATAAATTTGACTTTTGCCGTAACGATGGCTTTAGTCTTGAATATAATCTATATGAAAGCCAAACACCTTGCCCGAACAACCACCAGAGCGCCGTTCAACCTTTTCACCGCCTACGGTGCTGCAGGAGTCCCCAGAAAAAAGCACCACTTTTTTACTTTTAGATGACCTCTATCAACATAAGGTCCCCCACTCGCCTCAGCTTTTTACGGTGTCCTTAGGCATTAGTATTTTCAGTATTTTTATTTCCGCAAAACTTTTTGCTGCCCACAGCGGCGTGGTCAGCGTCACCTTCGCGGTCTTAGGCATTTTGCCAACCTTTAGCATTATCGTTGACCGCCATAAAACCAAACTCTTAGAACTTAACAAAGAAGGCCAAAAGCGTACCGCCGCCGACTTGCGCTTTGCCCGCAATCTTTTTGCCATTGTCATGGGCATCTTGCTGGCCTTTAGCGCCTGGGCCCTTTTCTTACCCGTCGAACAATTTCAAACCATCTTTGCTTCGCAGCTGGGTCCGCGCTTAGGCCTTTCGGTCAGCAATTACGAGCACCAAAGTTGGCTTTCAATCACCATCAACAATATGGCGGTGCTCGGCGGCACGCTTATCCTCACCCTCTTCTTTCGCTTAGGCGGTGCGCTTTTGGTGCTGGCCTGGAATGCTTCGGTATGGGGCGTGGTCTTTGTCTATTTCGCCAAAGCCCAGGCCGCCACGGGTGCCCTGGCGCTCTTTTCCTATGCCCTCATTTTTTCCGCCGTCATTCCGCACGTCGTTCTTGAAACTCTCGGTTATATCCTGGCAGCTTTAAGCGGTATCCTCATTTTACGCTGCATTGTCCGGGGGCGCCAAAAAGAGCAATCGATGCGCAAAGAGATTCAACCGATTGTCTATATTCTCCTTGTCGCCACAACCTGCATTGCGCTGGGTGCGCTGATTGAAATTAAACTGGCACCTTTTTTATTGAGTACTTTGGGATTCTAAGGCGCTTGCCGTCTGAGAAGCGCTGGCTGAAAAACAATCTTCGTGGGCTCATGATTTAG
>JASMKV010000418.1 GCA_030749035.1 Myxococcota bacterium | reverse complement strand
TATTTGTCCCGGAACCAATGCATGTTGGGAGGGTACGACGGCTCGGACGGTTGTGTCGCCTGAGGCGGATGACCTCATGCTCACCGAAATTATGCCTAAACAGGTTAGCAGCGGTGCGGATTTTGAGGACTGGATCGAAGTAAAAATTCTTGGCAGCGATTTTGACTTAAATGGTTTAATCGTCGAGAACATCAAGACCTCCGGCGGGAGTGTGCGCTCCTGGACCATCGAGGGTTCGTCTTGTATTCGGTTCGCGACTGGCAACTATGTCGTTCTTGGTGGAGCCAATGCGATTTTGCCCGATGGGATTTCTTTAAGTGGTCTTTTTGGTGGAGCCAATGCAACCTCGAATACACTCATCTGGGATAATGAAGCGACCTTGTCGATTCAGTTGGACGATGAAGCGAATACGGTGCTTGGCTCAGTGGTGAGCTACACTTCGCCTAACTACGCGGATGCCTACAGTTACGATGAAACGGCGCAAACCTGGTGTTATCGGGAGGATGCTTCCAGTCCAGGTACGGCCAATCCGGCTTGCGAGTAAAACTGCTGCATGCTCGTTGCGCAGTGTCCCTAATCCTGCAATTCCACCCGAACTTCAGCCACCCTCATGCCTTTGGCTTCCAAGCGATTGCGCAGGCGTCCGGCTTCGGCTTCGAGTAGCCGGCAGGCATTTTTATCTGAAGCCTTAAAGACCGCGATAATTTGTCCCTCATGAAACATAATTCGGCAGGTTAAATCCTGAAAGACCTCATCGTTGATGGAGACTTCAAAAGCGGTGGCGCCGGTGGGCTCGGCAATAATCCGGGCTTTTTGCGCATGGGCAAGCAGCTTATCCTTATCTTCGATGGGCGTGCTTTCGGGCTTACGAATTGGCGGCCGTATGGTGGCGGCGTAGGCCGGTGGGCGCTTCGGGCTAAGCGGCGCTTGGGCCTGCATATCAGTGGCGGCTATTTCCTCAAATGTTTCTGCTGCGGGTGGCGGGGCTGCTACGGTCTCTTCTGGCCGAGGTTCCTTAAAGAAATGCAATACGGGTAAAATAAAACGGTCAAAGTTGGTCTGATGGGCTTTGCGTTTTTTTTGTCGCCGGGCTTTGGTAGGGACAACGGGGTGTTTTGAAAAGTTTTGCGCAGCAGCCATCGACTGGTTCCTTGTATGGGCGTTTGTTCTATTCTAGGGGCTTTAGAGGCCTTGGCGCAAGTCTCAACTCGGTTTTAAGTCATAGCGGTAGACTGGTGTGCGATAAAGGTCCGGCAAAATCACTTTTTCCTGCGGTGTATACCCGGGCAGCGCAAAAGTGTTGCTCAGAAGAATCGTTTCTTGCTGAAGCTTTGGTACAAGCTGCTCTGCGATATGGTCCATGCCGCCGGGAAAAAGATAGGTTACCAGCAATGAGGTTTGATGAAGGTCGACGGATAAAAAATCTTGTCGCACAAAGTGCAAATTGTTTTGGCTTTGAAGTTTAAGGCGGAGCCGTGAAAAGAGATAGGGGACGAAGGAAAGCTCATAGGCATACACTTGCGTTTGCGGATAACGCTTGGCCAGCGCCAAAGCCAGTCCACCCCAGCCTGAACCGAGCTCTGCGATGCTGCCGCTGATTTTTTCCGGCGCCAGATCGAGCAGGGCCTTGCGTGCTTTGCGCGTGCTTGGTTGGGGGGATATACCGATACGCAGCGTCGTGACGACGATAGAGAGGGCTGCGGTCACGAGGATGCCCACAAAGACGATGCTGCATGCCATATTGCAGTTTTATAGCAAAACTTGTCGGTCCTATATAGTGGTTTATTGTTTGGCACCTTCAAGACGGGTGAGCGCAGATGTCTATTGGGCTGGGTACTCCTGCGAACTTCTCATCTATGGGTGTTGATTTAATAAGCCAGATAAATCACGCCATCAGCGCCGGCGCCTCCGTTTCTGTTTCCGGCCCCGCCGGCGCCTCCGCCACCAGGAAAACTTCCGGCTTGTCCGGCGTTACAACTGCCATGACCACCGGCCCCCATGCTGGCGCCACCACCGCCACCACCACCATCGCTGGAACAGCCAGGGCCGCCGTTCCCGCCGGATGCAAAAATAGTCGAGGCGCCTTGGCCAGCTGCTCTGCCTATCGCGCCGCCACCGCCACCGCCGTTGACTTTTCCCGCATTACCGCCAGGATAAGTCCCCCCATAGCTGCTCGAATAATCTCCACCTGCTTGGGCATTCTGTCTGAGGATCGTGCCGCCTCCGGCACCTCCGTTGCCACCATTATTACTATCACTAAATTGGCCCTTATTACCCCCGTAAGCTCGATATTCGATGTCGTCGCTGGCAAAGGTTGTGGCACCACCATTTCCCGCATTATTCGCATCTTTGGTGCCAGCCGCGCCGCCTGATCCCACATTGAAATCGTAGGCTTGTCCTGGAATCACCGGTATGCGCATCTGCACGACACTGCCGCCGCCACCACCACCGCCACCACTGTCGTTGCCACTGTCTGCGTCGCCCCCCGCACCGCCTCCTCCCCCGCTAACGAGGGTGAGTTCGACTGAGGTGATGCCTTGCGGGACGGTCCATGTTCCATCAGCATTTAAGGTTTCATGAACGCTGGAGCGTTCAAGCAGTGTCCAATCCGTATTGCTGGTCGGGGTATGGCTTGTTGCCAGAAGATTTAAGAATGATTCAGGAAAGAGTGTAAAAAAGTAGCTGCCATCGGCGGCCTGGATAGTGAGTTTGGCACTGCCCTTATTGATGATACGCAACTCAGTCGCTGTTCCGATTTGTTCCTGGGGCAGCGTTATAATACTCTGTGTATCGGGGCTAAGCAGGGCGATTCCATCCTGATTAAATTTAAGCTGCATGGCACCGCCAGGGTTGGTTTGCAAAAGTGTTTTGCTGGCTACGCGGTATAGCTCCAATCCCTGTACCTGAAAATTTCGATTGCCATAACCACCGGCATCTTCGTTGAGCATGGCATAGACGGATATGCTTGTGGCTGCACCTGGAAAAGCATTGGCACTCTGACTCCCGACACTGACGCTGCATTTCTGCCAGATGTTGCCCGGGTCAAAATCTTCGCAGGCAGCTATCTGGCTGAGTACATTATTATTGTTATCATAAAAACGCACGCCTAAGCTGACGGCACCCGCACTCCCCCCTGCACTTTGTCGTACCATGCCACTAAAGCGATAGGTGGCACTAAAATCGATGCGGGTGCGGCTCTCACTGCTGACTTCGAGCAAAGTTGAATCAGCATTTTCCAAAACGTAATTGCTTTTATGTCCTGCTGTGCCAACATTAATATAATTGGCGTTGCTGCCAAGACCCGAAACCGACAGGCTCCAGCCGAAAAGATTGAGTTCACTGTCAGGTTCAAGACCAGAGTTTAAAATATAGTTGTCACCCAGTTGCGGGTTACCCGTGTTGGCTGAGGCCAGCGCCTCTACGGTGGCGTCAAAGACGGTCTGCGTGACAAAATTGCTGTTGATCTGGGTTTGGGTGAAGTAATTCGCATCGATAATATCCTGGGTGTAGTAAAGTTCGTCGTGCGCATGATCTCCAGCGGCGACCTCTGCGCTGCTCGTACCGATGGGGAGTAAAGCAGTGACCAAAGGGATACTTGCATTGGTGTTGAGCAAGGTCATCAGGCTGTCGGCATCAAGCGCTTCACCATCACCGCTCAAAGTTGCCAGCAGGGCATCAATTTCGTTTTTGGTATAGAGCTCACTCTTGCCATAATAATTTTCATCATGGTCATGATCGCCGCGGGCCAGGCTTTGGTCGCTTTGGCCGACAGGTAGAGCGGAGATATCGATGGTTTCGGTGACGCCACTGTTTAAAAGGGTGACAATATCATTGCCGGTCAGTGCTTGACCTCCAGAACTTAAGGTGGCGAGCAGGGCATCGATTTCGGTTTTATTATAAAAATCGTTCAAGGCAACGTTGGTGGCATAGAGCGCATTGGCTTCTTCTTCGGTTAAATACTCTGCATGGTCGTGATCGCCAGCAGCCAGAGTTTGTGCTGTTTGACCAATAGGAAAGAGGTGAAAACCCAAGGTGCCGGTGGCTTCGTTGTTTAATCTTTCGAGTTGTAATTGGCCATCCAGCTCGGGCAAGGTTAGGGCCAAGCTTTGGCTGTTGCTGCCGGCTTCATTGCTGACCACCAGGAGATATTCGCCGGAATGAATGTCTGAAGGCAAAAGAATTTCAGCTTCATTCGCATTTTGGTTGCGGGTATTGAGCGCAATCATTTCGCTCTGGCTTTGCAAATGAAAACTTGCACCATCGAGATAGTCTCCCTTGATGACCATGCCGTCAAAAATCTGTGTTGGATCTTCGGGACTGTTACCGTAGAGGTCATTGATTTGCGGCAGGCCAGCGAGCATTGACGTGCAGATCTTGTCGCTTGAGCAGATTTTGTCGGGTGCGCAGTCGCTGTTTTCCTGGCAGAGGGCTTGGCAGCTGCCGGCGAGACAAACCTGGCCCGCTTGGCATTGGGATGTGCAGCTGGCGGTTCCAGGCTTTGAGCCTTGAGCGCAGGCTCCAAGACTAAGTAAAACAAAGAGACAGGTTAAATGATGTGGTAAACGCATGGCAACTCTCTTTTTCTAATGTTAATATTGCTGTGGTAAGAATGTTTAAGAGCAGGGAGCGTGCCAGTTTTGATATTTCTTGTGAATTTGAGAAAATACGAGAGAAACTTTTGTTAAATAAGAGTTTTTTCTTCGAAGTTTTTTTTGTCGGTGGTGACGAAGGGAGTTTTTAGGGGCGGTTAGCCTGATGTGTCACATCAAGTGCCACAGTGTCGTTACGCGCATAAGGGCGCGTTAAAGTGTGTTGGGTGCGGTTCAAACGTGTTTGGGCGGAACAAATGGGGGGCTTTGAGGTGCATGGGTTTTTACGATGCATGCGAGCCGATGGCCAGCGTTCTAAAATTGTTTGGGCAAGAGGGCGTATTTTAGTTCTGCGGAACAAAACAAAGGATAATGCTCTTGACGTTTCGTCCAGAGTTTCTTCTGTTACACACGTGCTCGATAAAACCACCTGCGCCTTCTGAGGCGATAGGACCGCCATTGACAAAATCGTCACCTTTAAAAAAATTAAAAACAATTTCTCTACCCAGCCCTTCGGGTAAGGGTTCAGCGCCGGCTGCTGCGGGGCCCAGTCCATGGATGGGGCCTAAAGCAATGGCGATAATTTTCTGATTGTCCAATCGGGTGGTCATAAGCAGGGCGGTGATTTCAAGACCAGGGCCAATTTTGATGGTTTCAGTCGCGCCTCGGCGAGTAAGAAAGCCGCGTTCGAATATGGTAGGCAAGAGGTTTGGGGAGGAGACTGTAAAAGCAGCTTCACCGCGGCCAGCTGCATATTGCCCCGCTGCAACTTTGAGTCGCTCGATGGATTGGTATGCCTTAGTCAGATTTGTGGCTTTGATATAACCCTGGGCGAAAAGGGTCGTGATGGCTAAGATACTGACGATGGCCACCACCAGACTAAGTTCGAAGAGCGTAAAGCCGTAGGTTTTATTGGCTTGAGTTCTCATTGGGGTCCTTTGACATTTTCCTCACCATCACCATACTGACTTTTGAAGTCTTCCTCGTTTAGAGCAGAAAATATGCCACTTTGGCCTTGGCCTGGAAGCGCTGGGGTTTATCGTCCTAAGTGCTTTAAATTAAGATGGCTTTGTCCGGATGGGCAGAGCGCAGTGTCTGCGCGCATGAAGTCCTATGGTGCTTATGTCCCTGTGACATAGGTCACAATTTGGCCCTAAGAGCGCCTAAAAACATGTGTACTTTTAGGGTATTTCCCTGGCGATAATGGGGCCAAAAACGATCGACCTTAGATCGCTGGATTGATAGAAGAATTTTCCAACTTCGTGGAACAAGGAGAAATTCAATGGCGGACCAAAGCATGGAACTTAATTACGGCATCGATGATAAGCCACCACTGCTCGAAAGCATCACCTTAGGTTTTCAGCACTATCTGACCATGTTTGGCTCGACCGTGGCGATTCCGCTGATTCTTTCCGGGCCTTTAGGGCTTAAAGATAAGCCCGGTGAACTTGGACTGCTTATTGGCACCATGTTCTTCATCTCCGGAGGCACCACCCTTTTACAAACCACCTTTGGTAATCGCTTGCCGATTGTACAGGGGGGGACCTTTTCCTTTTTGGCGCCGACCATCGCCATTTGTTCCATGGCGACCCTGGCCGATGCGGGTTGGGAAGTACGGATGCAGCATATTCAGGGGGCGATTATCGTTGGGGCGATTTTCGAAATCATTATCGGTTATACGGGCCTTGTCGGCCGTATGCTTAAATGGGTTGGGCCGGTGACGATTGCGCCGACCATTGCGTTGATTGGTCTTTGTCTTTTTAAATTTGGTGCGCCGGAAGCGGGTCGGCATTGGGGTATCGGTGGGTTGACCATTGCGCTGCTCGTGATTTTTTCCCAATACTTACGTAAAACCCATCGCGCCTTTGAACTCTTTCCGATTTTGATGGCCATTTTAGTGGCTTGGGGCGTGGCGGCCCTGTGCACCATGACCGGTTATTTTGGTCCCGAGCATCCGGCCTATGTGAGTACAGCCAATTTGGGTCCGGCGCCCTGGGTGCGTGTGCCCTATCCGTTCCAGTGGGGAATGCCACAATTTGGTGTGGCGGCAACGGTGGGAATCCTGGCGGGCTATATTGCCTCCATGGTTGAATCCATTGGCGACTATTATGCGTGTGCCAGACTTTCGGGGGCACCTATTCCGGATTCGAAAGTGGTCAACAAAGGGATTGGTATGGAAGGTGTGGGTTGTTTGATTGCGGGTATCTTTGGCACCGGTAATGGCACGACCTCCTACTCTGAAAATATTGGCGCCATCGGTTTGACCCGTGTCGGTTCTCGCTTTGTCGTGCAGATGGGGGCGAGCATCATGTTGGTTTTAGGGGTTGTCGGTAAATTTGGTGCTCTTTTTACCACCATTCCGCAACCCATTGTGGGCGGTATGTATTGCGCCATGTTTGGGATGATTGCTTCTGTGGGCTTGTCGAATTTGCAGTTCATCAACTTAAATTCGGCGCGCAATCTTTTCATCATCGGTTTTGCGTTTTTTATGGGGCTTTCAGTGCCGGAGTATTTTAATGCGAACCCACTTGAGTTCAGTGAGAGTTGGAAATGGCTCGCCGATATCCTGAATACACTAGGCAAAACCGGTATGGCGGTAGGAGCATTTTCAGCATTGATTTTTGACAACACCATTCCCGGTACGCCCGAAGAGCGTGGACTCACGGCTTGGGGTCACGGTTCTTAAAGATCCTGACTTAGTTTGACGGCAATCAATTGAGCTTGCTTGGCGCCGTCTTCTTCGCCCAAGGCGGCAAGGGCTTGGGCCAGATAAGTATACACCTGTGGTTCGTCCGGCGTGATGCGTCGGGCAATATTGGCCATGGTGACCACATCCACGTAATTTTCAGCATTCAAGAGTTCTTCACATAAGTGGAGTTGGGGTTCGACCCAATTGGGTGTGGCGACGATGGCTTGGTGGAGGTAGGCGGCGCGTTTTTCGCTCTTTTCAGGACCTTTAAGAAGCTGTGCCATACACAGGGCTGCCGGACTAAAGCTTGGCTGAATGTCGAGGGCACGTTTTAAAATTGCTTCAGCTTTTTGTGGTTCTTTATCGCTGAGCGCGATGGCTTGGCGTAAAAGCAATTCGGGAACATCAGAAAAATCTGCATTCGCGTCATCGATGGCGCTATGCCAAGCCTCTGTCTGCCCGAAGATATGCAGGCTATCAATCATTTCGAGCCAGAGGGATAAGCGCAAGTTGCAAGCTTCGATACCTTGTTTAAACACATTGATGGCTTCAACATCTTTTAAGCGTTTGTGGCTACGACCTAGCCAGTAATAAGCTTGATAAAAGTTCGGCTTTTCGGCCATGGCTTCTTGATAGCATTGACGTGCCTCTTTGACTTCGGCTTGGCTTTCCTGGCGAATGCCTTGCAAGAGCAGGTCCACCGATTTTTCGTTTTTAGGGATAAACACCTGGGCGTCATCGCAAAGCGCATCAAGCGGCACGTCGCTTGATGCAGGTGTTTGGGCATCACCTAAAAGTGTTTGATAAAATGCAAGTCGCTTTGGTGCGTGCTGGGGTTCAAGGCGTTCGTTGGCGACGTAGGTGTGGGCTTGTTTTCCGAGTTTTGGCCGAAGTTCGTTATCAAGGATAAGTTTTTCCAAGGTTTGGGAAAATTCTTCTGGTCCATCGAAGAATAAAGCGGTCTCGCTGTCTTTGGCGTGACTCAGATAGGGGGTACGTCTGGCCAGAAGTGGTGCAACACCGGTACTGCCATATTCGACAAATTTAATGTCTGATCGACAATTGTTATAGGGTGTATTGCGTAAGGGGGCGATGCCAATATCGAGCGTCTCTAAAAAGGCGTAGTAGGCATCCATAGAGCCAGGCGCCGTATAGGATTTTTTGTCTGCGGGCAGGGCGGCGAAGAGTTGTTCAAAAACAAATTGATCACCCATGAAAGAAAAATGGGCTTCAGGGTGTTTGTTGCAGGTGTCGATAAGTTGCGGGGCAATCTCGTGAAGATCGGCAAAGTGTCCACTGGAGCCACCCCAGCCAATGGTAATTTTATCACCTTGACGTTCTTGGTAGGGTTTAAGCTCCTGAATTTGGTTTTCAAAGATTTGTGTCTGGTTGTTGAGTTCGCCAAAGGCATCGTAGAGTCCTTGTCCGGTGACCTGCATGGCATCGGCGAGCTGCGCCAGGTAAAATGCGCTGGTAATTTTGTGTGGATCGGCAAAGAGACCGCCCAGGCCGACACCGGGTTGAATATCCGTGATATGATCGGAAAGTTCATAGATTGTTGGCAGCCCAAGGGCTTGGCGTTCTTTAATGATGGGTATGAAGTCGGTTTCATAGAGCAAATGTAAAATCAAGACATCTGCACTCATGCAAAAACTTTTAAGGTCTGGGTGGGTTGTGGCCATGTTCACAATATGGACATCAGGAAGTCGGCCCAAGGCAATAGAAGGTTCACCCACCCGATAAACATAATCGCCAACATTGGTGGTGGTGATGGCTGCAACTTGGACAATGCGCATATGTGTTTCTACCTTATTCCTGTGACTCCGTCGAGCCGATGAAAAAGCATTACTTTATAGACAGTTAGGGAGAACTCAAAAAAAAAACAAGAAATCGACGATGTTGTGAGAGAGATCACAGTGTTTTTTTTCCGCTTTGGGCAAGATGTGTATCATGTGGAAGATTCGAAGAGATAAGTCATCGGTGCAAGCCTACAGCAGTATCGTGGTGCTCGAACATGAATGGCGCGAGGACTTTGTTGGCGAAGCTTTAAGTATTTTTATCGATGGTGATCATTGCTTGGCCAGAATGGATTTTTATTCGGCCAAATATGGCTGCACGCGTTGGCTCGCAGCCAGTGGTATTCATTTGCCCCAGCTCTGGTGTGATAACAACACGGCCGAGGGGGAGCCCGTATCTTATTTTCGTGAACATTTATTTTCCAGGCAGGGCGTGCACTCAGGCAATAGATTGATTGTGGAGGTGATTTTACGCCAAATCCCTTATGGTCACTTGCAAAAAGCTATTCGCCGAGCATTGCTGAACCCTCGCGGGAAGGTTGTGTTGCCGGAAGTCTTTTTTGGCGGTTTGATAGGCGCGGCAGCTTGAGCGTGTAGCGTTTCTCTTGACAAGCTTTAGCTTTCCAAGGCATTAACTTGATCTTCGTTGGATTAAATCCTCTGGATTTAATATGACGGTGGTCTTTGATAGGTGGCGCCGTACCCAAGTGGTAAGGGAGAGGTCTGCAACACCTTTATTCACCGGTTCGAATCCGGTCGGCGCCTCCATGACCTAATAAATTTCCAAACCATATTAATAAGTGTGCATCAGATGACAAAGAAGAACATGAACTGGCTTAAATCTGTGAGTTCATTTGTTTCAGGAATGACCCTCGGCGGTTTATGTGTCGGTGGTGTTGAAGGCATTTATCGCGATGTCAATCTCATTTACGCCACACTTTTTTATGGTGTCTTTTGTTGTGGCATGGGGTTTTGTCTGGGTTTGGCTTCTAAATACTGGCCGGCGTTTGTGTTGCGCAAATCAGGAGGATTCTTTAGCGGGTTGGCCTTGGCCTTAGGATTTCAGGCTTTTGCCTTGGGCTACTTTTATGCTTTCCGTGACATTTTTCAGGAAGCTGCGGATAAAAAGGTTTTGGCCTTGGTTATTGGTGTGGTTTTGGCGCTGACTTTAGGATTGATGAGTTTGAGTTTGGGTTATCTTTGGCGTTTTTTCCGGCGCGACAAAAATGACATCAACATTGCACCTCTATTTTTATCCATTGTTCTTTTGTCGTTTAGCATTCTGTTTTTTATCGGTGGAGATGATGCGCGTTGTGCACCGCAAAAGGCAAGAACGCTTAAAGGTCGGGGCGTTATTTTTCTGGTTGTGGATACGTTGCGGGCCGATGTTTTGGGTGTGTATGGTGCAGAGGCGCATCGAGGCAAATCGCCGTCCCCGAATATTGATGCTTTTGCCGAAGAGGCCACCACATTTTCACGGTTTAGCGCGCAAGCATCGTGGACAAAACCAGCGATGGCGACGCTTTTAAGTTCAAGGCATGCGAGTGGACACAACACGATGAGTAAGTTGTCGACTTTGCCTGATAATTTGCCTTTAGTGGCGACCGAATTAAAAAAAGCAGATATTGTGACTGCAGCTGTTGTGACGAATTACAACCTTGAAGCCGGTTATGGATTTGGTCGTGGATTTGACCATTATGCTTATTTAAGTCCAGCACGATATTTTGGTGCACCACAAAAAGCCAACCGCCTGGCGCTTTATAACATTTTCCGTTTAATTCGTGAGCGATACTTACCAAGTCTGCGCGCGAGTCAATATTTCTACCGTTCGGCGGATGTTGTGAATGCAGAGGGATTATGTTTGCTCGATGAAATTGGTGACAAAGATTTTTTCTTATGGCTGCATTATATGGAACCGCACGATCCGTATTTTAGTGATGATGGCAAGAGCTATGCACGTGTAGAGATGCCCAGCCCGTCTTTGGATTTGGCCGAACCATTGAAAATGGCTTATCAAGATGAGGTTAGGCGATTTGATCATGCTTTTGGGGATTTGGTCGAGGCGCTAAAGGCACGCGGTTTATGGCAAAACACCGCCATTATCCTCAGCTCAGATCATGGCGAAGAATTTGGTGAACATGGTGGGTTTTATCATGGTGTCACGCTTTATGAAGAGCAGCTGCATTTGCCTTTAATTATCTCCCGG
>JASMKV010000417.1 GCA_030749035.1 Myxococcota bacterium | reverse complement strand
ATCCAAAAATCGCAAGTCGGCGCCAAACTCGAAAATGCCCGGAAAGCATACTCCAAGACATAACTAAGTCACTGTATTTATTATTATATTTTCAAGAAGATTTAAGCGGCCATGATCGTCAAGCGACCACCACCATAACCTGAGATATGGAGATCCAAATCCACATTCGACTGATTTGTTTTTACCAACTCACGCAATGAGTCTGGTAAATCCATACGCGAACCTAAATGCAGCGCCTTGAGGTAAACCGGTTGTTTTTCACGATCATTGAGAAGCTGCCCAAGACCATTGAAGACCTCATAAAGATTACGAAACATATAGCTTGATAACTTCTGCTGGATAATCGCGTGATCGGCCACATTCGCGGGTATTAACGTCAACGCAGCGCCCGCCCGGCTTGAAAAATTGAGATCGGCAAGACCTAAAAACGCAATCGTATCATCCTCGTAGCAATATACGGCCACACCTATGCGCAACCAGGGAAGGGTCTTCACCGGCTTCGAATAGCTGTACTCTACAGGCTTACCAAACAGCCTATGCAGCAACGTCGTGATCCGTTCGCCAGACGGAATTTTGCTGGTACTATGCACTCTTAACATAGATCTGCCCTACTCAATTCAATGTGTTTGTTACCCTGCCTACATCTTTTACATCGACGAATGCCGGAAAAGCTTGAGATTATTCCTGCAAAGGCATAAACGAACATCTCATAAATCTAACTTTTCAGGGAGTTTAATCATGCTGGACATGATGCGCCGACATTCACAATCCACCCTTATCTACTTGATCTTTGGGGTTATCATTGTCGTTTTTGCCTTTAGTTTTGGTCCCGGCTCAAGCTCTTGCCTTGGCCAGGACAATTATGCCGCCAAAGTCGAAGGCGAAATCATTCGACCTCAAGAGTTCAGTGCCCGTTTGGCCCAACAGCTCGACTATATACGCCAAAGCACCAACAACACCTCAACATTAAATGCTGATTTTATTGAGAAACTTGGCATTCGGAAACAAATTATTGATGCTCTTATCGACGCTAAACTTTTAGAAATCGCCGCCCGCAAAAGAGGATTGAAAATCACCGATGAAGAACTCGTCAAGCATCTCAAAAATCGTTACGGCGTAGAAAACGTGTCCTACCAACAATACTCCAATTGGGTCAGTCGACAATTTCAACTTAGCGTGGCGCAGTTTGAGGAACGTGCACGTGGCGAGGTCATGTCCGATAAATTACGACTCTTTTTAACTGAAAACATTTCGATTTCAGATCAAGAATTGCGTGAACAGTATTGGCGGGAGCATGATCGTGTCATGGTCGATTTTATTAAATTCGACCCCGAAGAACAAAAAGTCGATGCGTTATCCGATGAAGAACTTAAAACATATATTGGCGACTCGAACGACGCGCTAAAAGAGCGCTATGAAAAAGATAAGTTAAAATACCGCACACCACAAATGGTACAAGCCAGACAAATATTACGTCGCCTGGCCAGAGATGCAAGCGATGCAGACATCGCCAAAGAGACCGCTTTTCTCAAGCAACTTCGTGAACAAATTGCCCAAGGTGCTGATTTTTCAACTTTAGCCAAAGAGCACTCACAAGACGATACAAGTGCCGTTAAAGGCGGAGACATGGGCTTCATCAAACGTGGTCAAACCATCAAACCGCTTGAAAAAGAAATTTTTACTCTTAAAACAGATGAGATTTCCAAAGAGCCCATCAAAACACTCTTGGGCGTACACCTCGTACAGGTTGTTGAAATTAAACCCCCTGCCAGTAAACCTTTCGATGATGTCAAAACTGAAGTCGCCAAATCAATACTTCAAGAAGCCAGGAAAGATGCGCTTGCAAAAAATCAAGCCGATACCCTCTTAGCAAAACTGCAAGCTGGTGGCGTCCTGGATGATCTCACACAAGATGAAGCTGAGTCAGAAACAAGCCTGCCCGTACGCAAAACCACACCTTGGCTACAAAAAGATGAACCTAACGTGCCGCGCATTGGCACTTCGGAACAATTTCATAAAGCCCTCTTCGCACTCACAAAAGAATCCCCACTAACCTCGCAAAGCTATAAAGTTGGGCGTGCATACTTTATTAGTGTTTTAAAGGACCGCGAAATACCCAAGGAAGAAAAATTTATTGATGACTTAGACAATTTGCGCCAACAGGGCATTTGGACAAAACAAAGTAAAGTCTTCCGTGATTGGTTAAAACATCTCAGAAACAACACGGAAATTGTGCTCAACCCTGCGCTTTTTGGTCCATCCGCCTAAACTGAAAGATGAAATTGATATCGCCTTGTGCTAAAATTGGATTGTGAGAAAACAATCAGAAGCACAGCTATCGCTGCCCATCCCTGAAGCCCCTGTCTCTTCAGCAAAGAAAAGCAACAATGGATCTCTCTACTATGGGAGCAATGGGTTTATTGTGCCTGAATGGGGCGAGCTTGTTTGGCAGAAACAATACGACAAACTTGAACTCTACCATCATGGACTCATTGAATATGCACGTCATGAACTTTTCCAAACAATTTGTATTCCTCCTAAAAAATACCCTTCCCCCCCTGAACGAGATTTGCAATGCTTCGCACACCAAATGCCAGAGCGGTTCCCATGCTTTTCCATGGTACACCCCATCATGACCTATCCTCGAGCAAGTCCGGCGCACCCCATCGTACCTGAAGACCGTGAAGCTTTACCTCACCATAATCCTCACTTTCTCGATCCTGATTATTTTTTAAAAACAATTTATCCCCCCTTTAAAAAATTCTTTCAGGCGCATCTGCGTGCTTTTATTTTCGAATTTCCAGAGCATTTACCGACAAGCGGAATGAAGCCGAAACTCTTCACCACCAAACTCGAAAACTTTGCGGAAAAAATACCCGAGGAAATCAACATCGCCGTCGTCCTATCCCATAAAGATTATTTTAATAAGGACTATCTCGAGATCCTCAAAAGGCCCAATCTCTGGCACGTTTTCAATGTCTGCCCTACAATGCCAGAACCTCTGGAACAACATATTGCACTTGCCGAACAAAAAGAGTGGCTCGTCCTTTGGGCACCCCAAAACGAAGGTAAAACAGAAGAGCACAGTCAAATAAAAGAATTACTACAAACACGAAAAAAAGAGCCTTGTTTTATTATTGTAAAGAATCACCCACATTGCCCAGCGCCCACCGCCATCAGAGAACTTAGAAAAACTCTGGAGCATAAACTTTAAGGTTTGACCTCGAATGCCTCTGCAGTTAATGATCAAAAACAATGAATTCGGTCGCGATTATAGGTGGGGGTAGCTTTGGAACAGCATTGGCAGATCTCCTTGCCAGACTCGGCTTACAAACACATTTGTACTTTCGCGATGCAGCACAAGCCATACAAACTCAAGAATCACGGTACAATCAAAAATATCTCCCTGAACATGAAATTTTTCCGACAATCCAGGTCAGTTCTGATCTCGTCGAAGGCCTGCAAAAAAGTGAATGGCTACTTTTTACCGTGCCAAGCCAAACCTTTCGTCAAGTCCTAACCCAAACACGAGATCATCTTTGCAACCAAGCACAAAAGAAACCCATTGTCATAGCCTCAAAAGGCATCGAAAAAGATTCATTATGCACCATGGCTGAAGTGGCTGTCGATGTCTTAGGGGAAGACTGGGAAGATTCTATTTTCGCTCTTTCAGGACCGAGTTTTGCCCGCGAAATCATGCAACAACAACCAACCGCTGTTACCCTTGCGGGCACCAATGAAAAACTTTGTGATCAACTCGCACGCATTTTCTTTTGTGAAAACTTTCGCGTATACACCACCCACGACATCATAGGCGTCGAGCTGGGCGGCGCGTTAAAAAACGTCATGGCCGTCGCCGCAGGAGCGGTTATCGGACTCAACTTAGGCGATAACTCACGGGCCGCGCTCATCACACGTGGCCTAGGAGAAATGACGCGTATGGCCCTGGCGAAAGGTGCCGAACCCATGACTCTGGCAGGGCTCTCCGGGCTTGGCGATCTTATTCTGACCTGTACCGGTAGTGCATCAAGAAATCGCAATTTTGGTGAACTTCTTGGCCGCGGGCTGACACCAAAACAAGCCGCAGAAGAAATTAAACAGGTGGTTGAAGGTGTTGATACATCATTTTCAGCCTGGACCCTCGCCCAAAATCTTAACGTCGATGTGAGCATCATTCGAGGTGTCTACGAAGTTATTCATGAAGGTCTTCCCGTACAACAAGCTTTTGCCCGCATTGTCCAACGCGAGCCGGGTAAAGAATTTATATCCCCTTAGAGATGACTAAAAACTTTTTATCTTTGGTGTCGCTTTTTTTATGCTTGAACTCCTTTGAGCCTCGGACTGCGCAAGCACACATAGAGCTTTTGGACATCACTGCTGCTGCCTTCAAGCAACCCGTCGCTGCCCGACAACACCCTTCTGAACCGAATGTCTGGTATGTGGCGCAAAGAGGTGGAGAACTCATTAAATGGCAACCAAACTCTGCCCAATACAACTTTTTAACCCTGGATAAACGCCTCAACAGTCAACGGCATGGTGAAGCGGGGTTGTTGGGTTTTGATTTTGACCCACAATACCCAACTCAGCCTTATATTTATCTTTCTTATACCAGTGGTGAAAAACCTTTTCTCTCACGAATATCGCGCATGCGCTGTTGCACGGCACGTGGTCAACTCGATCAAGCGTCTGAGGAAATCATTCTTGAAGTAGAGCAGCCCTATGGCAATCACAATGGTGGTCATATCACCTTTGGTCCCGATGGGTTTCTCTATATTGGCCTTGGCGATGGCGGCTCTGGGGGCGATCCAAAAGGAAACGCCCAAAACCGGCAATCCTTACTGGGCAATATTTTAAGGATCGATGTCCGTAAAAAACCATATGCTATTCCCGCCGATAACCCTTTCATTCATACTCCTTACCGTCCTGAAATTTTTGCCTGGGGGCTAAGAAACCCGTGGCGATTTCACTTCGATCAACTGACCGGAAAACTCTGGGCTGGCGATGTCGGGCAAAACCGCAGGGAGGAAATTGATGTGATTCAATCGGGAAAAAATTATGGCTGGAATATTATGGAAGGGAAAGAGTGTTATAAAAAAAAGCGATGCAAAAAGACGGGGCTCACAGAGCCTGTGGCGCAATACCCACAAAAGCGCGGTGATAAATCGATCACTGGTGGATATGTCTACAGAGGAAAGGCCATGAAACATCTTGTCGGACAATATATTTTTGCTGATTTTGTATCAGGACGTATTTTTCATTTTGACCCTGAAAAACAGCTTGGCATCAACATGCTTATGCAAAGCTCATATCATATCGCTTCTTTTGCCCAAGACTTGAATAATGAACTCTATATTCTTGCCTACTACCAAGGAAAATTACTTAAACTGATGCCCAAAAAATAATGTCGGAAATCCCTGGGCTGGTAAGCGTTCTTTAGTCCGTAAGCTCTTCAAAATGAATCAGGCCAACCGCATCCAAATCAAAACCCGCACTTGGTGCCGCTCCACCTTGTCCCAAGTCTTGAATTTTAACATAACGCGCATGGGTTAAACCAAGCTCGGCAAGGTCAAAAAGGTCACCGCCACTCATATCGGGGTCGAGTGACTCTGTCTGCGGCGTATAAGAATGCGTTGGCCGCCATCCCGCACAGCCGGGCCATTCACCGATGATCGAATTTTCCTGCACACAAGTGAAAGTGTGCCAGTTTTCACCATCATCACTCACAGAGATCTCTGCCAATTCCTTCCAGGGGTTGCTGCTGTCGTTTCCTGGCCAAAAAACATTTTCAAAAACCGCAAAATCGGCCCCCTCGCCATCAATCATTTCCCGAGGAAAAAAATCCAATATAATTTCCCCAGCAACCCCCAAACTGAGTACATCAACAGAACCTTGCGCTGGACCAAATCCTTGGGGTGGCCCCAAAACAATTTCAGGAAAAAGTTCCTGGCCAAATCCTGATTCGGGGCCGGGATTAAATTCCACCACAGCCTGGGCATAAGGATAAAGACGATAATCAACACGTTCTTGCGATAAAGCAGGCGAGTCAACCGCGCTTGGGCCACAGCCCAGCCATAAGAGCATCCAGAGAGTACAAAAGAAGCGCATAAAAGCCATCGGTAAAATTTGGTCTACTCAACGTGCGTGGTTAATTGAGTCCAGGCAAATCCACCGCAACCAGAATTTTCAGGATCGCTGGCGTCAGCGCTGGCGGTCGACGTTTCAGCCAGTTCGGCAGTCTCTTTCGAGTAATCGACCATGCAATAGTAGAACGTGTCTTCAACAATGTCAGTCCAAACAATCTTATTAAATTTATCTGGATCGTAACTTGCGTCGGAGGCATTTTGTGTGATCACCATATTGGCCTCATTATCAAACTTGACCATACTATAGGTCGTGGTGACCCCACTGCTTGTTGAAGTCCAGCTTGTTGCATCTATTTTTTCCAGAGCATCATAATTGCTCTTCCAGCTGCCTAAAATTTCAAGTTCTGCATCAGCGCCACAAGCGCTCAGGAGCAAAAGACCACTTAAAAACAAAAAGCCCGCCGCTTTAACATCTGATAATTTCATTGAGGTTCTCCTTTTATTCGAAGGAGCAAACGAGTCATGACATCAAAAAGTCAATTGAACTCGCGCTTCCACCCGAAACGTTGTTATTCCTCCTAAGGCCGAATCTCCTGGCTTATGGCTTCATCTCCCCTGACTCCTTCCCAATCCCAACGATCAGTGGCTTTATCAGGTTCGTCACCAATAACAGTTGCGGGGGCAGCGCCGGATTTGTTCACACAAAACGCACCGGACTTCCTCGCGCCTTAGACGTTGCGCTTTGTATTAGCAATAGATATGAAGAGTGTAAATATGTCTGACGCAAAAAAACTTCTGACCCATATCAATCAAAATGGGCAAGTGCATATGGTTGATGTTGGGGATAAGCCCGTGAGCACACGCACAGCAAGAGCTGAAGCGAAAATCAGCATCAGCAGCCTTGCACATCAGGCCCTTATCGCCGGACAAAATAAAAAAGGTGATGTTCTGGCCACCGCGCGTATTGCCGGCATTCAAGCGGCAAAAAAAACCTCAGATTTAATTCCCCTATGCCACAATATCCAATTGCAGCACGTTGAAATCCAACTTGATGTAGAGCCTGAATCCATTCGCATTCAAAGCCTTGTCCGCAGTGAAGGAAAAACGGGGGCTGAAATGGAAGCTTTATGTGCCGCCAGCATTGCTGCCCTGACGATTTATGACATGCTCAAAGCTGTCGACAAATCCATGGAGATCAACGATTTAAGGCTCCTGGAAAAAGATGGTGGCCAAAGTGGTTACTGGCAAAGATAATCTATAATCGCCGCAACCAGGCCTTCGTTACTCGGCTCCTTCGCGATCACATGACAAGAAACCCCCTCTTCCTGCAGGCGACGCGCACTCACCTCACCGATACAAGCATAGTGTACTTTGGGAAGTGTGCTGAAGGCATTTACAAACGCGTCTATGGCTGAAGGACTCGAAAAAACGACCCAATCCAAATGCTCTGGCAGAGGCTCTTCTGTTTTTATTGCCAGGGTTTCATAAACAACACACTCGCTGCATTGGGCCCCTTGTTCGCGCAAACCTTGGGCCAAAACATCGCGAACCCTTAAGGCACGTGGCCAAAAAAAATGCTGCCCCGGCAATGCATCTGCAAAAGCATTGATCAACATTCTTAAAAAATCTTCAGAGCTGCGTACGCGGTCATCACAATAAGATGCGCAACCAAGGCGATTTAGTTGCTCCTGGGTTTGCCTCCCCAAAGCATAAATCTGCTGCTCTTTTAAAAAGGTGGCGTCATAACCAAGCTCAGAAGCTTGTGTGAGAAAAAAACGCACCGCATTCGCAGATGTGAACAGAAGGGTATCATACTGTTTTTGCTCTATTTTCTTAAGGTTAATGGGCAGTTCATCGGTGCGCAAGCCATGCACCTCGAGTAAAGGCAAGACCACCACCTCGGCATCAGCGGCCACGAGCAATGCGCCCAAAGCCTCAGACTGCGCTTGCGGTCTGGTGATCAAGATCCTTTGTCCTGCCAGGCTTATCCTGCTAGAAGTATCTCGCTTCATCATATATTTTCCACAGAGAAAGGAAAAATCGTGAAATCCGTTTGTACCATCATACTCATGCTCTGCGCTTTTGCAACTCCAGCTTTCGCTGATGAATTGCCTTCCTGGGATGCCTATATGCGTGCCCAGAGACATATTTGTCCGGGCCCTCTCAAAGATTTTTCTCCTGCCCGAAAAATTGAGCTCGGGGGTAAAACATACACGCACACGGGGCACAAAATGGTCGTCGAAAACCCAGACGCAGATAAGAATATTAAAATTGGTATCCTTGGTGCCATTAAAGACATGTCTAAGGCTACACGCAATAATCTTGATGCGTCAATAAAGTGGTTCAAATCTGAGGGCGTGGAATGGATTGTTGCCAATGGTGATATTTCACGTGACGAATTTGATCTTGTGGATGCCATTGAATATCTCGCACAAATTCAAATCCCCATACTGATGCTGCCCGGTAACATAGACAGTGCCGGAAGCTTTGCACGTGCTTATATAGAACGCAGTGAAAAGTACCCCAATCTGGTCAACGGAATGTGGGTTCGACAAATTGCTGCCGACGACATCGAGTTCTGGGTCGTCCCCGGCTACCACGACAAGCGATTTATGCAGTACAGCTCAAGTTGCCTCTTTAAAGATGATGATGTGCAGGTCATGCTCGACACTTTGCTGCCTGAAGATGACGCCCCTTTAGCACTTGTTTCTCATGGGCCACCACGTGGCAAAGGCAAACATGCACTCGATTATATTATCGATGGTGAAAATGTTGGACACAAAGGCTTGGCCAAACTCGTCAAAGACCAAAAGATTCCCTTTGGCATTTATGGACATATTCTCGAAGCTGGCGGACGCGGCGTCCAAATCAATCAAAAAAGTCCGGTCAAAGAGGGTAAAAAAAGCAAAACCCTACATGTGAATGCTGGGGCCATGAGCGCCTTTCCCTGGGTGATGCACAATCACAGAGCCTCCTATGGCATGGCCATGATGATGGTTATTAAAAACAACAAAGCTTTTTATAAAACCAAAAGATTCAAGCACCAGCGCTTGGATTAATCCTCATCACCAACATACCTATAAGTTTTGTGTCGCAGAATAAGACATCTTGATACTGAATGACCTCTGCACCCACTTATGCGGGCATAAAAAGTTGGCACGGAAAGTGGAAAGAACCTAACCACCATAACAAGGAGGTTAGGAATGAATAAAAGTTTAAAAGAAGTATTTACAAATATTGAAGACGAAAAATTAGATAAACCTCTTTTTCGTCGTATCGGTACAGGGTTTGTCAACCGGGATGAATCACTTAACGTGATTCTTGACGCATTGCCTGTGAGTGGACGGCTGCATATTCGTCCTGCCACCCCAAACCCAAAAACTCAGGAGCAAAAGTAATGCTGCAACCTCTCATTTTGATGCTTATGCTGGGCGCCTCGCAACCCATATCTGCATCAAATACAAATCATGATATTCTTAATATTAATACCGCGAAGTACAGCCAACTTTTAGGCCTACCCGGCATTGGGCGAAAACGAGCACTCTCTATCGTACTTTACCGACAGAGACGTGCTTTTAGGCGGCCTGTCGATCTCTTGCGTGTTGAAGGTATAGGTAAAAAGCTGCTCAAACGCCTTAGGCCGCATATTCGAGTCCAGGAGCGCAAAGCACAACACACCAATCCCTAAATTAAAAAGCAAAGGGGGTACTCTAAAGCATGTGAATCTCGCATTTGACAGTTGACGGCGGCTTTCACGATGGCTAATTGTACCCCCATGTCTTTCTTTATGGATGTTCTCGTCGCGCTCTTGCCACTCCTCTATGGGGTGACCGCAATAAATTACACGATCTATTTTGTGCGGCATGATGATTTTGCAAAACGCACCTGCACAAAACTTTTGGTGGCCACTTTTTGCACACATTT
The DNA here is from genome assembly GCA_030749035.1 of Myxococcota bacterium. Taxonomy (GTDB): domain Bacteria; phylum Myxococcota; class XYA12-FULL-58-9; order XYA12-FULL-58-9; family JASMKV01; genus JASMKV01. Next base: position 23,292 of record JASMKV010000417.1, on the reverse strand, counting down.
ATGCTTCTTTTTGCTGCGGTTTGGCGCTTATGACCGGTTCCCCATGGCCAATCTTGCGGAAGTCTTATCCATGATTGCCTTGGCCATTTGCACGATCTATCTTTATGTTGAAAAAATTCAAGGCATAAAAGAAACAGGCTGCTTTGTCTTAAGCTTTATTGTCCTCTTGCAGCTTATTGCCTCGGGGCTTTTACCCCACGCCATTACCCCTGGCTCAGAGATTCTTGCAACCCCTCTCTTCGGAATGCATTTGGTCTTTGCTGTCTTTGGCTATTCAGGTTTTTTTGTCGGTGCGGCCTATAGTTTTATGGCATTTCTTCTCTATCGAGCGTTAAAAAAGCAAAATTTTGGACTTATTTTTGACCGCCTTCCATCGCTCGATACACTTATACAAATGAGTTTTGGTGCCGCCTTGCTCGGCTGGTGTGCATTCTCTTTAGCCATTTTACTTGGCATGCTGATGTCGTTCAAAATGGGCTCGCAATTTATTTACGATCCACAATTTATGGCCACAATCATGATCTGGTTTATTTACGTCTTTACCATCATCGCATATTTTAAATTAGGCTGGCGCAATATTCGCGCAATCTATTTATCCCTATTTGGCTTTAGTGTTGCGATTATTGCTGTACTTGGCGCGATGTTTATCAGAACCTCGTTTCACGGGTTCAACTCATGAGCCAACAAGAAACTTCGGAAATCCATGCCTCTTTTCCCTCATTGAATCGTTTTTCAATGATCGGCGTCAATATTAAAAGTACACCGATTGATATTCTTGAAAAAGTGGCGCTTAGCGATCAAGAAATAGACAATTTTTATCAACTTCTATCAATCTCTGACGACACACATTCAGAACATCTATTTAAAGATTCTTTCATCGTTTCAACCTGCAATAGAACAGAAATTTATTGCCTGGCCCAAGAAGAAAAGAACTGTGCCGCAACACTCGCAACAACGCTTGAAAAAGTTGTTGGTGACCACCGGTTTCCCCAGAAATCCCATTGGTATGAAAAGTTTGGCACGGAAAGCGTACAACACCTTTTTCGCGTGGCCTGCGGGCTCGACTCCATGATTGTTGGAGAGGCCCAAATCACGGGTCAAATGAAAAGTGCGCTGGCGCGCAGACAATCTTACACACAAATGAGCCCTGCTTTTGAGGCCATCACAAGACATGCCTTCAAAGCAGCAAAAGAGTGCAGAGTGCGGACCGACATCGGTGCGGGAGCTGTGTCAATCGCATCTGCTGCCGTTCAACTATGCCAACGTATTTATAGCGATTTAAGCAAGCAACATATTTTAGTTATTGGCGCTGGAGATACTGGTCGATTGGTGGCTGAGCACTTTGTCCAAAAGGGCGCAGGGAAAATAACGATTGCAAACAGAAGCCCGGAAAGAGGCCAGCAATTAGCCATGCAGGTGCAAGGTGATTTCATTCCTTTAGAAAACATTTCGGATGGGCTTAAAAAAGCCAATATTATTGTAAGCACAATAAAAACCGACAGCCCCATCATCAACAAAACGCTTCTGGAATCTTGCCGACAAAATGTCGAAAATCGGCCTTTGGCCTTAATCGACTTAGGCTTGCCGCGTAATATTGCCAAAGACGTTAATCTACGCCCCAATACTTTCGTGCATGACATCTCCGCCTTAGGCCGAGTGGTCGATCATAATCTGGCGCTTCGTAAAAAAGAAATTCCTTTGGTTGAAGAAATCATTCAAAAGGAAATTAAAAAGCTAAAAGATTGGCAAAACCAATTAAATGCAGCGCCATTTATATTAACGCTCAAAGATGCCATTGAAAAAATCCGGCAAGAAGAGATTGAAAAATACAATGCGCATCTCGACAAAGAAGGTCAAGAAACGCTTAATGAAGCAACCCGGGCAATCGTCAACAAAATTATGCATGGCCCTATGGTCTCGATAAAATCTTATGCCAAACAAGCCGAAAACGGCCTGGAGCGCCTGGAAATCGTACGCGACCTCTTTAGACATCTGGATCATGATCCCAGCCCCCAATCCGGTGTGCAGGGGCACACAAAAGAGAAGTCTGAACTCGAAGGTGAATCATGAACTTGCATGCTGCCTTAACATTTGTCATGTGGTAAAGAGCAACATGAAGATGCCGATAAAACGACTCACATTTTTATTGCTTATTGGCATGGCGCTGACTTCCTGTCAAAAATCTGCGTGGTACAGGCAGAGACGTTTTTATAAACCCGTTAAAACAAGCCCTCAAAGCGCAGCTAAGCCCTATCGCGAAAAACGAACAATGAAACTTAAATCCGTCGTCTTCGAACCCCACCCTGAAGATATGCGCCAAGCTAAAATTCTCTTTAACCAAAGCGAGGACTATTACCGTAAAGGCGCCTACTTTGAAGCCGAAGGATTACTTAAAGAAGCCATTACCATTTATCCTTTTTTAGCACCTGCAAATTTAATGCTCGGTAAAATCTACCTCATACGCGGCTCGGCCGTCAGAGATCCTGTCCTTTTGGAAAATGCACGTATGATGTTTGAAATGGCTAAAGCGCTCGAACCCACCGCAAAAGAAAGCGACTTGCTATTGGAATTGTTCCAATATGAAGAGCTTATTCCTTAATGTCCGTATTTCATGCGCAAAATATAGACCTCGCCTACGGTCATCACCGTGTCCTCGAAAAGATTAACATCACCTCTTCAGGCTCTGAAGTTATCGGCGTTATTGGGGCAAATGGAGCAGGCAAATCAACCTTATTAAAAGCCATGGCGGGCACGATTTCTTATCGCGGGCAAATAACCCTGAATGACATCGTTCTCGAGAAGCAAAATCGCAGGCAACGTTCAGAACTTTGCTCCTATGCCGGCCAAGCGATTAATCACACATTTCCTTTTCGAGTTGAAGAAATTGTGGCCATGGGCTTGGCAAGCCAAGATCCTTTTTTTGCTTCGCCCAAAGTCCCCGAACGTGTCTTATCTATTTTAAATGAATTGGGTTTTGAAAAATCAATGCATGATTACTTTTCAGAATTGTCAATCGGTCAGCAACAAATTGTCATGCTTGCCCAAACACTTTTAAGACAAACGCCTTTAATTTTGCTGGATGAGCCAAGCGCCCCCTTAGACTATCGACACACAAGTAAATTACTTATTGCTCTAAGAGCAAGAGCGACAAACGGGGCGCTCATTTTTATGGCAGTTCACGACCTTAATATTGCCTCACAAACTTGCGACCGAATTATTCTCCTGCACGACACAAAGATCACTCATGATGGAACCCCACAAGAGGTCTTACAAAAAGATATTCTTGAAGAAGCTTATCACATCAATTTGGATCGATTTACCCATCCACGCACCCAAAAGCCATTTATTGGATTGGACTTATAAGAAAAACTTAAGGGCGAAAGAGAATTCTTTGCGCCTTGGGCGCTCGATGGACTGCTCATAGCCGAACTCTAAAGAACCTGTCATGCTTACCCAGCCCAGCCCCGCACTAAGATGGTTTTCATAGCTTAGGGAATCATCCTTTTTATGAAAGGGACTGCGTCGATAACCAAGTCTGAACGGAAAAACATCTTCTGCAAAATATTCAAGGCCAGCATGGTAGCTCAAAGATTCGTCTTCAGGAACATCTTTATTCCACACAAGATCGGCGGCAACATTGATACGATTGGAAACAAAACCAAAGCCACACCCTGTCGTCATGGGTAAATATTCTGATTCATCAGAACTAAAAATATTTTTTGTCGCAAAACCTAAACGAAAACTTTCTAAGAATTTGATACCTATACCAAGATCTCCACTAAAAAGAGATAGATCTGAAAATTTTGTTTTTAATGGCTGTGCCTCGCCACTAAAATAATTTGTGTTGAAGCCTATAGAAAGAAACTCCATGGGGGCTAAAGAAAAGCCAAGGATAAAGCGGTTAATCACCAATGTCTCATCATCCACAGTTTTTCGCTCCATCATCCAACCCAGACCACCTGCGAGCGGGCCTGACTTAGAATCGACCGCCGACAATGCCCAAGTCGTTGCATCGTCATAGAGATCTCGAGCCATTGAAGCTTCAATGGTATAACGCTTGCTCATCGACATACCGGCTGGATTTAAAAAAAGCGTGTCGTTGCTCGTGCCCAAACCGCGATGCGCACCACCCATACCTTGAGAATGCAGACCAACAAATTCTGACGCTTTACCCTTACTCGCGGGAGCCAGAAGTATTAAAAAAAACATTAAATGAAATAGAAGAATTCGATAACACATGCTCACCCCTTTAACATGAAGAACCGCAAAGCCCCACAAAAAATACCAATTGATTAAACTTTTCACCCCTAAAGGATTGACCCTGCACCTATGGCGGCTTAAACCTGATCTCGCAGGAAAGTTCACGATGAATGCATTTGACGTTTTAAAAAGCAGAGGATTTGTCAAACAAGTTACGCATGAAGATCAAGTGCGTGACCTTTTTGAGAACCAAAAAGTCGTTGCCTATACCGGTTATGATCCAACAGCCACCAGTCTGCATGTGGGGCATCTTTTTACCCTCATGGCATTAAAACATATCGAGGCATTGGGGCACCAGCCTATTGTTGTGATTGGTGGTGGCACAGCACAAGTCGGCGACCCTTCGGGCAAAACAGAGATGCGAAAAATGCTCGAAGTCGATACCATCGGCAATCAAATAGAAACGATCAAATCTCAGATTTCTGGCCTTTTGGATTTCGATTCAGGGAAAAGCCTTTTGGTCAATAATGCTGATTGGTTATGTGAATTAAACTACATTGATTTTTTGCGCGAAATTGGTCAGCACTTTTCAGTCAACCGTATGCTCAGCGCCGAAGCCTATAAGATTCGCCTTGAAAAAGGCCTCTCTTTTCTCGAGTTTAATTACCAAATCCTACAAGCCTATGACTTCTGGCAACTCCACCAACGGCACGGATGCATCTTGCAAATGGGCGGAGATGACCAATGGGGCAATATTCTGGCCGGGGTCGATCTATGTCGACGCTTAGGCCAAACCCAGGTCCACGGCCTCACATTTCCCCTGCAAATGAACGCCCATGGAGAAAAAATGGGTAAAACCGCCAAAGGCGCGGTTTGGCTCAATGCTCAGCTCCTAAGTCCCTTTGATTATTACCAATACTGGGTCAACACCCACGATGACGATGTGCATGCCATGCTCGGCTTTTTCACATTCTTGCCTATGGATGAAATTAACGCTGTCGCGCACAACGACGCAGAAACCCTCAATGCGGCAAAATCCATCCTTGCCTTTGAAGCAACAAAAATTGTCCATGGGGAGCCCGAAGCCAAAAGTGCATTGCAAGCAGCACAAAGCGCCTTTGGGCAACGCCATATTCCGGAAACACTTCTGCCAAGCTCCAACATGCCGCGAAAAATAGAAACCGCCGACACCCATATCCCAAGCTTAATCTTAAATAAAAAAGACATCGAAGAAAACAGCCTTCGCCTTTTTGATGTTCTCGTGCAGGCCGAGTTTGCGCAGTCTAAAAGTTCCGCAAAACGCTTGATTAAACAGGGTGCCGTGCGCTTAAATGGAGACAAAATCAGCGATGAGTTTGCACTCATTCAAATGGGTTCTTTTGAGCAAGGACAATGCATTATGAAAAGCGGAAAAAAACACATTTGCCGTCTCACGATAGGAGCATAATCGATGTTGATTCGTCATTTTCGTTTTTCATTACTCTGCGCCATTTGTTTTTCGCTCAGCATGCCCACGATTGCCAACGCCCAAAGACGCGAAAGCTCTGAGCGCCCAGAGCAACTCAAGATTGAACTCGCAAGCAATTTGCGTTTTGGGAAAGTTATCGTTTCAGCCGGAAAATATTTACTGAATATTAATGACCGAACTTTTGATCTCATACACCCCAACACCATGCTTATCGAAGCAAGCATTCCCACGAACCGAGAGAAACTAAAACAATTCCAAGAAAAAAGCTCGCTGACGGTTAAGGCGCAAGGCAATACCGCACTCATCACCGTTTTGCATACAAACTACAAATATCAAACCGCCGGAATCATCACCAAAGAAAAGAAAGAAATAGCGCCTGACGTACCTCAGGGAGAAAAATCAGAGAAAGAAATTAAGCAAAACATTAAAAAACATACGGACCAGGAACTCGTAAAAGAGGTTTTTGTGCGCTACCTGGATGTCGTTGAGCCATGCATTACCCGAGCACGAAAAGCACGCTGGAAAACAGACGAACCGCAGTTCGTACAATGCTTGTGTCCTTTGACTGAAAAATGGCGCTTACCCAAGGTCAAAAAAAATCTATGGGTGCATCAACAAATTCCTAAAAAACGTTTTGGATTTTCTCTTTTTGTCAATAAACAAGGCAAGGCGGCCAAATGCCGCGTCTGGGCTGGCTGGAAACCACCCAAAAAGATGCCTTGAGTCTTTATCCTTTGACAGGAATCAATTCTGAACTCGGCACGACAACCGACATGTTACCGACCTTAACACGGACATTTGATTTCGTATCAATCGACTCCACCAAGCCTTGTTTGCCGCTAAATAAACCACTCGTGATACGCACCTTATCCCCCACAGCATAACTGCCTGCCTGGCGCCTCTTTTCAGCTTTTTCTTCCTGTATGTGCTTTTGTGCGCCAATAAAATCATTCTCTTTCGACCATGAACAATATTTATAAAACGGTATCAACTGCTTAAAAACTTCTGCCAATGGGTTTCGTAAAGATTCTCCCATGGCAATCACATCATCCTTGCTGAGTCTTTGACCTATATGCCAGGATTCTTTTGAAGCGAGCAGCTGTCCCGCCATCGCTTCAATATGCTCTGCATCCATGTCACTCAGCGCCACAACCTCGTTGCCAAAACCCACCTCAAAATGATCGCTGACATTCTTTAAGAGAGTCAAAAAACCTTCTCTCTCCCATGTTTTATCAAGCTTGGCGCTAAGGTTTTTACGATCGACCATCGCCGCCGAAGCCAGACGCAACCCCATCCACAAACCATCATGGCGCAAAACAAAGGCAATAATGGCATGCTTATCTTGCGCTGCGATATTAAAAAAGCTTGGGCTCGAGAGCGTATTCTCCTGCAGAAGCGATTTCAGCTCTTGTCTCTCTTGCGCGTTTCTGAACCAATAAAGCCACTGTGCATCGACTTTTTTCTGATTCGTGATATTTGGAATTTCATCAGAGGCTGAGCGTTCCAGCACACTAAGGTCGCCACCAATGTCCTCTGCCACAAGTCCCGCCAAAAGCTCCAACTGCGACTTCACTTGCATACGCGCCAGATTATGGACATTGCTCGACCACTTCTCCTGCGCATAGGCAGCAAAAGTCTCTTCATTTAAGCCATCAAACATCTATTTGGACTTACTTTTCTTCTGCAGAAGGGTCAAGATCCTCACTCTCGCCCTGCAAATCAAAAACATCCGGAGTCACCGAAGACAAAAACCATTGCCCTTCGAGAAGGCTCCAATTCTCTGTTATTGTTGTTGTTTTTAGTGTGGTGTTGGGTAAACGATAGCTTTTTAAGGCGACAACAACTTTGGCCCTATAGGGCAATGTCTGTGTCATAAGCTCGAGTTCGTGAACTTCTATGGAGTCAATATAGATATCTTCAGCGCCACCTCGAAACCACTTCTGAAAAGCCCGACGGCGTTCAGGCAAATAACATCGCGTCGCCTCCACAAAACGCTTCCATTTTAAATCTTCATGACAGATCTCGACCACATGCTTTAACTGCCCAACATTAATCTTTTTGGGCAAACAAGCAACCTGGGCTAAAAGCGCAAGCAAGACGAACAAAACAATTTCACACCTAATATGCAAACGAAAACGATACATGCTTGACCGTTAACCTTCGTTCTGCTTTTTGTCCACCCAAAAAACAATATGCAAATGATTCAACAAATAAAAGAAGCCCTGGAGCACAAAAAAGACACCTCCCTTGTCAATTTACCCGAAAATGCACTCCCCTATCTCCTGAATCGTGACAAATTAAGTGAAAACCTTTTAATTCTTGTTGAAAATAATGACACTGCCTTCGATCTAGAATCACAAATTAAAGCCTACGGTCATCATGATGTCGCTGTACTTCCTGATGTTGCAAAAAACCCTTACGATGACCTGTCCTATAATGTGCCTTTGGCTTTTATTCGCCAATCATTACGGCATCGCTTACTTGCCGGTCAAAAACCTGAAATTATGATCACCACCATGGCTTCATTACAAAGTTATTGGCCTGGAAGTGAAGCATTCATTGAACAATGCTGGTCCATAGAAATTGATAAAGAAATATCTCGAGATCTTATTGCTGAAAAACTGCTCACCAATGGTTATCAGCGCGTCGACCTATGTGAAGACCCTGGGACATTTACAATTCGTGGTAGTATTATTGATGTCTATAATCCAAGTTACAATCAGCCCTTAAGAATCGACCTCTTCGGAGATGATATCGCTTCAATTAAATTATTTAACGCCAACACACAAAGAACAACACAAGAGAGAAAAACGGTAGAATTTTATCCTATACGTGAAATCATTTTCACCGAGCACAGCAAAAGCCTTGCTCAACAAAAGCTTAAATCACTGAGCGACTCTTTGACCATTCCTACAAGAAAAGTGCATGCCGCAATCGAAGAGATTGAGCATGGTAATTATTTTTTTGGTATCGAAGCCCTGTGGCCCGCATTTTTCGAGCAAAAAGAAAAAGTTTTTGAAGAGCTGGTTGATGACCACACCTGTATATTTCTTCTTGGCATTGATTCTCCTGAAAACCTTTGTCACGACTACTGGAACCAATGTGAGCAAGCACAGCAAGCGGCGACAGAGCAAAATAGAATTGCATACTCGGTGGACACTTATATCTTGTCGACAAAAGAACTCACCGATAAAATCAATGCCCAAGCTTGTATGCACATCGAAAATCTTGGGGATGACCGGGATGAAAATGTCATCGACTGTAAAATTGATTCCTGGACCGACTTAAGCCTGCGACTTCGACAGCGGCGCCAAAATAAAACAGAGCAAAATCTGCTTGAACCCCTGGAAAAAACTTTTGAAAAACTTCGATTAAATCGATTTGAAATATTTTTTGTCTGCTTTAGCCAAGGCTCCGCTGAACGATTGGCTGAAATGTTGCGGGCCAGACGCATCGACTTACCCATTGTCCCCATGCTGCCTTTTGCGAAAACATGGGGAGATGCGCGGCGCCAACCTCGGATGGCCATTGCGGTCGCCCCGATCCACAAAGGCTTTATCGACAAAGAGCACAAGGTCGCCCTGCTTTGTGAATTTGATATTTTCGGCACACAAAATAAAGGGCAACAGAGACCTAAAAGTACAACTTCTTTCGAACAGCTATCGACATTAAAAGACCTGCGTGAAGGTGATTTTGTCATACACGCAGACCACGGCATAGGACGTTATCTTGGATTAAAGCGACTTATCGTTGGAGGTGTGGATGGAGACTATATACAGCTTGAATATGCAAGCCAGGACAAACTCTACCTGCCAAGTTACCGCGTTAACCTCTTAAGCAGACACCCAAGTAAAACCGATAGTATTCGACTGGATAAACTTGGCGGCACACGTTGGCTCAAGACCAAGGCTCGCGTCAAAGATGCTGTCTTAAAAATTGCCCACGAGATTCTCGCTTTGCAAGCAAAGCGGAAATCCCTACCCGGCTTCGCTTTTCCGCAACCAGATAGCCAATACCGAACTTTTGAAGCCACATTTCCTTTCACAGAAACCCCTGACCAGGAACGGGCAATTCAAGAAGTTTTAGATGATTTAGTTAAACCTTCACCCATGGACAGACTCATTTGCGGTGATGTTGGGTTTGGTAAAACTGAAGTTGCGATGCGTGCTGCCTTCATGGCCGTCTTGGCCAAAAAACAAGTTGCGATTCTCGCACCCACAACTGTTTTGGCCGAGCAACATGGCGAACGTTTTCGAGAACGCTTTCGCAATGAAGCCGTCAATATTGAAGTCATGAATCGGTTTAGAAGTAAAAATGAAATGCAGGAAATCCTGGCCAAAACGAAAACTGGACTTGTGGATATCATCATTGGCACACACCGAATTCTTTCCAATGATGTGCATTTTTCCAATTTAGGACTTCTTGTGATCGATGAAGAACAACGGTTTGGCGTAAAGCACAAGGAGCGCATTAAACAAATAAAAACACATGTGCACGTCCTCACAATGAGCGCTACGCCAATACCACGAACCCTGAATATGGCGATGACGGGATTGCGCGATATCTCGATTATTCAGACTCCCCCGGAAGAGCGCTTAGCCATACGTACAGAAGTGACTCGCTTCTCCGAAAATGTCATTCAAGAAGCCATACGTCGTGAATTGCACCGTGGTGGGCAAGTCTTTTTTGTACACAACAGAGTTGAATCCATACATGGTATGGCAGAGTTGATCGGCCAACTTGTCCCCGAAGCACAAATCTGTGTTGCCCATGGGCAAATGGGTTCAGGTGAACTTGAAGAAAAAATGGTCAATTTTATCAAACGACGATTCAATATCATGGTCTGCACAACCATTATCGAAAGCGGCATAGACCTCCCCAGCGTCAATACGATGATCATCAACCGCGCAGATCAATTTGGCTTAAGTCAGCTCTATCAGTTGCGTGGCCGTATTGGGCGCGGCTCAGACCGTGCCCATGCTTATCTTCTGATGCCTGAAAACCAGCGCATCAATAAAGATGCCATGCAGCGCCTGGCTATTCTTAAGCGATTTTCCGAACTTGGTTCGGGATTCAATATCGCCAGTCACGATCTTGATTTACGTGGCGCCGGTGACTTACTCGGGGCAGACCAGTCTGGCAATATTCACGCTGTGGGCTTTGAGCTTTATACAGAACTCCTGCATGAAGCTATTGAGCAAGCGCAAGGGCAAGATATGGAGCAAGAGGTTGAACCTGAAATCAAACTTCCCATACCGGCTGTCATCCCTGAAGATTATGTGCCTGATCCTGCTGAACGGTTAAATCTATACCAACGCCTTACGCTCTGCCAGAGCGATGAACTTATTTTCAATATGTGCTCTGAAATTGCTGAGCGCTTTGGCCCTGCACCAGAAGAAATCGGACATCTGGCACAAATCATGGTTATTCGCAGACGACTCATTCAATTTGGCTGCATTGCCTTTAGTGCGGCCCAAGTTGAAAATGAAATAAAAGTGGGCATTACTTTTGGAGAAAACTCTCATATTGACCGTGGAGATCTCGCATTAAAACTGCAAAACGAGCCGGAAAAATTTAAACTTTTACCCTCTGGGCGCTTGGCGGTAACGCTGCAACAGGATAAAGACTGCAGCCAGGAAGAGCTTCTGCGCATCTTAAAAGATCATATTGGATCCTATAAATACAGTGCAGAGCAGGCATAGAATAAAAACATGCGAAATATAAAAACATCGATCGTGACAATGATTCTTCTCTCCGGGGGCTTGTCTGCCTGCGAGCTGGGGAAACAAGAAAAGACTCAAGAAAAACTTGTTGCCACAATTGATCAACAAACAATTCGTTTAAGTGATTTTAAACGAGAATTGCAATGGTTAAGCATTGGTGATGACTCTTCCGACATTGAATTCCGTGAAAAAGAAATTATAGAGATCTTTCTTAAACGCTTTATCGATAAGAAATTATTGCTCAGAGAGGTTGAATATAATCATGTCGTTATTGCCTCCAATGAAGTCGAAGCCGCATATAAGCGTTCTCTAAATAAATGGAGTGACAACGACATCCAGCTGGAACTTAAAAAGCGAGACATGACCACTTCAGAATACAAGCAAAATATCCGGGAACGATTGCTTATTCAGAAATATTTTCAAACACTGATATACCCACGGGTCGTTGTGAGGGACGATGAGATTTCAACGTACCTGGAAAAGAATGCGGATCTCTTACACAAACCCGAATCCGTACACGTCAGACAAATTGTCACCAAGACCGAAAAAGAAGCGGCCCATGCGATTCATGAAATTGAAAGAGGGCTGGCCTTTGAAGACGCTGCTCTAAAATATTCCCTCTCCCCTGATGCAAAAAATGGCGGAGATCTAGGTTATATTGAGCGCGGTACAATGCCACGTTTTTTTGATGAGGCTGTTTTCAATTTAGAACAAAACAACCTTAGCGCCATTATACCAAGCGATTATGGGTTTTTTGTGTTTGAAGTCATGGATAAGAAAAGCGCGCTGCCCCTCTCAGAAGCCGCTGCCCGGCACAATGCTGAAGCAATCTTGCGCCAACAAAAAGAACAAGAAACCCAAGAGAAACTTATTGAAGATTTGCGAAAGCAGTCCGAAATCAACATTATGGAGTCAAATATTGCGTTGCTCTTTTAAACTGATTGTTGCTTTCTCCCTTCTTAGCGCGACCGCCCTTGCGCAAAGAAAAGTTGCTGATAAAATTGTCGCCATTATAGAATCGGACATCATTACGTTGAGCGAGCTCGAAGAGAAAGCCAACCCTCTACTCGATACTCTAAAGGGGCTCCCCGAAAAAGAGTTTCATGAACGCTATAACGCTGTCCTCAAAAGAGTTCTTGAAGAAGCCATCTCGGAGAAGCTTATCGATGAGGCCATTGTAGAGAACAGGCAGCAGCTTAACATTTCTGATGCTGAAATTGATCAAGCCATTAACGAAGTGCAACGTTTGAACAACCTCTCAAGGGAACAGCTGCAATCGGCACTTTATTCACAAGGCATTACCTGGAGCGAGTATCGCGAACAAATAAAGACGCAGATGGAGCGCTCCAGACTCATGCAAATGAAAGTTCAGAGTAAAATCCAATTCAACGAAGAGGAATTAGAACAATTATGCCGCGATAAAACGGCTGCTGAAAAACAATACCAAACTTGCGCTGCACATATATTATTCGCACCACAATCATCTACAGAACAACAGGCCATACAAAAACAAGCTGAAAGCATTCGCCAAGAACTGCTCAAAGGTGCAGACTTTGCAACCTATGCTGATAAATATTCTGCCGACAAAGCCTCTCAAGGCGGAGCCCTGGGATGTTTTTCCAGTGGTGAAATGGTTCAGGAATTTGAACATGCTGCCGCAAAACTCAAACCCGGGGAAATCTCTCCCTTAGTGCAGACACAATTTGGTTTTCACCTGATCAAAGTATTTAAACGCATTGAACAAGGCGCCATCGATTGTAAAAAGCCGCAAGAGTATCAACGCTACCAGCAAGAATACTTTCAAAATGCCATGCAAAGCCAAACTCTTCTTTGGCTTAACGAGCTGCGAGAAAAATCACACGTTGAAGTTTTTCTCTAAATTAAAGCGATTATGGACAACCACAACAACCCCACTCCTCTTTCAATTGTCATTGTAAACTATAATGTTGCGCACTACCTGGAGCGCTGCCTTAAAAGTCTCGATCCAAGTATGGATGTATGGGTCGTCGACAATGCCTCAAAAGATGAAAGCGTGGCAAAAGTAAAAAAAGATTTTCCCTGGGTCAATCTGATTGAATCCAAAGAAAATCTTGGCTTCTCAAAAGCAATTAATCTTGCGGTTAAAAAATCAAAGGGGGAAGCACTTTTGCTCCTCAATCCAGATACAGAGTTAACCCCCCATAGCCGTCAACGCATCTTAAAATACTGTACAAGCTTACACGCCAAAGCTATCGGTTTTAGGCAGGTTGATAAACATGGACGCTTTCAACTTTCCTTTGGTTTTCGACCCAATGTGACCAATGAGCTTTTAAGACGTGCCGTACAACGCCGACTTGACCGCAAAGGACACCTCTTGGGTGTCATTATAGATAGAGTTTTTTCAAGAAAAACCAGTGTTTCCTGGGTCGCCGGCTCATCCTTACTTGTCGGCCGGGATGCTTTTGAAAAAATTGATGGTTTCGACGAAAATTTCTTCCTCTTTTTTGAAGATATTGATTTTTGCCTGCGCCTTGCCCAATCAGGTATCGGTATCCTTTACGATCCCTCTCTGACCTTGATACATCATCGGGGTGAATCGAGTAAAACCAATGCGCAAGAGGCAGAACAGGCATACCGTCGCTCTCAACGATATTTCTGGCAGAGACATCATGGCGTATTGGCCAGCAGCATGGTTGGTTTTTACCAAAGGATGCGAGGCATACACGATTAAATGAAGATTTTGCACCTCATGGCTGACGGCAGCGCCGCCGGTGGCGCAGAGCATGTCCTGGGACTCGCCAAAGCTCAGATCGCCTCTGGATTAGAACCTCTTGTGGCCACCCAATCACCAAGTCGCCTGGCCCAAGACCTCCACAACGTACATATTCAAACGATACCCCTAAATATCATGGGAAATCGATGGAACCCGTTCAATCTCTTGCAGCTTGCAAATACCGTTGCGCAGACAAGCCCCGACATCGTGCACCTGCACGGCACGCGCGCAGCTTTTTACGCAAGTTTCTTCGCGAAACGTTGGCAAAATCAATGCGCCCTTATTTATACCATCCATGGCCTCGCCCTGCGGCAAAAGACGCATCCCCTCAAGATGGGGCTGCTTAAAGCCGCCGAATACCTGGCATGCAAAGGCGCCACCCAGGTGATATCTGTGGCCCAGGACGACCTGCGCTTGCTCGATGCGCGCGGCTATCTTAAACGCGAAAAAGGGCACCATATCCACAACGCCCTGGAGCTCGAACGATTCTCGCCAAGAAGCGAAGATGCAAGCAAGCGCCCACCACAATGGCCCCAAAGTCAATTTATGATAGGTACCGTGGCGCGGCTTGTGCCGCAAAAAGCCCTGCACATCGCCATCGAAGCAAGCGCCCTGCTCACAGACACCCATTTGCTGATTATTGGTGATGGGCCTTTGCGTACGCAGCTTGAGACATTGGCCAAGAAGCTTAATGCACCGGTCACATTTTTAGGTGAGCAGAGTCAGGTCGAAACACTGCTGCCCCATCTGGATTTATTTGTATTATCGTCCAAATGGGAAGGAGAGCCGATAGCTTTACTCGAAGCCATTGCTTCAGGACTGCCCATCGTCGCCACGGACAACAGTGGTGCACACGAAATTTTGACCTCCAGCGATTCAGGTGTGCTCGTCGAAATGGATAATCCGGCAGCCCTCGCCAAGGAAATCATGCGTCTTTTGCGTGCCCCACAAAGGCGTCATCAACTCGCAGAAAAGGGACTCAAATGGATATCCACACGCAGCTATAAAAACCTCGCCAAGGCCGTTTATGAGGTCTATCTTCAAGCCTTAAAATCCATCTAAACTTCTGAAAATAAAGGCCAAATTGTAAGCGTTTTATGTTGCTTTGAGTAGCGCTCAAGGGCCCTTTATGGTACATCCAAAGCGCATTTAAGGAAGGAAAACAAAGGTGAATCAAGCCTCAACATCTGTGCCCGCAGCGGGCGATTATAATGCCGACCGCATCAAAGTCCTTAAGGGGCTTGAGGCCGTCCGTAAACGTCCCGGCATGTATGTGGGCGATACGGATGACGGCTCTGGTCTGCATCATTTGGTCTTTGAAGTCGTCGATAACTCCATTGACGAAGCTTTGGCTGGACACTGCGACACCATCAACATCGCTATCCACAGTGATAACTCGATAACCATTTCCGATAATGGGCGTGGCGTTCCCGTGGATATCCATCCCACAGAAAAAATATCTGCGGCCGAAGTTATTCTGACCGTTTTGCATGCGGGTGGTAAATTTGACGATGACTCTTATAAAGTTTCAGGTGGTCTACACGGTGTGGGTGTCTCTGTGGTCAACGCACTTTCCGAAAAATTGCTTTTGGAAATTTGCCGGAACGGTGAAGTGCACCGGCAGGAATATTCGCGAGGCGCCCCCTTAGCGCCACTGGAAGTTGTCGGTACAACAGAGCGCTCTGGAACAAGTGTGACCTTTTTACCTGACACGGAAATTTTTTCCGCCATTGAATTCTCCTACGATATTCTTGCCAAACGTTTACGTGAGCTTGCCTTTCTAAACAAAGGCATTGCGATTAACGTCAGTGATGAACGCAACGACAAAGAGCAGGTTTTTAAATATGATGGTGGTTTAATTTCTTTCGTCGAGCACCTCAACAAAAACAAAACCGTTCTACAACCTGAACCCATTCATGGGATTGGCGGACAAGAAGATATTCAAGTCGAGTTTGCCGTGCAGTGGAATGACACCTACAACGAAAATGTTTTTGTCTATACGAATAATATCCCCAACAAAGACGGTGGAACACATTTGTCCGCTTATAAATCCGCGGTCACCCGAACGATCAATAACTATGCCGCAAAAAATGACATGCTCAAAGGTGGCAAGGTCACCTTAACCGGGGACGATCTTAGAGAGGGTTTGGTAAGCGTTGTTTCCGTTAAGATGCATGATCCCAAATTCGGTTCGCAAACCAAAGATAAACTTGTAAGCTCTGAAGTCAAACCGGTTGTTGAACAATTTATATCTTCACGTTTGCAAATTTATCTTGATGAAAACCCCAAGATTGCCAAATCCATTGTCGGTAAAGCGGTTGACGCCTCCAGAGCAAGAGAGGCCGCGAGACGTGCTCGAGATCTTACACGGCGCAAAGGTGCCCTTGATTCAGCATCACTTCCCGGTAAACTTGCAGATTGTCAGGAACGCGACCCAAGCAAATGTGAAATTTATATTGTTGAGGGTGAATCCGCCGGTGGCTCTGCCAAACAGGGTAGGGCACGTGAGTTCCAGGCTGTTTTGCCTCTGCGTGGTAAAATATTAAATGTGGAAAAAGCACGCTTTGATCGCATGCTCGCTTCAGAAAGCATCACCACCCTGATTGCCGCACTTGGTACCGGCATTGGCATGAGTGACTTCAATATCGCAAAACTTCGCTACCATAGCATCATCATCATGACAGATGCAGACGTTGATGGATCGCACATCCGTACACTCCTGCTCACCTTTTTCTATCGCCATATGCCAGAACTGGTGGAAAACAATCATTTGTTTATCGCCCAACCGCCACTTTTTAAGGTCACGCGAAATAAAAAAGAAACGTATCTCAAAGACCAGGAAGCCCTTGATGATTACCTTCTTAATCGTGGGGTAGAAGGTGTTTCTATTCTTATTGGTGATGACGATAGCGATCGCATAGAAGGCGAGGCGCTGTGCAAAATTTGTAAAGAAATCTTAGATTACAGACACACCTTAGAGCATCTTGATAAACGCTATGATGCCCGTATTTTAGACGCCATATTTAAAGAAACACACTTTAATATCGAGACGCTCAAACAAGACAATGTCGAAAAAGAGGTCAATCAGATCAAATCCTATATGGAGCATTTTCATCCAGACGCATTGCCCATCGAAGTTAAGTTTGAGGAAGACCCCGAGCATCAAAGTCATAAACTTATTTTTAAAACCCAACAGCTTGGGATTACCCGATACACCCATTTGGACATTAACTTTTTTGAAAGTCCTGATTTCATCCACCTAAGAAAGCTCGCAGATGATTTTGATTCTTTAGGTGCACCACCTTATCTTGTGTCTTACGAAGAAGAGGCCATTGAGTTTTCACGCCTTGAAGATGCGGTAAAACACATCCTTGAGGGTGCAAAAAAAGGCATTGCAGTGCAGCGCTACAAAGGTTTAGGAGAAATGAATCCCGAACAACTCTGGGAAACAACCATGAATCCTGACAACCGTACCCTCTTAGGGGTTCGTGTTGATGATGCGGTCGCTGCAGATGAAATTTTTACCGTCCTTATGGGCGATCAAGTCGAACCCCGAAGAGACTTTATTGAAACCTACGCACTTGATGTCCGAAATCTTGATATCTAACCCTTGCTCACAAAGGCCCAACTTATGCCTAATGCTGCTTTCTTAGGAATTGGTCACTATCTTCCAGAAAAAGTTGTCAGCAATGACGACCTGGCTCAACTTATGGATACCTCCGATGAATGGATCCAACAACGTACCGGCATCAAAACCCGGCACTACGTCGACTTTGAGAACAACCCTATGGGCGCTTCTGACTTGGCCACACTTGCGGCTAAAAATGCGCTGGACAATGCGCAAATCACAACCGATGAAATTGATCTTATCATTTATGCCACACTAAGCCCGGATCGTTTTTTCCCCGGAGATGCGGTTTTTGTACAAAGCAAACTCGGAATTCCTGCGGGTGTACCGGCGCTGGATATTCGCAATCAATGCTCAGGATTTATCTATGGCTTGAATATCGCGAATGCCTTTATTCAAAGTGGACAGTACCAAAAAATTCTTTTGATTGGTTCAGAAGTCCATTCGACCGGCCTCGATTTTTCCAACAAAGGAAGAGATGTGGCAGTCATTTTTGGCGATGGTGCTGCCGCTGCCGTTCTCGGGCCCAGTGACGATCCTGAACGTGGCGTAGTGCACGTCAATATGCACGCCGATGGACGCCATGCCGATGAACTGCATTGCCCCTATCCTTCAAGCGCTGAAATGCCACGCGCGACACCACAAGCCATCGAAGAGGGAAGACACTTTCCGTTGATGAATGGTAAAAATGTTTTTAAACATGCGGTGAGTAAAATGCCCGAGTCCGTCAAGGAAGCCTTGAATGCAACGGGACTTACAAGTGAAGACATTAAACTCTTGATTCCGCATCAAGCCAATTTGCGCATTGCTGAAATGGTGCAACGACGGCTCAAGCTTAGAGACGATCAAGTCTTCAACAACATCCAAAAGTACGGCAACACCACCGCCGCATCGATTCCACTGGCCTTAAGCGAAGCCGTCCAGGAAGGACGCCTGGAAAAAGGCGATCTGCTTTGCCTCACCGCTTTTGGTGCTGGCTTTACCTGGGGCGCTGCACTTATTCGCTGGTAAGTTACTGCAAAAGAGGATCGGCCGGATTAGGCCCTTTGAGCTCAATCTCACCAAAACGATCTTCATAACGATGAATATTATCCTGCAACGCCATCAAGAGACGTTTGGTGTGTAGGGGACTTAAAATTAATCGTGACCGCACATTCGCCTTGGGCTGCTGAGGCTGAACATAAAGTGCATCAATCGTAAATTCTGTCTCCGTGTGGTTCACCATCGAGAGATTCACATACATCCCTTGCGCAATGTCCTCGCTCAAATTGATTTTAAGCTGCACCGGTTTTTTCTTCATCTCAGACATCGTCACGACTCCTCTTCTGCTTGTTTTTCGACCAATTCCATCAACACACCATGCGTGCCTTTAGGATGAATGAACACAACCCGCGAACCCTCCGCACCACTTTGCGCCTCATCACTAAGCAATTGAGCGCCCTGAGCGCGTAATTGAGCGATCGCCCTGTCTATACTTGCAACCTGCAAGCAAATATGATGTAGCCCTTCACCGCGCTTATCTAAGAATCGGCTGACCTCAGAATCATCCCGAGTTGGCGCAATAAGTTCAATCCGGGCATTACCTGTCTCGACAAAACGCACTTCAAGCCCTCGATCGGGCAGACTTTCACTGCCACTTAGCTTAAAACCCAATATATTTCGGTAGGTTGCCTCTGCAGCGGCCAAATCCTTCACCGCCAAGCCCAAATGATCGACACCTAAGTATTCAATATCCATCACGCCTCCTACTACCACATTGCATGCCACTCACGCCCGGGTATAATCCCATAGAAGCAACAGTGTGACTTAGCTAGTATGAATTGCTGTGAAGAAGCAACAACTCAAAAAAAAAATCACCGGATTTTAGCCCTTCGCCGGTGTATTCGATAAAGTAGGTTTAGTGAAAACCCTAATACGCAATCCCTATTTAGCACTCTTTGCCTTGTCGCTTTCCCTCACGCAAATTCAGTGCACAGATGACGCGCCAGAAGTGACCGAAACACAAATGCTCATTCGTATTTCGAGTATTATTCAAGTCGATAAAATTAATCTCGCAGTAAGAACTCTTGAAGGCGAAGACGAAGCGGTCTCTGCGCATGAACTTGATATCGACATCAGCAGCGAGCCTTTTGATTTATTGCTCAAACCTTCGGACACCATCAAAAATAGTTTTTTCTTTCATGCCCAAGGACTCAAGAACGACCAGGTTGTTGTCGCCGCGGCAAAAACACTTACTTTCGCCAGCAATGCCCGGGTTGAATACAGCATTAAAATGCTCGAAGGTTTTGAAGACGAAGATGGAGACGGTTATGAAAAATGTGATGGAGAATTAGGCGAATGTGATTGCGATGACAACCAAGCCACCATCAACCCTTATACCCTCGAAGTCTGTGGTGATAAAATAGACAACAACTGCAGCGGTTTTCCTGTCGATGAAGGATGCCCCTGTGAAGAGGGCGATACCATTTACTGCACCAACTTACCCGGGAATCTCCTTAACCTCGCAGGTATCGGCGCTTGCGCCATGGGAGAGCAAAAATGCATCGAGGGCGAATGGGAACAAAGCTGCAACGATGGCATCATGCAAGGCCTCTTTAACTTAAGCGGTGAAGTCGCCAACAACAACATCGATGATGATTGTGATGGGCACGTCGATGAAGGTTCTACGTGTGCCTTAGGTGATACGCGCGATTGCTTCCTGGGCTTTATCGGTGACGCCGCAAGAAGTCAGATCCTCCTGCAAGGCGCTTGTCAATTGGGTACCCAAAGTTGCCAGGGCGGTAAATGGGGTGAATGCGAAGGGCAAGTCTTACCCACCAAAGTCGCCACTTCGGATTTTGTCGGCTGGGTAGAACTCCCTTATATTGAAGGGGAAGACCACGAATGCGATGGTAAGGACAACGACTGCGATGGCGAGGTCGATGAAGATCCAACATACGACCTGGATGGGGATGGCTATACTTTCTGCGGCACAAACATTGGTGACGAAAGCGCAGACGGCCCAAGCTTGCTTGCGGGAACCAGCAACGACTATGTCGATTGCGATGATACAGACGCTGCCATCAATCCCGCCGCAACGGAGCTTTGCGGGAATCAAATTGATGAAGACTGCCGCTGTGACCATGGTACAAATTTGGGCGAAGCCTCGCAAGATGGGGCAGGGGAAGATCTCTGCGAAAACAGCGAAGCCGAAACCAACACCTATCTCGATTGCACGCGTACACCGCGTTCGGGAAGCAATGCTTTAGGCTCCTGCGGTCCAGAAAACGGAGAAGACACCTACTACTACGACGGCTTCATCAACAATGCCCAAGATCCTCAATGTTATGTGTGTGCCGGCAACTATGGGAACTTTTGTGATGTCGACGCGGGTTCCTGCCGAACCCGGGAACAAGATTGCAGCGACTGTGTCGCCTACAACACAAGCCAAAGTGAATCTCTTGCTGGCGTTAGCCTTGAGCGTCCCGTGTGCACCGATGCGGTCAGTGGCACCTGCTCTGAAACCATCGACCCTGCCTGGGTGGCCATTGCCAAAGATGCGGATACCTATAACGACTGCCCAGAAATTGCCTGCGATGGTTCTGACGGGGATGACATCTATTACCACGGTTTCGGCACCGATGATGAGGCGCAAGCTGGCAGCAAACCCATCTGCTATATCAAAGCCAATGTCGATCCAGGATGTAACGGCAGCAGCAGCGCGCCGGCCTGCCAAACCGATGCCGACCTTTGTCCCGATGCCGACAAGGGCGAAGCTTCGGCTCGACCCGAATGTAAAAAACCCACCAGCTGCACCGACACCACCGTTGTCTATACCTCGATTAGTGCTGGCGAAGATCCCTACAACGATTGCGAAACATCTTGCGACGGGGCAGGGGAATGCTACCAGGTGGCCAATGGTGAAGCCTGCACCAATAATTATGAATGCGTCAGCGGCTTTTGTACGGACGGGGTCTGTTGTGACGACGAGTGCGAAGGGCAATGTCAGTCCTGCTTGGGGACACACGCCGGCTTAAGTGTGGAGGATGATGGTACTTGCCGCGATATACCCGACGATACAGATCCTGATGGGGAACCTGATGGGGAATGCGCTGGCGAACTCGAATGTAACGGCCAGGGTGCCTGCCAGCTCAGCAATGGCCAAAGCTGCAGCAGCGCCAATCAATGTCGTACGAACAACTGTGTCGATGATGTGTGTTGCGATAGTGCTTGTGATGCCGAATTCTGTGAGGCCTGCGATATCACTGGCTCCATAGGAACCTGTACCGTAGTGCCCGATGCCCAGGATCCAGACAACGAATGCACTACAACCTGCGATGGTAACGGCAATTGTCATCTTGCGCAAAACACGACCTGTACCCTCGATTCCCAATGTGATTCCAACTTTTGTCGCGATGGCTACTGTTGCGATAAAGACTGCACCGGTGTCTGCGAAAGCTGCAAAAACGATGACACTGCGGGAGGCAACGGTAACTGTTTATCGGTCAGCGATGGGGATAATCCCAATCCACCCGATGACTGTGGCAGCAATACCTGTAATGGTCTGGGTGCCTGTCATCTGGACAATGGCGAGACCTGCACCGCCGGCACCGATTGCACCAGCAACAATTGCGTCGATGGGGTCTGCTGCAATCAGGACAGCAGCACCTGTGGGCCGTGCCGAAGCTGCCTCGCCACCCATCAAGAGCCCGGTGGCAGTGATGGAACCTGTGATGATATTGCCGATGGCGAAGATCCAAATTTAGAATGTACGGACGATCTAACCTGTAATGGCAGTGGCGCTTGTCATAAAGATGATGGCGTTGGCTGCATCGATCCCACTGATTGTGAAAGCAACTTTTGTGTCGATGGTGTTTGCTGTGACACGGCCTGTACCGACACCTGTAAATCCTGTAAAGGCGATTACACCGGCGGTAGCGACGGCACATGCAGCAGTGTGACCGACGGGAATCAGGATGACCAAGGCACGGAAACAAGCTGTACCACTTCCGGCAATGCCTGCTATGGCGGCAGCTGTCTTTTAGAGGATGGGGAGAACTGCACCAGTGTCGGCGCTGCTGGCTGCATCAGTGGCAACTGTGTAGATGGTCGTTGTTGCGATACGGCGTGCATCGGTGGATGTAATGTTTGCTCCACGAGCCTTGGAGCAGACGCTGAGGGCGTTTGCAAAATACTAAACGATGGAGAGAACAACAATTGTTCTGGTGGCTATTTATGTGACGGCACAGCAAATTGTCCTGGCTCTTGTATTGGGGATGTGGATTGCGATGATAATCTTGGATTTACTTGTCCTGCAGGGACTTGCCAGCGTGATGGAATCGCTTGTAATGCCGATGGAGATTGTGAGAGCAACGAAATTTGTAAAGACTCTTACTGTTGTGCTGACACATGTACTGGCGTTTGCGAAGTGTGCTCAGCCATATTGGGAGCTACAGCTAATGGAACCTGTACAGATGCCGCAGAAGGAACAGATCCCCACGATAGCTGTGGCAGCTCAGGCGAAAGCCCGGCCTGCAATGGC
>JASMKV010000416.1 GCA_030749035.1 Myxococcota bacterium | reverse complement strand
TTTTGACCCCGACGGTGTTGCCGAACTGGTCGAACTCTTTTTACCCACACTCTTAAGTGAAGCGCCGTTGAACATTGAACTTACGGCAGCCGCGCTTGGTATCCCTTATGTTCCCAAAGTACGTGCGGTTGAACGGCTTGGGGATGAGGGACGCTACTTGGGCTTTTTCTTTAAATTGTGTACGCCAGATCAGATTAACGACACCACGGATGCGCTTTGTTACGAGGAGTTGGGCAGTGGTTCGGCAGGCAACAGCCTAAAGCGTTTGGATTTTCGGATCAAAGAGGCGAGTGATAAAGGTGACGGATTTTGGGTGGAGATTGAAAGTCCTGAATTGAATCCGTCCGATCTTGATGTTTCCTATCGTCTGCATGCAGGTGAACCTTGGCAAAGCTTTCGCAGTCTTGGTACCGATGGAACGTTGCATGTGGATCACCCGGCGCTCTATTTTCCCGGCGCGTACGATGTGTTTTTTCGGATCCGTGATAAGAACCGACCCGGCTTGTGGAGTGAGGTGCGCAGCACGCATGTGCTCATCGACAAGGCAGCGCCGGTGTTGAAAGCCTGGCGTCAAGGCAATGAGGTGCGTTGGCACGTACAAGACGATGCGACCGCCGCAGAGCGCATCAAAATCAAGGCCGAGGTTCTCTATGCAGGGGAACGTAGAGTGCACGATTTTGCCCTGAGAGAGATGTTGGAGGTCCATCCTCAGGCCAGCGTAAGGCTTTGGGCCATGGATGCAAAAGGCCATGTCTCGACTGCAGTTTTTCTCGATGGGCAGCCCCTTGAGGTTGCCGCCGGCCAATCGACTGTGGCCTACGGCTGCCAGAGTCATGGGCCACAGGCGCTGAGCTTTTTATTCCTGATGCTTCTTCTCATGCCTTTAGTACGAATTAGCCTTAGAAAAACAACAACTTAACAAAGGGATCGTCTTTAGCCTTTTTCTTTTGACGCAACAGATTAGCTGTGATTACGATAACTTAACCATGCCCCAGGATTCGCGCATAGGCCCAGTCGGCCGACCAATCAATTTTCGTGCTGTCGAAGAGCCGGACAGTTCCTATACAGAAAAAGCTTTTTATCCCGATGAAGCGCTGCGCACACGTCCACCTCAGGACTTACTTGACCGCACCCATCGACCTGTGGGCTCCTATGTCTCTTATAGCCAAGGCGCGAACGCGGCATTGAAGAACGAAGTGGACTTTTTGATTCAGTGTCTCGAGTCTAAAGGCATGCTGACGGCTGACTTTGAGAAGAAACTCGATTCATGGCTAAGCAGCAACACATTTGACAGCATTCAAGGCGGCGAATTCGGCGCGCGACCTTATCGGACGGCGGTGCGTCTGACGGAGTTAACCAAGATGTTGCGGTCGATTGTTTTACCTGGCGGTAAAGATGCTCACCCTTTGGTGAAGTCGCCCGAAGACTTGCCTGATTTTTCATCCATACGTAATTTTGTTGTGGCAGAAGATGGCGTGATGTGGCGTGGTAATCAGCCGAACGAAGCAGGATTAAAGTGGCTCAAAGATATGTCCTTACGAGAGCATGGAACGACCCCAACGATTGTTAATCTCCGTTCAGAGAACAATGAGGAAGCGGCCATTTGTCAGCGCCTGGGGATTGATTCGAAATACATTTCCATTGATGACGATACAGCACCAACCATGGATCAGATCCAGGAGTTTCTCGATATTATGGAGGACCCGAAAAACCATCCGGTGTATGTGCACTGCATGGCAGGCATGGGGCGAACAGGTATCATGTGCGCGGCCTATCAAATCTCGCAAGGTATGTCTTTTGAGAAGGCCCTGCAGGTTGGGGCCGACTATGGTTTTGAGCAGCCTGAACAGATTGTCTTGCTGAAGGAATTTGTAGAAGAGCGCATGGGGCTCAAAGTGGATATGCCTACAGGTCAAGGCATGAGCCCACTGCAGGCGCGTACCGTGGCGAATTCTTACGAAGCGACGGCCAAGTATTTGGCCAATAATGAGCAGGACGAGAATCGACAGGCGATTACTTTATTGCGCGGTGCGGTTGAATTAGAACCGACGAATCCAGAACGACATTTTGCCCTGGCAAAGGAACATCACCGACGTGGTGAAATGACTTCGGCCGCCAAGAGCTATATGCAAGTTTTTGACCTGCAACCTGCGCAAGAATTGAGCGCAGAAGACAAAGCTTTGGCGCAGCAACTGATGCCACGCATCATGACGAATGCGCAGGAACCTTTCGCTTTAAAGGATGTGGTGATTGTGAAGCACCCAGCGGAACCACTCTTTGCCTACAACTTGATTTGGGAAAATGATGGTGACCAGCCCGACAACAATATGCCCGGTGACAGAGAAATGGTCTGGGTTAAATATGATCCAAAGAGCAAGGACGTGACGGACATTTACACGCTCTTTGACAACACGGTTTTTAAAGCCGGCGCAGAAGCGGTGGCCGATGCCAATGCCCACGGGGGCAGGCCCGAAATCCAGGTGCAATGGGCCAAGCATGGTTCTTTGCCCAAAGGTTGGGACAAAAACTTAAGCACCGAGGAAGCTCAAGGCATGCTTGGCTATCCCCAATATTCTTCAGTAGGCTTGCGCATGGCGAATCATCCAGCGGCTTCTAAGTGGCCAGATAAATTTCCCGGTCATGCCGATGAGTTCAAGACCTTTGATACTGAGGTTGATGGCTTGAGTCGTGTCAACGATACGGAGCATTTCTTAAGCTCTGAATTCCCATCGGCGGTGATCAATCTTTGGCTGCCTTATGCGGTGCCTGATTCTTATGATTGGCCCGGTGAAGCAAAAAATTTCAAGGACCTCAGTTGACGAAGAGGGCTTAAGGCTGTCTCTTTTTGTTTTTCCCACAAGACCCGCAGGCGCCACAAGACTTGATCTTCTCGGTTAAGGCGACAATGGATAGTGCCGCAGAGATGTGGGTTTGCTCATCGCTATAGTCCACCTGTGCAATCGCACAGCTTGCTTCTGGAGCCGAGGATGTGATGCCGATAAAGCTCGAGAGTGTTTCCTGTAGGGCAAAAAGGTGCTTGAGAGCGAAAAATTCGTCGGTTTCGTTTTCGATATCAACCTCTTCAAGGAGTACGATCGGCTCCTTCTCCAGGATCTGATTGACACTCTGTCCCGCAAAGAGCTTCAGGAGAAAACTTTGATTGCCTATCTCAGCACCACAAGTCCTTTTGTTTAAACTGTAGTTCTTGAGGCAATCACTGGCGTTAAGCTCCACTTCGACCCATTCGGTAATGTCATCACAAGGCATACGGTTATTTAACCTTTTTTATATGTAGACGCTAGCGCTCAAAGCGAGAATTTGTTAGCGGAAGGCAGGAGTTAAAGGATGAGCGTAGGCTTTCATGAAGCATTGGAGAAAGGCATCGCACTTTTTGATGAACAAAAGTTTTTCGAAGCCTATGAGGTTTTTGAAGAACAATGGAACATTGAAGAGGATGAGGGTGCGGATTTATTACAGGGTTTGTTGCAGCTATCGGTGGGGTGTTCAAAATTTGAAACAGGACAGTTTCGTGCGGCGATTAAACTCTTTGAATTGGCATTGAACAAAATTGGCATATATGCCCCAAGCGCTTACGATATGGACATTGATGCGCTTCTTGTTTTGGTCAGAGAATGGCTTGAGGTTGCCCGGAAATTTGAAGAAATGGGGCCTGCAGGTCTTAAGGCGGTTCAGGAGTATATGTCCCGTTTACGTGTTTTAAATTGAGACGGGTCGCTCCAATGCAATTCAAACCAAGAGTTAAAGTGGTTGCCGGTGTGCTTGAAGTCGATGGTGCGGTTTTGGTGCAAGAGCGTCCGGCCGGGAAGGCGCGGGCGTTTTTATGGGAATTCCCTGGTGGCAAGGTCGACCCAGGTGAAAGTTCTGATGCGTGTGTTGAACGCGAGTTCTTCGAGGAGCTTGGTTTACGTATACGTGTCGATAAAGAACTGTGGTCGCATCAGCACGCCTATGAAGATATTGTTGTGGACCTCACTCTTTTTGCGGTCACACATTTGTCTTCTCTTGATGAGATGATGGCCCACGATGGTCAAACGATTGCGTGGGTGCAGAAAACAGAACTGATGGCATTGGACTTTTGTCCTGCGGATAAAGAATTTATCGCCTTTTTGGCAAAGGCTTGAGCCTTTGGCTCAAGATGTCTCGCCGGCAAGCTCAAGAACGATCTTTGAACGTTGGGTCGCTTCGTGCATTTTTTCTTCGAAAACGTCGAAGTCCTCTTCTTTAATGCGCATTCGTTCCATGAGTGCGTCGTCAACTTCGGGGAGAACATCATCTCCTGGATCACCAAATTTATAGCGACGGACCATGATGTCGGCCATGGCGGTGATGTCGACAAAAATACCCATATTTCTGGCTAATGTTGCGCGCGAGGTGTCGGCGAGATAACGCTGGTAGTTGATGGCAATACGTAAAGGCATGGGGAAGCGCCACTTTTCGGCGAGTCTGGAACCGACCGTCTGATGGTTTGGCAAACCCGTATCAAGGGCCGCCTTGTTCAAGGGAATGCCTTCCTCTCGTGCAAGGTTGACCGCTTCTTGGAATTTTTTAGGGGCAACGCGCAACAGGGCAATTTTACCGATGTCGTGCAGCAGTCCTGCGGTAAAACAGATGCTTGTTTCAGGATACATGACATGTTCGGCGAGTAGTTCGCCCATGGTGGCGCAGCCGACCGAGTATTTCCAGAGTTCGAAGGGGCTCAATTCGCCTTCTTGTTTAGAGCTTAGGACGCTTAATACAGAAACACTTAAGACGAGCTGATAGAGGGTATTAAAGCCGAGAAAAGAAATGGCGGTGCTGACATCGGAGACACCTCCAGGTATGGCGTAATAGGGTGAATTGACCAGTTTGAGCACTTTTGCGGTAAGCGCCGGGTCATTGCGCAACACAGCGGCGATTTTTTTGGCGTCTGAATTTGGGTCATTCACCATCGCGGCGATTTGATTGGCTACGGGCGAGAGCGTTGGTAGGCTGTCAATTCGGTCGATAACTTTTCGAAAATTTACAATCATGAGTTATGGTCTATCTATATCGCTTAATTATAGGGGAAGCTCCAGTATAAAACGAGCGCCACCATGCGTTCCATTTTCGTAAAGAAGGTCGCCACCGTGACGACGGGCAATACCCAAAGAGATGGAGAGACCAAGCCCATTGCCATTGATCTCGTCAGACTTTGTGGTGAAAAAAGGCTCAAAGAGTCGAGGTAAGATCTCCTCGGGCACACCGGGTCCTTCATCCTCAACGGAAATACGCAAGCTTTCTGTGTCGCTGGTGGCACGCACATAAATATTCCCTTTTTCCTTCATCGCCTGCACTCCGTTGACAATCAGGTTGATCACAACCTGTGAGAGTTCGCCTTCATGTCCGCGTATGTGCGGCATGGCCGTCTCAAGGGCCGTATGAATCTCAACAGTGTGTTTGTATTTGAAGGAGACGAGGCGAACCGCTTGCTCAATGCATTCGCGTATGTCGATGTCTTTGAGGTTGGCGCTGCTCGGTGCAGCATAGCCTCTTAGGCCTTCGAGGATTTCACTTAGACGCACCACGCCTTCCTGGCAGTCATTAAGGACAGCCTTGAGCTCGCTGGAAATCGATTCGGGTAAATTTTTGTCTGCAGGATTTTTCTCGGCGTCTTCATTGAAGAGGGCAGGGTAGTGTTGACCAAAGGAGGTTTTGAGCCAGTCGATGTTGGCTTTGATAAAGGCCAATGGTGTGCGCATTTCATGGGCGATACCTGCAGAGAGTGTACCCAAGGATGCCATTTTATCAAGTTGATGGACAGAGAGTTCAGCCTGCTCTCTGGCCTGACGTTCTTCACCAAGTTGCTGCTGAGCCTCGAGCAGTACAGCCCGTTGTTCAAGGGCTCGGCGTAAGATGATTTCAAGTTCATCACCCCATGGTTTACCTACTTTATAGACACCGCCTGGCATCCAGGCCGCCTCGAGCGCAGCATCGTCCTGAAAACCGGTGAGAAGAATTCGGACCAAATGGGGGTCGATATTTTGCACTTTACGCATGAGTTCGACACCACCCATACCGGGCATGCGTACATCACAAATGATGGCTTCGAATTGTTGTTTCTCAAGCAATTCCAGCGCAGCTTCACCTGAGTCGAGAGCGCTGACGGCGTAATGTTCAGACAATTCATCGGCGAGCGCGTCGAGGACAGCACGGTCGTCATCGATGATGAGTATGGAGGTCTCGTTTTTACTTTCACTGCTCACGATGGTTTAGTTTCCTTCATTTTGGAGGCAGGGTATCTCGAGAGTAAAACGCGTGCCGGTCGGTTCTGCATCCGCACATGAGAGTTTGCCCCGGTGCATTTGGGCGACGCGTTGCGCCGAGGACAATCCTAAGCCCGTACCACCAGAACGTGTGGTCACAAAAGGTTCAAAGAGTCGCTCTCTAATTTCCGCCGGTAAGCCAGGACCATTGTCTTCAAAAGAGATAAGGAGGCGGGAGTCGGCAATTTCTGTTTTAATGGCTAAGCGTCCCTTGTATTCCATGGCGAGCAAGGCATTGTCGATCAGATTACAAAATAGATATTGGAGCTGGTCCGGTATGATTTCAATATCTTGTTGCCCAAAATAGTCTTTGACGATTTCCATATGCTCTGTTCGGTGGCTAAAGAGCGAAAGTGCTTTGTCGAGTTCGTTTGTGATTTCACGAATGGCAAATTCGGCTGCAGGTGCACCGCTCTTATGCACATTGCGCACATCGACAACAACTTGTTGAATGCGTTCTGCGCCTTGGCTCTGTCGGTCCAAAAGGGTCACAAGACGCTCTTGCAAATCTGTTTGCGTGATTTGTGGCAGCACTTTACCCATTTGCCTGATCGAAGAAAGCAGAGCCGCCAGCGGATTGTTGATGCTGTGGGCGACACCCGCGGTAAACTCGCCAATCGCGGCTTGCTTGGTTAAGGTTGCGATGCGATTAGAGAGATCCATAAGCTCATTGTTGCGTTTTTCAAGTGCGTGTGTCGCACTGAGAAGCTCATTATGCGCTTCGCGTAAAGCCATATGCTTGGTGATGAGTTCTCTTTCAAGCAGCCGTCGTTCCGTCGTGTCGCGTAAAACGCAGACGGCCAACGTGCCGTCTGGATCCGGCAGATGTCCGACCGCAATTGAGCCGAAGAGAAGATGGTCATCGACTTTGCGCAGCCTGATGTCCTCATAGAGACCCGGTGAATTGAGAAGCTCTGGTGAAAAGAGTCGCCCAGCATCATCATTGCCAAGGGCCTGGGGCACGAGAGGGTCGACCCGACCGCCAATAAGTTGTCTCACGACGTAGCCGGTCATTTCTTCAAGTTTGGGGTTGGCGCTTTGGATGCACATATTGGAAAGACGCACGGAAAAGATAGCATCGCTGGCGTGCTCAAAAAGTAAGCGGTACATGCCGTCGGGCAGGTTTGATTTCGGTTGTGTTTCAGCCATGACGCAATTTCATCATTTTTTTCTGTTGCGTATGCAAATAATACGTTAGAGTTTGTTTGCTGCCAATTATTTGACAATTGGCTCATGTAGGACAATTTATAGGGGAAGTCTAGCGGCTTTTTACGTGCATATAGAGGGAGATTCTGAAATTTTCAGTGATATCAGCAACTTTGTTCTGGCTTGTGATTTAGAGAGATAAAATACCGATGAACCAGGAATATATTCAGGATTGGCGCAACCGTTTTGCCCCCAATATGATTGGCCAGGATCCGACGCTCATGAAGGTTTTCGAAACGATTGAGAAGGTATGTGATACCGATTGTAATATTTTAGTGACTGGTGAAAGTGGTACGGGCAAGGAATTGGTTGCGCGTGCGATTCATGTTTCCAGTCCACGCTCAGAAAAACCTTTCGTGGCTTTGAACTGTGCCGCCATCCCTAAAGAGTTGATGGAAAGTGAAATTTTCGGTCATGTGAAAGGCGCATTTACAGGGGCTTTAGAGCGTCGTGATGGAAGATTTGCCATCGCCGATGGGGGAACACTTTTCCTTGATGAAATTGGTGAAATGGACCTGGATCTGCAGGGGAAGTTTTTACGGGTTATTCAGGAAAAAGAAATTACCCCGGTGGGTGAAACCAAGTCACGAAAAGTCGATGTTCGCTTGGTTGCAGCGACGAATCGTGATTTGAATCAACAATGTAAGGATGGAAAATTTCGTGAGGATTTGTTTTACCGTTTGAACGTGATCCCTATCAATTTACCGGCCTTAAAAGAGCGTATTGCCGATGTGCCCATGCTCTGTCATTATTTTATCCAGAGGTCGAATCAAAGACATCGCAGGATGGTTGACGGCATGAGTGATGATGCGCAAGAGGTTCTGAATGCGCATGCGTGGCCAGGTAACGTGCGCGAGATGGAAAACCTTATTGAGCGTTTGGTTATTCTTAAAAAAGAGGGACTTATTGAGTTAAGTGATTTGCCGCCCGAATTATCGAATTCTCCGGCCGATCAGTTGCTCTCACAAAACATTTTCCCCGCAGATGGCGTCAATCTCAAAGAGACCTTAGAGCAAATTGAAGTGAAGCTTATCAAACAAGCCCTAAATCGCAGTGGCGGGAATAAGGCCAAAGCCGCAGAACTCTTACAGTTAAAAAGAACGACTTTGGTTGAGCGCTTGAAGAAGCTTGGACTCACAACTTAGGCTAAAACTTGTGAAATCAAACTTTTGGGTGTGCATTATCCGAGTGCCAATATTTTGGCTCTTATCGACAAAAGTGCAGCGCAGACCCGAGCGAACACAGCACAACATACCTGAATGATTAATAAAAAAAGACGTTGTCTGATGGCATGGATGATGCATTCGTGGTCACACGTGAGTACTCGAATTATAAATTTTCTCAGCACAGCGCTTATTTGTGCAACTTGTCTGTTCTCATGGACGGCGCAAAGCAAGATGATCACAAGTCGTTTTCTCTTGCCAGGTGCGACTGCCGGCAAAATTAAAATATTTGACAGCAGAAATGATTTTACTTTGCTGCTCGTCAGTCAAACAGGAAGTTCCGCACAAATCCAAAAATTGCGTGAGCATTTTGCGCAGTACCCGGCAGTGATGGTGAGTTTCTTGGCGGTGCCGCAAGGCGGCTGGGAGGGGGCCATTACCTTCAGTCAGAAAATCAATGGGGCCAGCATTGGCAGCAGCAAAATGGGCGCAACGTTGAAGGTGAGAGCGAGTCCGTTGCGGAGCGAATTGCTTACACATCTTGATAAATCCCCACCACGCTCGGTGCCTTCTCGATATACGGGTGCCAAATTCCGTAACGCTGAACGCCAATTGGAAGCGGGCAATGTTCGTCGGGCAACACAGATGTTCATTGAGCTGGGTCAAGATTATGCTTTGCGTTCCTGGTCGAGTTTGCGTCTGGCTGATTTGGACCTGATGTTGGAGAATGAGGTTGAAGCATGTCGCTCTTATAATCATCTCTTGGAGCAGGAAGGTCATCGCATTGCAGGTGTTTTAGCGGAACTGCGGTCGGTTGCGGTCGGTTGTGATGATAAAAAAACATTCGATATTAATTGGGAGGAAATCGTGAAGCGGATCTCTTTCGCCGATGGACCGGTCTCCGATTATTTATGGGGTGAGTACCTTTGGGTTGCTGACTTTCTGGCCCAGACGCATAAAGAAGCGCTGCACTTTTTATCCTTGGAAGAGTTGAAAGAAGAGGACCCACGTGTGCGTCTTTTGCCTGATGCATTACGGCAGAAGCTTTTCTCAAGAGCCATTTATATGGCATCTACAACCTTTGATGTGGTGCGGGGCTATTATCGCTATGCAGGGGCACTTGAAGGGCACCCTGATAAAAACGGCCTGCGCTTGGAGATTGCCAGGGCACTCCTTGATTTAGACCTTTTGGACGAGACGGAGAAAATCTTGCAGCCGCTTTTACGGGGTTCTTCTGCGAGCACGGCTCATGGCTGGAAGGAGCGCCGAGGTTTAGCACAGGCGATGGTGTTAACCGCTTGGACCTATCAGGCATTGGGGCAGCCAGTGATGATGGAAGCCATGGCGAAAATTTACCGCAAGCGTTTTAAGCGTGGTTTGAAAATGAAGAAACCCACAAGTGTGACATTGAGTGATTTCGTTTTTGAAGAGGAATTAAAAGAATTACGTAAGGGTATTTTAAATCTCAAGAAAACCATTCGAGCAGAAGGTCGTAAGCCTAAAAGTTTAATTCCAAAGTATGATGCGGCAAAAGCACAAGCAGAACAACCCGGGGGGACCAAATGAGTTCAGAACTCTTTTCAAATGTTCAAAGTTTACAGCAGGTTGTTGACTTTCACGTCAAGCGCCACAGTGTCCTTGCATCGAATTTAGCCAATGCCAGTACGCCAAACTATGAGGTCCGTGACCTTGTCTTTTCTGAGGAATTCAATAACGCCAAGCAAATGCTGCAAACGCGTGAGGGGCATATCCAATCGACACCTTTTACTTCTGGTGAGGTGCGCGTGACGACATCCGCAGCGCGCTCTGAAAAAGCCGGTGTGCGCTTGGAACGTGCGATGGCGAAGATCGCAGCGAACAAACTGCGTTATGAAGCAAGCTTAGAAATTGTTGACCGGCGCTTAGGGTTGCTCAAATACGCTGCAACAAATGGAGGCATGTAATCATGGACTTTTTTAGTGCTTTAGAAATCCTCACATCGGGGATGCGTGCAGAACGTATCCGCATGAATGTGTCTTCATCTAACCTTGCGAATGCGAAGACCACCCGAACACCAGAAGGTGGTCCGTACCGTCGGCAAAAGGCCGTGTTCGATGCGGTGAATGCCAAACAGGGCGAGTTTGTTCCGAGTCAATTTGAAAATGCTTTAAAGCGTGTAGAGGTGACAGGTGTCGAGAGAGACACGACAGCGCCGCGTCGGACATACGACCCAGGTCATCCAGATGCAGACCAAACGGGCTATGTGTCGATGCCGAATGTCAATATGGTAGAGGAAATGGTGACGATGATGACCGCGGCACGTACGTATGAAGCGAACTTGAGTGCCATGCGAACCTTATTAAATATGGCGCAAAGAAGTCTAAAGATAGGAAAGTAAGATGGCAATAACAATCAATTCTCCGGTTGAAACAAAAGTTCATGGTTTAGGGAATGCAACGGGCCCCGTTAAGAGCAATGAAGCTTCAGACCGTGCATTTGAAGAGGCGCTCAATAAGGCGGGTTCGATGCTGGTCGAGCCGCACGCTGAAGCAACACGGGCTGTTGAGAACTTCACCAAGGGGGGGACGGGTAATTTGCACGAAACGATGTTGGCGGTAGAAAAGGAAGTCATTTCTTTTAAGTATATGATGACCATGCGCAACAAACTTTTACAAGCTTATCAAGAAATTATGCGAATGGGGATGTAGAGAATGTTTGAACAACTTCAAGTGTTTTTTAGTCAGTTTGGTGATGCCTGGAGAGAATGGTCCTTAGGGCGTAAGCTTTCAATGCTCTCGGGCCTCGGTATGGCAGCATTGATTGTATCTTCTTTGGTCTTTGTGGGCGTGCAGCCTCGTTATAGCACTTTAATGGCGAATCTTACGCCTGAGGATGCGGCCTCTATCACAAGTCGTTTAAAGGAGATGAAAACACCCTATCGATTGGCCGTAGGAGGAACCGCAATCACGGTACCTGAAGAGCATGTCTATGAATTAAGGGTCACTTTGGCTGGTGAAGGTCTACCGAAAGGTGGCGGTGTGGGCTTTGAGATTTTTGATGACCCTTCTTTGGGGATGAGCCGTTTTGCGGAACAATTAAATTATAGACGTGCCCTTGAGGGAGAGTTAAGCCGGACAATCTCACAGATTGATGCGGTCAAAACAGCCCGGGTGCACGTGGTTATGCCCGAACGAGCATTGTTTAAAGAGCAGCAGGAAAAAGCATCAGCCTCTGTGAGCTTGAAGCTTCAGCGAGGGCGATATCTTTCAGGGCAACAGGTGCAGTCGATTGTGCATTTGGTTGCCTCCAGTGTGCCTAATTTAAATCCTGACCAGGTGACGGTCGTCGACAGTGGGGGCCGTATTTTGTCGCGAGGTGGCGAGAGTTTGGCAGGCGCGGCGAATAATCAGGAACAGCGGACTTCGATTGAACGCGGCTTGGAAAATCGTGTTTCGGAAATATTGCAGAAAATTGTGGGTGCCGAAAAAGTGGCGGTACGTGTGAATGCGGAATTAGACTTTTCACAACGAGATGTGACATCGGAAGCTTTTGACCCTGACAGCGCGGTCGTTCGAAGCGAACAGCTCACCGAAGAAGCACGCACAGGCGCTGGTGGACAACCCGTTCAGGCCGAACAGGAAAACTTGATTGGTACTGATGTCCAAGCTCCGGTGGGCCCTGGTTCTTCACGTAAAACACAAACACTGAACTACGAGATTAATAAAATAGTGAGTCGTGAGGTTTCGGAAATGGGTAAGGTGTCACGCCTGTCAGTGGCGGTCCTTCTTGATGTTGTGCGCGAGGCCGACGAGGAAGGCAATGTGACTTTTCGTCCACGCTCAAATGACGAACTTGCGAGTATCGAGTCTATCGTGAAAAATGCGATTGGATTTGATGCCGCGCGCGGCGATCAGGTGGAGATCCAATCCATACCTTTTGACCCCACCGCATTTAGTGAGCCAACCAAGCCTTTGCCTGGCTGGTATTCCTGGGCTCAACGCTTGTGGCGCCCAGTATTGTTGGCATTCCTGGGGCTTTTTGCACTGCTCTTCTTGCGACGATTCCGTAGGGTGGCGGGTGAACATGTTCAGGAAATCTTGTCCGCGCCAAGGAGTGTACGAGAGATGGAAGCGGCGATGTCAGGCCGAGCACTTGCAAGCACCGGCGCCGGGGGAGAACTTGATGCGGATGTGGCAGAGCCCGATCCTGAACGCGCAGCAGCAGTGGTTAAAACATGGTTGAATGAGGCTGACACTGAACGCGCAGAAGCTTAAGATAAGAATAAGGAATTTTTAACATGGCTCCAAAGAAAGCATTACCATCGAAGCAGGGACGAACGACAGCAATGAGTGTGTCGCGCGAACAGGAGATGTCAAGCCTTTTAGGCCCGGTGAAGGCGGCTTTATGGGTTTTGAGTGTCGATGAGAAGTTGGCTGTGGATATTTTAAAGCATCTTGATGATGCTGAAATCGCCCAACTTGCGGATACGGCGCGTGCGCTTGGGCGCACAACACCCGAGCAATTGGCCGGCATCCATATTGAGTTTCGCAAGATTTTGGAACTGCAGCCCTTACATTTGAAAGGCTCTATGGAATACCTGGGTCGCCTTGCGCATGAAGCTTTGGGTGAGGATAAAGCGGCACAGTTTTTTACCAGTGAAGATAGCCCTGAATTTGAGGGCACAGGCACGAGTACGACATCTGTTTTGAATGATGCCGATTTGGACGTCTTGGCTTCCCTGCTTGGTCGGGAACATCCTCAAATTATTGCCGCTGTTTTGGCAAATTTGGATGAAAAACGAAGTTCGGCCGTTTTAGGGAGATTGCGTGAAGAGCAGACGACGGATGTTTTATATCGGATTGCGAATATGAAAGAGGTTCCGGCAGATGCGCTTTCCACTGCGGAGAAAATTTTATCTGCAGGTTTGCCCGAAAAAGCGGCCAGTGAAGCTGAAATCGATGGTGTGCGTGTGGCAGCGATGCTTCTTAATCAAATCGATACGGAGGCGGCCGCAAATATTTTGGATACGATTGCCAGTGAGTCTGATGATTTGGCGACGGACATTCGTCGAGCGATGTTCACGTTTGAAGATCTCAGAGCTGTTGACCGAAGAGCATTTCAGACCTTGCTTAAAGAGGTACAAAGTGATCAGCTTTTGCTTGCGCTCAAAACAGCAAGCGAGGAGCTTCAGGACAAAATCTTTAGTTCACTCTCGAAACGGGCCGCAGCCATGCTCAAGGATGACCTCGAGGTCATGGGCCCCGCGCGATTGTCAGATGTTGAAAGCGCTCAGCAGCAGATTGTTTCAGTGGCGCTGCAGTTGCAGTCAGAGGGGCGCATCACGATTGCTGGTCAAGGCAGTGATGAATACGTTTAATTGTTTTTAAGGGATTTTATTGATGCTTGAAATGGAAGAGCTTTTTGCCGGAACGAATGAGGCACTTGAGGTGCAACCGCTTGTCGCACCAGGAAAAGTGAGTTGCATGCCCTTGCGTTCTGTTTTGCGTGGTAAGGATTTTGTTGCCGCAAATACTTTCCCCGACGACCTTCACGGCCAAGCCGGCCCAGGAGGGGCGAATCAAGAACGCTTAGGTGAAGAGTTTCAGAAAGCTTATGAGAAGGGCATGCAGGAAGCTCAAGCCGCGATTGGTGCGATGCAAGAGCGTTATCAGGACGCGATTGCGGATTTAGCTTTTTTACGTGACCAGATTATTCAAGAGAGTGAAGAAGCATTGTTGCGCTTAGCGTACAGTACGGCCAAAGAGCTTGTCATGGGGGATGTGGAAGCACGCCAAGGTTTTACGGAGAAAATGGTTGAGCATGCCTTAGGGCTGCTTAGGGAATCAGATAAAATCACGATGCGTATCGCGCCAGATGATGTTGTTTGGCTTAAAGAAAAACGACCCGACCTCTTTGGCGAAAAAAGTATTGTCCATGTTCAGGAAGATCCATCCCTGGTGCTTGGCGGCGTTGTTGCCGAGTGCAATCTTGGCCGAGTTGATGCCAGCATGGAGCGTCGACTTGCAGACCTTGCCGCGAACTTGCTTGTCGAAACGCCCACTGAGAAGAACGAAGATGTTGAGGGGGAACTCTAGATGGGTGCGACAGTCATTAATCTCGAGAGTCATACAGAACGCTTGTCCTTGGCACTGCCCGCTATTGAGGGGCAGGTCACGCAAGTTTTGGGGATGTTGATCGAAGGTAATATTAAAGGTGCTGCCGTTGGAGACCTCTACAGAGTCGGTTCGCGTGATCAGGATATCCTGGCTGAAGTCGTTGCGTTAAAGGGCGACAATGCCGTCTTGATGCCCTTTGGCCATCTTAATGGCCTGAGTATTGGCGCCAGACTGACACCTGAAGGTGTCGCATCAAGTTGCCCGGTGGGCGAAGCTTTAAAGGGACGTGTGATTGATGCCCTTGGTCGGCCTTTAGACAATGCGCCGATGCCACTGATACGTGAGCGTCGACCTATTTATGGTGAACCACTCGCGCCGATGGACCGTCGGCCCGTGGACGAACAAATGAGCCTTGGGGTGCGCTCGCTTGATAGCTTTGTGCCTTGTGGTTTAGGGCAACGTTTAGGCATCTTTGCAGGACCAGGTGTGGGTAAGAGTGTGCTCTTGGGTATGATTGCAAAAGCTGCGAGCGCTGATGTTGTTGTGCTTGCGTTGGTTGGTGAGCGTGGTCGTGAGGTCGGTCATTTTGTCGACCAGATCTTGGGTGCCGCGGGACTTAAAAACTCCGTGGTCGTCGTGGCCACATCGGATAGGCCCCCGCCTGAACGTGTACGGGCAGCTTTTGTCGCAACGACCATCGCCGAATATTTTCGAGACAAGGGACAAAACGTGCTGCTTTTTGTCGACTCTTTAACCCGTTTTAGCATGGCCCAACGTGAAATTGGTTTGGCTATTGGTGAACCACCAAGCACGAAAGGTTATCCGCCAAGCGCTTTTGCTTTGATGCCAAAGTTGCTCGAGCGTGCGGCACCAGCACGAAAAGGCGGAAGTGTCACGGGGCTCTATACCGTTTTGGTCGAAGGTGATGATATGACCGACCCGGTCGCTGATGCGGCCCGTGGTTTACTCGATGGGCACATTGTTTTGTCGCGCTCTTTAGCTGAGCAAGGACATTATCCTGCGGTGGATGTGGTCAAATCTCTTTCGAGGGTGGAAAGCGAGCTTTTGGCAAAGCAGCATATTCAAGCAGCAAGAAAGGTGCGTCGCTGGTTGTCTATTTTGGAAGAATCTCGTGATTTGATTTCGGTCGGTGCATATCGTCCGGGAGCAGATTTGGATTTGGATCAGGCCATTCGCATGCAGACATTGATTCAGGACTTTTTACAGCAGGACATGGATGAATCGACTGATTTGGCTGAGACATTAAACACGATTGTTGAGCTTGTGGAGCGTGCCGAATGAAAAAATCACTGAGTCGTTTAGGTAAATTACGCGCCAGTTTGAAGAAACAGGCTGAGTTTGAGGTTGGTTTAGCGCAAAAACGTTACGATGATAGTAAAAAAGCGGTGGAGGATATTCATCAGCAAATGGCCGACCACGCGCATGTGGATGGTACATTGGCGGGTGTGTTCCAACTATGTGATGTTGCAGCACAATCTGCCGGTGAAAGGGTGGAGAAAGCGAAGATTGAGCGCGATCAGTCGAGAAAAAAACTGAAAGAAAAGTCAATTGAGCATAAACAAGTTGAGCGACTTATGAGTAAAATAGATGAGCGGGAGCGTAAGAGCGCAGCGAGAAAAGAACAGAAGACCATGGACGAGTGGGCGACGATGCGTGTAAAAGGGACGAAGTAATGAAAAATCTGTTTTTATGGCTAATATTATGTTCCGCTGTGGGGCTGGGCTTGGTGATGCAGGCCAGCAGTGCCGCAGAGTCGGACAAGCAAATAGAGATCGATATCCCGTCTCTTAAAGATGAAGTTGCGAAACAGGTGCATGGTGAGGCGAACGATGCGCGGTCCGGATCAGGTGATGCGGAGCAAGAGGCCGCAGCAGACGCAGATGATGCTTGTCTGCCCATTAAATCAGCGGACCTCGATTTGCTCAACAAGTTAAAGGATAGACGTTTAGACCTTGAGCACCGTGAAAAAGAACTTGATTTACGGGAAAAGAAACTCAAAAAACTTGAGTCAGAGATTGCCGGAAAAGTACAGAAGGCGTTAGGCCAACTTAGACGGCTTGAGGGCAGGGTAGACCAAACGGAAACAAAATATGCCGGACGCGAAGCTGTTCTCGAAGCGTTGACGACGACAGTCTCGAAGATCTCTGCGAAAAAGGCAGCAAAGGTTTTAGAAAACACAGAAAATGAACTGGTGGTCAAATTATTGATGCGACTGAGTGCTGTTCAGGCAGCATCTATTTTAGGAAAAATGGCGCCGCAAAAAGCGGGTGTGATTCTGACGGAAATAGCGCGTAATAAGATACCACTTAAACCAAAGGAAAGTGCTAAGAACGAGATGCCGCCACAAGGTGAGGCATTAGCGAAAGCAAAGCCCTAAGCGGGTAGAGATTATACGGATCTCTTAGCGGTTAGGACTGAAACAACAAGGAGTTAAAGTATGTCAGTGCATTTGGCTGAGATGGGCAGGAGTGCGTCGAGGGCGGATATGGCAGCGGAACTGGCGCAGCGTTTTGAAAGCAGCGCGCATCAAAAAGGTTTTCAACAGACCTTGCTCGCGGAGCAGCAAATGTTGAATGGAATAGAGGCAGCACCTTTGCCGCCTGAAGATAACCACTATGCAGATGACCATGCGGCTTCGGATTTAGAACAAAATGATGATGTTCAAGATGAGGTTCAAGACGAAGAAGCGCAAGAGAAACAGGGGCAAGAGGTTCAAGCAAAACCAAAAGATGCTCCAAAGCATGGCGATGGACAGAATGTGGTGGCTATACTTAATGCCAAGAAAGTCTCTGGGCATAAAAGAGGCCAGGTGAAAGCCAAAAATACTGCTGAAGAAGTTCAGGTTGCAGATAAAAAAGGTCTGACAAAGAAAAACAATACAGCAGGAGATAATAAACAAATCATTGCCGCGGAAGAGACAGCAGCGGCAGGAGATATAAAAGAACATTCTGCGACGATCCAGGACCCCAAAGAGTTAAGTGATAAAGCGCTGACGGCACAGCATGTGGTTGCAGCACAATCAGGCTTAGAGGGTAAGGTTCAGAGCAAAAACGATAAAAGCAGCGGAAAGGACCAGGTTAGAGCCATTGAAAACAGCGGCAAGGTGGAAGTGAAGTCACAGACCAAAGCATCCAAAAAGCTGGAGCAACATCTGGACCTTAAGCGCACACATGCGCAGCAGCATCAAGGTGAAGAGGTTGGCGAAGAGATGCATGCCCGTCAAGGGGATGCGAAAGGTTTGTCAGAGGCTTCAGCGGACACGCTGACAGGGCATACAACATTGGATGAAAAAATGACTGTGTCGTTGTTGCAAAAAGATGTTGCGGCATTTAAGTCGGTAAGTCCAAAACAAAAGCAATCTGGTGGTATCGTGCAGGATATCTCTAAGATGCAATCCACAGGTGACCTTAAAGGCCCCGCAGCAGACAAGCTCGCTGGGGTTCAGCGCTATGTGCTGAGGCAAATACCACTGACACAATTTGGGCAAGCTTTGGCTTCCAAAATTGCAACAGGCGCCAGACAGCTGCATGTGCGGCTTGATCCGCCGGAGCTAGGTAAGCTGGATGTGGATGTTAAATTAAAAGATGGCCAGGTTTATTTGAATGTCCGGACAGATAGCGTCAATGCAACAGAAGCGCTTGAAGGACACCTCAAAGATTTGCGCTCAGCCTTGAAAGAGCAGGGCCTCGACCTTGCGGGTTTTGATGTCAACGAGCGTCAAAACAAGGGCGAAGGGCAGTCCCATAAAGAGAGTAAAACCTTGAGAACGGATCCGGAGATCATCACGCCGAAACGTCGCCCCATGGCGAAGAGGCAACGTGATGGTTTGGATGTCGTGGCCTAGATTAAGGAGAATACAATGTCTGTAGATGCAGTAGATGGTGCCGGTGCTGGCGCTTTAACCCAGTCGCTGGTTGGTGACAATGAGAGTTTGGGTAAAGATGAGTTTTTAAAACTCCTGGTGGCACAAATTGGTCATCAGGATCCACTCAATCCTATGGACGATAAAGAATTTATTGCCCAGCTTGCGCAGTTTAGTTCTTTGGAACAGCAAATTGCGTCGAACAAGAATCTTGAGATGTTGGCCGTTGGCCAGACCGCATTAGCCAATTCACAAATCACAGATTTGATTGGCAAAAAAGTGCGTGTGCAAACCACGAGCATGGAAATTGATAAGGCCGGTGATGCACCGGATTTCAATTTTGAACTCGGTGCGAATGCAGCCAGCGTTCAGATTAAGGTGTACAGTGATACGGGCGATTTGGTGCGTACCATTGATGTCGGTTCAAGGCAGGGTGGCAAACATAATATTGAATGGGATGGCCTCGATGAAGAGGGCAATCCTATTGCGCCGGGTGAATATCATATCAAAGTTGAGGCGGTTGATGAGATAGAAGAAGCTGTCCCTGTGACCACCGAGAGTTTCGGTACGGTGACAGGTGTGAGCTTTGATAAAGGCTATGCGGAATTATTGGTCGGCGATATCCGTGTACGTCCCGGAGATGTTTTGGAGATCAAATCCAAAGACAGTGAAGACGACAATAATGAATAAGAAAATGAAAACTTACGCTCTTCAGCAAGGAGTTATTTAGATGAGTATTTTAAGTTCACTTTATTCAGCGGCAGCGGGTTTGAACGCCCATGGTAGTGCGCTTGGTGTGGTTAGTGATAACATCGCCAACGTGTCGACCTTTGGTTTCAAAAGCGGTCGCGCCCAATTCGAGGATGTTTTGGGCTCAACGGTTGCCAGTGCAACCCTGGCCAGTGTCGGTCGTGGTGCGCGTATGGCTGGTGTACAGCGCGTGTATACCCAGGGTTCATTGTTGGCCACGGGTAAATCCACTGACCTGGCGATTCA
The DNA here is from genome assembly GCA_030749035.1 of Myxococcota bacterium. Lineage (GTDB taxonomy): Bacteria > Myxococcota > XYA12-FULL-58-9 > XYA12-FULL-58-9 > JASMKV01 > JASMKV01. The sequence goes on along the minus strand of JASMKV010000416.1, from coordinate 678 downwards.
AGGCGACGGTTTCTTTACCTTGTCGGGGAATCATCAGGGGGTTGAAGGGGAGTTCTTCTCCCGTGCGGGTATGTTCCATTTGAATAACCAGGGACGCCTCGAAAACCCACAAGGGCTTTTGGTGCAAGGTTATGTGGCGACTGCTCAGGGTGACTTGGGAACAAAGCTCCAAGGTTTCTTTATTCCACCGAATGCGGCAGTACCTGCCAGAGCGACTGAAGAAGTCGATTTGGCGGCGAACGTGGATTCTGTGGATGATGTTGTGACTCTTCCCTTTACTGCGGATGAAGCCGATACGCGGTCTAACTTTTCGACTTCGGTGACGGTCTATGACTCCTTGGGTATGGGCCATACGATTGATGTGTATTTCCGCAAACAACAAAACTTTGATGAAGTAGACACGAACGACCCTCCCGGCGCAGACGATGATATCAATATGGCCTGGTCCTGGCATGCGGTCGTCGATGGTGGTGAGGTGACCCAGGATGGTGGTATTGAGGGCGAGCCTTTTGAGGTCGCCAATGGTGTCTTAACCTTTGCGGCCAGCGGTGAGTTAATGCAGGAATACACCATTCAAGAGGCCATTGATGATGGGGTTCTTAGTGGCGTGACCCTCCCTAATCAAGTCAGCTCCAGAGATAGCCTCGGCATAGAAGGTACCAGTGGCAATTATTGGGA
>JASMKV010000415.1 GCA_030749035.1 Myxococcota bacterium | reverse complement strand
AAAGAGCATGAGCCCTAAAGCAATGGTCAAAAAGGTATTGCTCGTTGACCAGCGCACCCAATTCGTAAAAGGTCCCATGATAAATATGTGCAATCTGGCGCTGAATTTGGCCTGAACTTGATTTAAACGCTCAACAAAGACGCTGCCCTTGCCTTTACGGGTATGGGCCAAATGCGCCGGCAAAATTAAAAGCGATTCGATGAGCGACAAAATAAGCACCGCAATCACCACCACTGGGATATTCTTAAAAAACTTACCCGAAATCCCCGGCACAAAAAGCATCGGCATAAAAGCCACGATGGTCGTCAGCACCGCAAAAACAACAGGCTGCGCCACATCTTTAACGCCCATGATGGCCGCATCGAGCCGCCCAAGCCCCTCTTCACGCCGCCGGTAAATAGCCTCGCCAACGATAATCGCATCATCGACGACAATCCCTAAAGTCACAATAAAACCAAAGAGTGAAATCATATTGATGGACACACCAAACCCAGGCAGGAGATTAAGCGCGCCAATAAAACAAATGGGAATACCCAGAGTAATCCAAAAAGCCAGGCGCACTTCTAAAAAGAGCCCCACCACCAAAATCACCAGAAGCAGTCCAAGGTAAGCATTGCGCATCAAAAGGTCGACCCGCTCTTCGTACATTTTGGAGCGGTCACCCCAGATGGCCAACTCGATGCCTTCGGGGAGCTTCTCCATTTTATCGGCCATATAGGTTTTGACCAAAGCAGCAATCTCAATCGGCGTTTGATCGCCGACACGAAAAATTTTAATCATGGCGGCACTCTTGCCGTTAAACGTGGAGCGTTGGTCATTCTCCGCAAAGCCATCTTTGATGGTTGAGATATCCTTGAGTTCAAGTTTTGAACCACCTGGCAATGAGCGCAGGGCCACGGCACCGTATTCGTCCGCACTAAGGCGCCGCTCATCGGTGCGCAACAAGACCTCGCCACTTTCACTTTTGACCGTACCGCCGGCAATCTCCACCGATGCCCGTCGCACCCGTGCAGCAATCTCTTCCAGGCTCAAACCATAAGCGCGTAAGTTTTCCTTGCTCACCTCGACGCTCACCTCATAGGGCCGCACCGCTGCCAATTCCGCCAATGTGATTTTTGGATTCTGCAGCAACTCATCACGTATTTCTTCGGCTAACCCCCGCAGAACTTTTTCTGAGACATCGCCGGCAACGACAAGCGACATCACCTGATTACGAATTTGCGCCAGACTGACAACCGGTCTTTCGATGTCTTCGGGGAACGATGTAATGCGGTCCACCGCATTTTTCACATCGGAAAGGATTCTGTTTCTATCGGTACCAAGCAGCAGATCGATGGAGACCACACCGACACTTTCATAGCCAAAAGATCTGACTTCTTTGATGCCATCAATGCCTTTGATGCCGTCTTCAATGCCAAGGAGAATGCCCTGCTCAATTTCTTCGGGGCTGGCACCAGGGTAGGCCACATTGATAACAATAATATCCAAATCGAATTCGGGAAAAACTTCCTGCTTGACCCGCAGCATCATGATCAAACCGGAAATCACCACCAACGCCATCAAAAGATTGGCGGCCACGGAATTCTCGGCCATCCAGGCCAGAGGCCCTTTCTTATATGCTGCATCGACCATCAGGGGGTATCCTTAGCTTCAAGCGCAGCCTGAACTTCTCTCGCACCTGGCTTTTCTTTGCCTTGTTTTACCCGCAAGAGCATTCCCGGCACCGGATTGGGAATACGTGAGGTAATGACCGATTCGTCAGCTTGCAAAAAGGGCTTGACCACCATGCTGTCTTGCGTACGCCACAAAACATTCAAAGCACGTATCTCCAGGGTGCTTTTGCTGCTCATTAACCAAACCTGATTACCGTCCCGTACCAAAGCCCGTGGTAGTGCCACGACGCCCTTTAAAATCTTCGCGGCAATTTCGACATGCACGTAAGCGCCGAGTAAAAGCGGAAGTTGTTCTTTCCCGTCTCCAAGCGGGTTATCAATACGCACCAAAACACGGGCCATGCGCCCGACCGGATCGACATTGCCTAAGATCTGAATCACTTCACCGTGACGCTCAATACGCTGCTCACCAACTTCCTGCCATATCCGCACCATTGAGCCTTTTTCTGTCGTGTCTTTGGCCACCTTAATCGATTGCAAGCGCTCAACCGGCAGCGCCACCTGTACCCGGTAGGCATCGGTGCCCATGAGCGTGGCGACCATCGTCTGCATGCCCACCACTTGCCCAATGTCAGAATTTTCCTGCACCACAAAAGCATTGAAAGGTGCCTTTAAAGTGGTTTTCGCCAAATCATGCTGAGCCTTCGCTAAGGCTGTTTCCGCTGCAACATAGTTGAGCTGGGCGGTACGTAACTGCGGTTCGCGCAGCGCCAACGAAGCCCGCGCATTGGCGCTGTCCTTTTTCTTCTTCAGGACTTTCCACTCACGCGCCGCCACCGTGCGTCTGCCTTCTTCGATTTGCAGTTCCAGGCGGTAGCGTTCGAGATTGGCTTCCTGCTGCTTGACCATCAACTCATAGGGTTTGGCTTCAATGGCCACCAACGCATCACCGGCCTTTACCAAACCGCCGGGCAGCAGATTGGGACTCTGCCACACCACTTTGCCCATCACTTCAGAAACAAGTTTAATTTCCTGAGCCGGCTCGACATTACCCTGACCCTCAATCATCACATCGTGATTCGTAGGCGAAAACACCTGTGTTTCTACCAGAAGGCCACTTTGTTTATCTTGCGCCTTGCGTGCTTTGGGGCGGGTCGCCATCAGGGTCGCAAAGATAATAATACCCAAACCGATGGCCCCTAAGGCCATTTTTGTACTCTTTGTCATGAACTTGCTTCCTTTGATTCGATTGTTCTGGTCCAGG
>JASMKV010000414.1 GCA_030749035.1 Myxococcota bacterium | reverse complement strand
TCTTGTTCATCTTCCTTTGATCCTTCATCAGGCTTTGCTTCGCTCAAAGCTAAATTTTTCAATAAATCAGGATCATAAAAACGATAATTTACATTCTCCCATCTTGATGAAATAGCCTTACGTTGAGCCAATGCATGTATCGACTGAAGAACTGAATCTTGTAAACGCTGCAGCTGGCCTTCATCGAGTTCACCAAAATCTTCGGTTTTCTCAAAAAAACTATCATAGAGACGACCTGCTTCCCGCGGCAAACGTTGGCGAAACCCACCACGAAAAACTTCATCTTCCATCAAAGAACATTTCGTCAATCGCCACAATCCCGCTTTTTGAAAAAACTCATCCGTATCATTAAAATTAACAACAACACGTGACAAAAACCGCTGTGCTGTTTTTAAATCAGGTAAATCAATACGCGAAGCCGAACGAACCGCCATAATAAGTTCCTCTGCCGATTTTCTCGGCAAACGCCGACAAAGCTCAGCCAAGGCAATCTTGCCCACCGCCGCAAACGCTTGACCAAGCTCAATCAAACCAAGTTCGCGCATCAATCTATAGATATCATTTTTTTCAAGCTGAATAATGTCACGAAAAGCAAACCCATCCCTTGACGGGGTCGGCATCACATCAAAACGACTTTCGAAAATTTCACGTACTGCGCGCACAACTTCCATGGGAATTGATTTAACTTCATTTTTCGGAGGCAATTTTTTACGCACACCGTCGGGCATCTTTTTTAAAAGAGAACGTACTGTCGAACTGGGCAAACCAATGAGCACTGTGGCCACAACCCTTGGACTCTCACCACGCATGCCACGAATCAACCAGGAAGGATCGACCTTTTCAATCCCACGTAAACCTTTAAAAGCTAAACTGCGCTTCATCTCATGCACCATAAATGGCACACGCTTCTCCGCAGGAATATCCGCCAAAGCGGCAGCTTTTTCTTTTAGTCTTGTTCTGCCCGGCTCGGGCCAATGCTCAAATAATACCGCCTCATGACTCCCACCAATTGTCAACATGGTGAGTAATGCCATCGTTTCACGTAAGTCGAGTGGCGAAAAAAACTGATGCATGCCTTATCTTCTTAAATTGCGACTTCTTCACCGGGTTTTTTTCGTGCCTTAGCAATCTCCGTTTGCAAACGAATCAATTTCTCTCGAATCATTTTTAAACGCGTTTGTAAAAACAAAAGACCAAGCAAAAGGAATAAAACGAAAGCAATCACGCCAGCCAGCAACCAATTAATTTGTTTTTGACTCCAACTTCGAATTCCCGTTAATGCGACCGCTGGGGTGACCGATCCCGCCTTAAAACTATTCGCCGGTTTCATGAGCACCACAACATCTGCTGGAGATAATTTTTCAACACCCGCGGCAACAATGGCTTGCACCTGCGATTCCATGAGAGGCTTCGCGTTATCCTCAGCTTCAAGATAACGAATCGTCACACTGGCTGTCGTTTTCGCGCGTAGATCTTGCGACGTCCGAAGCGCACTTTCTTCAGGAATAACCAATTGGACCTCGACATCTAAAATACCGTCAAAAAGCTTAAGCTGGCGCTCAATCTCTCCTTCAATCGCCGCCATTTTCTTGGCCCGTTCCTCGGTTGAAGTAGGAATCAAACCGCTTTCACTAAAAACCTCATGATAACCTTTATCTTTGCGGCGCGGTAAATCATTTTGATTGAGCATGCGAATGGCCTTCATGCGATTGGCCGAAGGAACATGAATCGTATAAGTGACAGTGCGCCCCTTATCTTCCATCAATTTTAAGCCTTGAATGTCCTTATCTGAGAGGAGCTCAAGAATACGATTGGCCTCACGCTCATCCAAATCATGGACAATCGCTTCAGTACCACAGCTGATGAGAAACGAAGTGAAAACAACTAAACAGAGAAATCGCGATGTTTGCACGGACCGCTCTCCTTTCAGCAAAATAAAGGACAAACCTATCCCTTACCTCACTCGTACCGCAGGCTGAGCCACATGGCAAACTTTCAGATGTTTTAAAACAGAAATGCCGGGTAATTATACCTGTGTATTCATGGTCTGCTTGATACCACCTGTGGCCTTTTCAACCACCTTGGAAGTCAATTCAAGCTCCTGTGAAAACTTATAGACACCTGCCTGCATGGCTAAAAGCTCAGGCGGGCTAAATTGTCGCCCCGAAAGGGCCATATCCATAATTTTACCCATTTTGTCTTGGCCACCAATCAACTCACCAAGCATATCCGCCATACGTGAGCGCTCGGATTTAGCCGCTTCACCAACTCTGGCTGAAGGTTGATTCGCATTAATTTTGGCTTGAGCAAGTATATTTGCGGCCTTTTGCGTGGCCTGAACCTGCTGTGTATTCTGAATACCTTGATTCGACTGGACATTCTGTAGGGTGTTTTGAAATCCCTGTCCACCGCCTCCAGGCTGTTTTGCTTCGAGTTTTTGCAGTTCGGCCTGAGCCTTCTGCATTTCTTTCATCAACTCGCCGGCTGCTTTACCAATACCACTACCCGCTGGATCCATGAACAACCTCCATCTATATAAAAAAGCGTCTGTGTCAACACGGCTCAATCGGCCGCACGCACTCCTGGCTTATGTTTGACATTATCGCGTCTCAACCTTTTTGGTTGTTTTTTTTCTCTATTTTATAAAATATCAGTATTTACAACGAGTTGCAAGCTAACCGAGCGAGTCTTCCAGCAATCTGTGCATTTTTTCAATCACCCTGGCATGGAGTCGACTTGTCCAACTCTTAGAAAGTCCAAGCTTTTCGCCTACTTCCTGCAAACTCATTTCTTTATAATAATAAAGCTCCAAAAGCTGACGCTCTTGATCGGAAAGTTTAGTGATCGTTTGCCGTACCAATTCACGCGCCTGCGCCAAACCTAAGGATTCTTCGGGCAAAGGTGTGCTCTTATCCTCAATCTGCAGACCTTCGGTCCCATCAATCGTGGTAATATACACCGCAGCCAAGCCCTGAACCGCTGAGGCGAGGTCCTGAACAGCCATTTCAAAGGGGTTCTCAGGCTTTTCCGTGCCATCCTCTTCAGCCTGGGCCAACTCGGCCAGATATTCGTTGGCACGCTCTTCAAAGCGCGCCTTCGCGTACTCTGTGCGACTCATCCAGCCCATACCCCGCAGGCCATCGTAAATAGAGCCTCGAATGCGGTAATAAGCAAATGTCATAAAATTCGCGCCCACATCGGGATCAAAACGATCGGCCGCTTCCAAAAGACCGATCATGCCGTATTCCACCAAATCTTCAAAATCGATCTCTTTAGCGACCGTCTTTTTGATTTTACCGGCGATCGAACGCACATAAGGCATGTATTTTTCAACGATTTCTTTGGGATCTAACCCAGCTATAGAACGGTCTGCTGCAGTCTTCTTCTTGGTCTCTTTCTTTGTCGCGCCCTTATCGGCCTTATCAGCCTTATCGGCCTTATCGGCCTTTTTAGGCGTGGCGACTTTACTCTTTTTTTGTGTGCCCTTCGTGGCGGCCATGGCTCAAAATCCTTCTTCTACACAAAAACCAGCTACATCGTAAACTTGCGTGCCCCTTCAGTCACTTCCTCAACCAACTGCGCCAAGCGCGGAGAACTGTCAAGTTGTTCAGCAATCATCTCGTACATATCCTCTAAACGTTCTTGATCTTCCTCATCAAGATCATCAAAAATTCGACCAAAACGACGGTTTTTAATAATCGTTTTTGCAAAAAGCTTCGCCCGCTTCTTCCGATCAGCGTTTGGGTTTTTCATTAAAACGCCAGAAAAAAGCCGGGCCAATTGAGCGAGATCTTCATTCGTAAAACGTAATTTGGCCCCCATGCTGGTGAGCTTCTTTTCAATATTCACCCCAGCTTTTTCAAAGCTGTCGACAACTCTTTTAGGCACATCTGTACCAACTGTAGAACGAAACTCCTGCTTGCCTTCTTTGGTCGTTAAATCGGCCGGTTTTGCGCCAACATCCGCGACACCCTTATTTCCCGGTGGTGAACCACCGCCGCCAATACGCCCCATTGAATATCTCCCTTGTTAGCCAAAAATACCTAATTCGTGCGCTTCTTTAAGTGAAGCCGCAAACTGTCCAGCACTGCCGTCGGTATCCAAACCAATCGCTTGATCTGCCGCCGCAAGCGCCTCATCGAAGCGTTTTAAGAAAAACAGCGCCTCAGCCACTCCGGCATGGGCCGCGGCTGAATCTGGCCGACATGCGACCGCTTTTTCTTGCGCCTTTAAAGCCGGACTGAATTTACCCTGCGAAAAATAAAGATTACCCAAAGCCACATGCGGCACATCGTTGCTTGGAAACATCGCACAAAGGCCGTCAAAAACCTCTTCGGCTTCCTTGTTCTTGCCCAACTCCATAAAGAGATAGCCACTTTCAAGCATCAACATCACATCCGTACGAGGTACGTCGATAATGCCCTTAACCATCTGCTCATCTGCCATCTTTACCTCACTTTACGTACACGCTACGCCTTATTCATAACGCAGGTCTAAGTTCTTTACTAGCACAAGATGTTGGGCTGCTAAAAAAACAAACGCCGCCTGTCCCGGTTAAGGGAAGGCGGCGCTGTTAACAACCAACTTAAGGATTATAAGATACTTATCTTACGTTACTAATCGCGTTTTTAGCCGTATCATGCTTGGTCTTCATGATGTTGGACAGCATGGTAAACTGGCGATTGTCTTGCTGCATTTTCTGCTGCAACTGTAAATACTGCATATTAAAGCTCATGTTGAGCTCCTGCATTTCACGTGTCGCTTGCATCAACTGCGAGCTTGAATCTCCACCACCAGCAGCAGATGCAACCGCATCGCCACCCATGCCAGGTAAGGAACTGCCGCCAGATACACCTGATGTACCGACACCGCTACCGCCGCTCAGGCCAATAGCATTAGAACCTTGTGCACCCATTTGACCAGCACTGGACTTTAAAGCACCCAAAGATGTGACTGCTGCCGACAATGTCGCTGCCCCAGGCACAAATGGAGCCGCCATACCGGCACCTTGACCAATCGCATTGGCCGTACGGCCAAGGCCGCTTTTTAAAGTTGAACCAAAATCGGTCGCTGGCGTCTGCCGCTGAACCGATGGTTGAATATTGACTTTCAGTCCACTGGACCTGTTACTGATAGTACTCATCGTCAATTCTCCTCTAAGAACATATAATAACATGGTTTATCTCTAAACCACGGAATATTTAAAAGTTTGTATACACTACCTTATCGGGCAGACCTGTTTTCGGTTGCAAAAAATGTATGTTGTTTGAATTTTTTTTCTATTTTGATCTCACTCGCCATCCTCTGGCGCTTGTAGATCGGCCTTCGTCTGAAAGAGAAAACTCATTAAATCCGCGACCTTTTCAACCGCAACCCGGGATTTCTTCACCGCCAATTTATCCTTATTGCTGGTCGCATTGGCCTCAAAATCGTCTAAATTGCCCATAATATGGGTTAATTTCTCTTCTAAAGAGGCTGCATCCTCATCTTCGAGAAGATTTTCAATGCGGGCAAAGCCTAAGCTTTGAATTTCAGCTGAACCATCGCTTTCCTGATTGCTGCCACCTGAAGTACGTCCCACCGTTGGGCGCTGTGTATCCGATATCTTAAAAGATTTTAATTCGTCATCAGCCATAAGCACATTCCTTTATCCAGTTCCATCTGTAGAATAACCATCACTCAGATTCATCACTATCAAAGAGTGTGCCGCTACACAATTCATCAAAATTGTCGATGCCATCCCCATCGCTGTCTAAAGTCTCTAATCCCGAGTTGGGAATACCACCGATGCCATAATCATGCACCCAACACCTGGCCTGATCAAATAGAGGAATTGTCGACAAATCACAATTGATTTCAGTCACATCCGCGTCCGCATCCGAATAATAGGTTTCACTTTGACTGCCACCAATATCCACAATTTGTTCTGTCTGGCCCGGCTCGAGGCCATCAGAAGTCAAATCCACATAAGAAATATCGTATGCAATCGCTTTATTTTGCTCAAGACTTGTGACCTGCGCCGGTGCAACCGAATAATAAATGAAGAGAAAACGCTCTTGCCCCGTCACAATATCAGGGCACTCACCACTCACCGTAAAATCGGTGGCATTCACGGCCAAATCACAAACAGGAAAACCTCCTGAAATATTAAGCGCTGCAGAAAATATATCACCTGTGGCGACGCCACTGCAGTTGCTTAACTTCTGGGCAAAAGGCAACGTTGCACGAAAATGCATCATCGTATCAGAGCCGCCACAACCAAGCCCGCACAGGGCCAAACATAAGCCAATAAATCTAATTGCCATCATGAGTTGAATACCTCAATTCTGCAGGGTTGGGAATGCTTGTTGTGATGCTCAACGTGACATATCGCTCAATATCTTCACCCGGCTCTGGTGAATTACTCAAAGCCTGAAAGAGCCCGAAGCCAGCCCCCAAAATCGCCACAGTGCTTATGCCCACCCACAACCAAGCTTCACAATACATCGGACGCGAAGGCTGCGCGCAAGGATCTACAGGTAAAGCTTCATCTGCCGCAGGAGGTGTCGTGGGCGTGAGCGGCACCACCTCTTTGGCAGGCTGAGGCCGGGGTTGCGCATAAGGCTGAGGCTGGGGTTGCGCGTAAGGTTGAGGTTGGGGCTGCGCGTAAGGTTGGGGCTGGGGTTGCGCATAAGGATTCACTGGTGCATTTTGTCCGCCTGAACCACGTGTCGATCCCAGCGTCCCGCCTGCTTGAGGGATTTGTCGACAAAGCTGGGCCGAAGCTGATGGAAACACACGCATCGGTATCTCTGGACCACCATAACGGGCCGGGCCATTGCCATTCTCATCAAAGACCTCGATAAAATATTCCATGCCACCGCGCAGTGCCGTGACCGGTATCTCCGACAAAAAATCTTCACTTCCCATTTGCTTCACAAAAGGTGCACTCTGCCAGGCATCCGTGCCCATAGAACGATACACGACTTTAGGATCGAAAATGGGTGATTCATCATAAAAACGGGCCCATATACCAAAAGGCTCGCCAACTTGATACTCTTCGCAAGGCTCGTGCACAATCTGTGGTGGAATCAAATCTTCTGCCCAGACAGAAGTCGGCAGCAACCAAAACAGCACCAAGACGAGCCCAGATCGCCGCCCAAACAAGACCAAAGAGTTTTTCTCAGATTGGGCCATCAAAACTGTTTCATTCCCTTACACAAAACATCTGCTTGAGCACTTTATAGTCGATTTTACGGGTCTGTGCCACATTTTAGCAAAAGACACAATATATCTCAGAGGGCTTTAAGAGGAGTAGCGTATCGTCACACGCAGCTGACGCTTTTCTTTCGGATTAATAAACTCAAAAGTCGAAGAACTTCCGCCTTGCCGTGGAGCAAGTGGCGTACGCCCTAAGCCGATGTTGTTTTTATCGCGCACAATCGCCCAAGGCTTGGTATCGACCGCATAGGTGACCTTACCATCCTTGACCGCATAACGAATTCTGACCGCAAAAGGGTCGCTGGAGGCATTAGAACCGTTACCAAAACTAACCACGCCTTCCTCTTGGGATATCGCGATGGTTTGTCCACTTGGAGCACCGTTGTGTCTTATCTTCACCGGTGCATTAATCGACAACTGCAAAGAACCAAACGATGGTTTTGCCGGTGGAGGTGGCGCTGGGGGCTTAATCGATTGCTCTTGCGCCACCGTCTTGGCTGGCACCGTATTCACTTTTTCCACCGCCGGGTTGGGTTGAGTTGGTGCTGGCTTCGATCGATTTGACCGATTCCTCGATTTTTTCTTCTTGTTTCCTCTGCTCTTTTTAGGCGTCACATTTTTTGCGGGGGTATTCTCCACAAGAGTCTTCGTCGGCTCTACTTTTTCTTCAGGCTTTGTCGCTGTGTTTGCCGCCACCTGTAAATCTTCGGCGCGACTTTTTTTACCTAAATCAGCAGCCACCAAAGCGCCTACAACCGTGGCCCCAAAAATGAGGGCCAACATCAAATAAAAAAGCGCTGAATTTTGGGGGGCTTTAGTCGGCGGAGCCGCATCGGTTCTTGGGACCGCTTGGCCCTGTTGGGTCAATTGTTCCTTGGCAACCCTTTCAGCTGCCGCAGCTTCTGACCACCGACCACTTTTAAGATTCTCGTCCATCTCTTTAAGCGCTCTATTTTCAGAAGTAATTTCTTTTTCAAAAATACGCTGCATATAGACGCCCAGGCTTTCGCTTGGACGAACAATTTCGCCACGATGCACCAGTCCCTGCAACGCATCACGCATTTCGGCGCAGTCGCTGTAACGTTCGCCTATATTTTTCGCTAAAGACTTATCGACAATCTCCTGGAACGGTTCGTATCCAGGACTATATTCATCCAATGCGGTTGGATCGCGACGCTGAATCGCTTCGAGTGAAAGAACAATATTGGCCTTGGCAAAAGGGTTGTCAAAAGTCAGCGCTTCATAGAGACAAATTCCAACCGAAAAGATATCCGACCTCTTGTCCAAAGCCTCTGCCGAACTTTGTTCAGGTGACATATAGACAAACTTACCCTTGATGGTACCGGTCTCGGTTTTGTGCATCGACATGCCACTTTTAGCGATACCAAAATCGATAATTTTAACCTGCCCGGAATATGAAATAATAAGATTGTTGGGATTAATATCCCGGTGAATCAAACCAAGCGATTGGCCACCCATATCCGCCGCATTATGCGCATAGGATAGGCCGTCACAAAGCTTCGCAATAATTTCTGCAATATGACCGGTGGGGATCGGCTCGCCGACTTTTTGTGCTTGCTCTATAATCTCCTGCAAACTTTTGCCGTGCACGTACTCCATCGCAATATAGTAAGAGTCTTCAATTTGCCCGACCTCAAAAATTTGAACAATATTCGAGTGCATCAGTTGCGCCGCGATACGCGCTTCTGCAAAAAACATTTCAACGAATTCTTCGTTTTCCATGTGATGGCGTAAGATGCGCTTAATCACCAGGAGTTTTTCAAAGCCAACCGGTCCGGTCAGCTTCGCGAGATAAACCTCTCCCATACCGCCAACCGCAATACGGCGCAGAAGAAAATATTTACCAAATGCTTGACCCTCTTCGGCAGGCACTGTGAACAAGACTCCTTAAAAGCTTAACTCGATGGCATCCTTTTAATGGTTTGGAGGCTCAAGGTCAAAGGATTCGCCAGAATTAACGCCTCTTCCGGCAATCCAGGCCGCCGCGCTCATCGGCTTCTTACCCGCCGGCTGAATATCCTCAAGACATAACGCCCCAACACCACATGCCACGACGATACCCTTAGCATCGGCGTGCAAAACTTGTCCGGGCTGACCATCATCACCGGCAAAAAATTGTGCCTTAAGTACTTTCACACGCTGACCACCCTTGCCCACAAAAGTTCCGGGCCAGGGGGCATAAGCTCTGATTTTTCGCGCCAATTCTTCCGCATTCTGGGAAAAATCCAACCAACCATCCTTTTTCGCAATACGCGGCGCATACGAAGCAAGCGCATCATCCTGAGCCTTCGGTTCTAAGCCAGCATGAACAATCGACATAAGCACACTGGGCAAAACTTCTGCCCCCAGCATGGCCAATTTTTCAGTGAGGCTGCCGGTTGTCTCATCGGGCGCAATCTCCTCTTCGCTTATCTTAAAAACAGGCCCCGTATCCAAACCCGCTTCCATTTTCATGATGGCCACACCCGTTTTGTCATCACCAGCAAGCAAAGCGTGCGCAATGGGTGAAGCGCCCCGGTAGGCGGGTAGAATCGATGCATGAATGTTGATGCATTCGTATTGCGGTATATCGAGCACGGCCTGAGGAAGAATTTTTCCATAAGCGGCCACCACAAAAAAGTCCGCGGCAAAATCCTTAAGACTCTGCTCGACCTCGGGCCCTTTAAGGCTTGTGGGTTGTAAAATGGGTAAGTCCGCAGTCTGTGCCAGCAATTTAACGGGCGGGGATTGCATACGGCGGCCACGTCCTGCGGGTTTATCAGGCTGGGTCACCACGCCCACAATCTTAAAATCCGACTTGTCTTGAAGCAATCGCTTTAAAGTTGGGCAGGCAAAATCTGGAGTGCCGAAATAAACAATACGTATCAATTTTTTTCTCTGCTGAGTGACGTCGGACTAGAGTGCTGCTTCAACACCGTCGTCCGTATGCGTTTTTAACTTTAACATCTTTCGTTTGACCACATCACGCTTGAGCTTGGATAAATATTCAACAAAGACTTTACCCTCTAAATGGTCCATTTCATGTTGAATGGCCACGGCATAAAGTCCCGATGCAGACAATTCAAACACTTCGCCCTTCGCGTCTAAGGCTTTAACGGTAATCTCATCAAAACGTTTTACTTTTTCGGTAATGCCCGGCACCGAAAGGCAGCCTTCTTCCCACCAAATCGAGCCCGAGCTGGCAATGATTTCCGGATTAATAAAAGCCTGTGGTCCTTTAAAACCCCATGCCTCTAATTGCTCGGCATATTCACTGTCGTGAACCGCATCAGCCAAGGGATCGAGATCGATGACCAACGCTCTTTGGGCCACCGCCACCTGGGTTGCCGCCAAGCCAACGCCATGCGCTTCGTACATCGTATCAAAAAGGTCCTGAACAAGGGTTTGGACAGAGGCATCCACCACCTCGACTTTAGTGGCAATCTCCGAAAGCGCTGGATCGGGCCAAATACATATTTTTCGCACTGCCATCTTGGCTGTCTCCCCTGTCACTGATTTTCAAATACCAGCACACCAAAAGTCAACGGCACTTAGCATTAAAAAGCCTCGCTTCACAACATGGAAATCGGGTCCATATCGATAATACGACGAATTCCAGTCAATTTACGCAAGGTTAGCGTCGTGAGCAAATCCCGCAAAGTTTGGCGAGAGCGCGACTTTAAGAGCACCTGATAACGCCATTGGGACTTAAGTCTGGCCAAAGGTGCCGCCACCGGCCCCATAATCTGCACTTTATTGGTCCGTTTTGCTTGTGCCGCCTCAAGCGCATCACAAAAGATCTGGGCTTCCTTGAGGACCTGACTTTCATTGGGTCCCTCAAAACGCACCATGCTCAAAAAACCAAAAGGCGGGTAACTCAGTTCTTCACGGGCCACCATTTCCTGCGCTACAAATGCAGCATAATCATGGGTCTTTGCCGCCTCTAAAGAATAATGATCGGGCTCAAAAGTCTGCACCAACACTTGCCCAGCCTTAATGCCTCGGCCTGCCCGACCTGCAACCTGAGCCACCAATTGAAAAGTCCGTTCCGCCGCGCGAAAATCAGGTAAATTCAACCCCACATCCGCCGCCAACACACCCACCAACGTCACACCAGGAAAGTCATGCCCCTTGGCAACCATCTGTGTGCCAATCAAAATTTTGGCCTGACCGGAACGAAAACGGTCCAATTTCTCTTCGAGCAATCGTCTTTTTTGTACCGTATCCCGATCGAGCCTTACCAATTCAACGCCAGGAAAAAGTGCTTGCACATCCTCTTGAATGCGCTCTGTGCCGATACCCATAGAGTCAAGCCGATGGCCCTTACATTCACGGCAGATTTCTGGCGCCCGCTCTTGATGGGCACAGTAATGACACATGAGATTTCCGGTGCGCTTATGCCAGGTCAAAGAAACTTCACAATCTTCACAACGAAAATGAAAGCCACAATCCTTGCAAAAAATATACGGCGCAAAACCACGTCGATTCAAAAACAAAATAACCTGTTCATCACGGGCAAGCGTTTTCTCCATCGCCCGAAATAATGTCTCCGAGAAAAGAGACTCACCCACACATTGTGCTGCACGTAAATCGATCAACTCCACCTTCGGTAAAGGCTTCGGTGTTGCCCTTTGCGGCAAGGACAAAAGTCCATAACGTTCTTTTTGTGCATTGCACATCGATTCCAAAGAAGGTGTTGCCGAACCAAGAATGACAGTGGCATTTTCAAGCTTGCCGCGCACCACCGCCAAATCACGCGCATGGTAGCGAGGTGTCTCGTCTTGCTTGAACGATGTTTCATGTTCTTCATCAACAACAACCACACCCAAATCCGCAAAGGGCAAAAAGATGGCAGAGCGCGCACCCAATCCGATTTGGGCACCGCCATTGGCCACCCGATCCCATTCGTCACGTCGCTCAGCAACAGTCAACCCAGAATGAAAAATCGCCACTTGCTCACCAAACCGTAATTTAAAGAGCTGACCCAGTTGTGGTGTCAGGGCAATTTCGGGAACAAGAACCAAAGCCGAACGCCCTTGCCCTAAAGCATGCTCAATCGTTTTAAGATAAACTTCGGTCTTGCCACTGCCGGTCACCCCGTGCAGCAAAAAAGCACCGTATTTTTTTCCCTCGACATGCTTACGCAAGGTATCAACGGCTTTATTTTGATCGACATTCAAAACAATATCGTCAGGCGTAATCATCTGCTGAATGTCGACACTTTTTCGGCGCTGGACAAAGAGACGCTTAACCAAACCTAATTCTTCCATGAGCTTGAGGCGTTTGTAATCAGCCGAGTTGCGCACCAAAGCACCCGCCTCGAGCGTCTCATTTTCCGGCATCGTCAAAAAAAGTTCACGTGCTTTTTTTTGCTTGCTTGGTAATCGCTCTACATCCGCGCCAGCAACCTTTTGATAGGCCACAATTTGCCGTGGTCCCTTATGCACTTTGACTTTTTCAATCAGCCCTTGTTCGAATAAAAACTTAAGGTGTTTGGCAATCGTTGGGCGCTTAACCTCAAGTTTTTTTTCAAGCCCATTGAGGTTAATGCCTTTGGGGTGCTCCGACAGCGCTTGAAAAGTATCCAGCACATGTTTTTTTAAACCTGCTTCCTCGGCTTGTTTCTGCGCGTCTTTGCTTAAAACGTATTTAGGTTGCACTCGGCGAAATACCGCCGGCAAAGCGGCGCTTAACATTTCTCCATGTGGTAACGCATAATAATCTGCCGCAAAAAGCAGCAGACGGATCAGGTTTTTAGGCAATTGCGGCAGCTCTTCGACTTTTTGCTTTAACGCTTTTAATTCGAACTTTTCTTCTAAGGGCTTCGATGTGAGTTCGGCCACATACCCTTGCATTAGGCGCTTCCCTAAAGGAACCTCCACCGCATCACCAACATGTATATGCGCTTTGAGTTCATCCGGAATCAAGTAGTCCAAAAGTGGTATCGGCTCAGAAAAAAGAACCCGAGCACGACGATCCTGACCTGACGCCTTAGACATTATTCTCCCGGTAAGAGAAAAAGTGTTTCAGGTAACTTTTCGTTGGTTCTCATGTCGGCCATCTCTAAACGCTGATTTAACGTGCCATTACGATACACTTCAATCGTTTCAGGAAAACCAACACTTTGAGCGATTCCACCATAATTGAGATAACGCATATCGAACCAATCACCATCGACTTTAAGAATCGTGCGTCTGGGTAAAAAGTTTTTCTTTAAGAGCCAGATTTGCGGCTTATCCTTTTCCCATGGACGCGCACCAATAATATAAACGATATAATTGCCATCCCGCCCTAAAGACACCGTTTCTGTATCGATGTCGTAGAGAGACAAAACGCGTTTTAAATAAGCCGCATCTTCTTCGCTTTTCTCCCCCTTAACCATCATCAGTCGTGCCAGAAGCTGGTTCGGCAATTCGGATTGAAACTTCATTTTTTTGGTTTCGCCCTGCGCGCTTTTGCCTTCTTTTTCGACATAAATCGCTTCACCATCACGCCCAGAAACCCAGCGTAAACGCTCCGGTACTTTCAGATAAAGAAGCTCTTTGAATTTTTGCTCCTGTGATTCGGTATCGGTAAATTCGAGGCGCATATCCGATAATCTGTATTTTTGTCGGGCCAAGGAGAGTTCTTTGAGCAGGTACTCTGCTGGTAAAACATAAGCCCAAGCCGCCGAAGCACTGAGCCCTATCAACAAAACGACAAAGATATATCGACTTTGAAACAAACGCATTCTGCCCCAATAGCAAAGGCTGGCCCGGATGCAAATGCTTGCTTGGTTCTAAGTGCAATTGGCATTAAAGTAGCCCTATGCGACGGCCAGAGCATTACTTTGCCTTTATCCTGACTGTGTGTTGTGCCCTGCCGGCCATCGCCGCATCCTATTACAACCCAGACCACGTCTGGAAAACGCTCGAGACGCCGCATTTTTCCGTCCATTTTTATGCAGGGGAACGCAATTTGGCCCTGCGGGTTGGCCGCATTGCTGAGGAGGTGATTGACGATCTACGCGAACTCTTTGATTTTGAAGCTGCAGGCAAAATTGACATTGTGCTCTCAGACAATTCCGATAGAGCCAACGGTTCGGCACAAGTCTTCCCGCAAAATATCATCCGCCTTTATCTGAGTGCCCCAACCGAACTCACCGGCTTATCCTCTTACCACGACTGGATAAAAATCCTGCTCATTCATGAACTGGCGCATATTCACGATCTTGACCAAACCAGAGGTTTTACACGTTTCTTGCGCTGGATTTTTGGCCGCACCGTTGCCTACAACAGCTATACCCCACAGTACCTTTCCGAAGGTGTGGCCGTTTATACCGAAACCATCCTCACACCCACCGGTCGTGGACGCTCCTCCTATGTCGAAATGATTCTGCGTATGGCGGCCCTGGAAAACCGCTGGGTCAACATCGATCAAGCCCATTTAGGTTATTCTGAATGGCCTGGCGCGGCCACCGCTTACTTTTACGGTGGGCGCTTTCATCTATGGCTGGCACAAACATATGGCAGAGATAAAGTCGCACAATTGCATGCCCTCAATGCCTCTCTGCCTTTACCTTATCTCTATTGGGTCTCGGCCAAACTCACCTTTGGCAAAAGCTTACCCGAACTCTGGGATGCATGGCATGAACATGAACGCACCTACGCGCTCGCCGTTGAGTCTGTGGTCAAAAAACAGGGCTTAAGCCCAAACACACGCATCACCAACCATGGGCGCAATATTGGTGGCATACGTTATAGACCCAACAACAATGAAATTATTTATTCGCGCTCAAGCCCCGTTGACGGTGCAACCGTACGTCTCATCGAGCGAACAAGCGGCAAAGATAAAGTCCTCGTCCGACAAACCTACAGTCCACGTATTTCTTTTTCAAAAGATGGCAACACTTTTTTCTACTCGCAAAATGCCATCAACGAACGCTTTAATGATTTTAACGATATTCACCGCTACGACCTCAAAGAAGAAAAATCTGAAAAGCTAACCCACATCAAGGACCCTGAAAAAAGTTTAAGAGCCCGTGATCCAGATCTGGCACCAGACGAACAAAGTATTCTTTTCGTGCAAAATCAGTTGCACCAAAACCGTTTGACGCTTGGACTCTTTGCACACGAAGACAAAACCAAACTCACCTTAAAAACTCTTCTTCCCGCCCGGCAGGACATCCAATATGCATGCCCACGCTTTTCCCCTGATGGACAACACATTGTTGTCGCCCTTTGGCAAACCGGAGGACAACAAGGACTCCTGCTCATCGATGCAAAAAGCGGAAAGCTTACGCGACATATTGGCTTTGACGATGCACAGCACGGCAACCCCACCTGGTCAGCAGACGGCCAGGAGATCATTTTTGAAAGCGACAAAAATGGTATTTCTAATCTCTATGGCTACAATTTAAAAAACAAAACCTACAGCCAAATCACCAACGTCGTTGGCGGCGCTTTTCAACCCGATGTGGCGCCCGATGGTAAAACGATTCTTTTTCGCCAGGCAAGTTCAATCGGGTTTGATATTTATGAGATGCCTTATGCACCAGCCTCATGGCGAAAAATCACCTACGATGAACAGACTGAAGAGAAGCAAACAAAAACCCTAAATGCGCTCCAGGAGATTTTTTCAACACAAGAGCATGAACGTCTCCATGAAAAACCATTAGCGCTTAAAAGTAACGAAAGCGAATCCGATTACGCCGCATGGCGCAGCCTTTTGCCCTTTCAGCACAACTGGCTGCTCATTCCCCATGTCTTCTTGCAAAACAACGATCCAAGCGCCAGCCTTACAACATTGGGACAGGATGTCTTAGGCAGACACACTTATCTGCTCAACGCCGGCAGCAGCCAATACGCGGAAAACATCAATTGGTCGGCGAATTACATCAACGACGTTTGGCGCCCTACGCTGGCCATGGGCATGGGACAAAACACCTTTACACTCAATCAAGGCGAAGTGCGCGAACGTGCCAACAACTTCTCCCTGGCCGGCTCATTGCCGCTGGGACAACGACATTTCCTTTCGCTCAACTATACCTTAGAGGCCCGCGAAGACCTTTCTGACGTCGCCAATGCCGATTACGATCTTGGTGGAGATTTTTCCTACGTCCAATTTGCTTACCATTATAATTTCAGTCGGCGCTACCCCTACTCGGTCAGTCCTGAACATGGTCGCTCTTTGGGCTTTGCCATTCGACACTACAGCAGCGCTTTAGGCGGCGATTTTAATGAGTGGCTTTTTACCGGTAACGCCCGCGTTTATCTCAACAATCCACTTTTTCACAATCATGTTTTTGCGCTGCGCCTCACCGGTGCCTTTGCGCTTGGCCCTGATTATAAGGAGATGTTCTACTTAGGTGGTGAGCAAGGTGCCTCCATTTTTAGTATCCAAACCGCCCGGGTTTATCCTTTGCGCGGCTTTGCCCAAAACAGCGAATCGGGTACCGGCATGTTGGGCAGCTATCTCGAATACCGCTTTCCCCTTTGGCATATTGAGCGCGGTATTTGGACCTTACCCGTCTATTTTGAACGACTTCATATGGCTTTCTTTTGTGATGCAGCCAATACCTTTGGTAACGGCTCAGAAAAAGATATCACCGCGATGTTTGATAAAATGCTTGGCAGGCTTCAAGGTATTCAAGCAAGCACCGGCGCCGAAGTGCGCATGAACCTTACCCTGGGCTGGCAGATCCCCCTTACCTTGCGCTTAGGCGTGGCTTTGCCCTTTGCCAGAAAAGGGAAAGTCATCAACGAACCAACGCTGCAAACCTATTTTAACTTAGGCACTGGCTTTTAAGATTCGCTTAGCGCACCACTGCCCCTAAAAGAATCACCTGTCACAAGTCGACCGATTGCATACCTTTGTGGCTCCAAAAACGACTGCGTTCTAAGAGACGGGATTAGCGCCATCAATTATCGCAAATTCTTCCCAAACCCTGAGACACTTCAAGTTGCAGGGCGAAACTTCAAGTGGCTCTCTTTTCAAGACCTCTTCCCTAAGCACCTAAAATTCCTTCATTTATTTTTGGCATCCGCATTGCATTGAAAAACGAACAGATCTTAAACCCCAAGGAGTTTGCCCCATGCCGGCCAAAAAAAGGTTTCTTTTATCTTCTCTATTTCTGCTGCTCTTTGCCTTCGCTCAACCCGCCTGGGCTGGAAGTCAAGGTCTAGGTGTTGATGTCTGTCCCAATGTTCATGGTCTACAACTTTGGAAGGGAAATGAAAAATATGGCAGCGAGGTTCCTTGTGATAACTGCCGTGGTGTCCCTAATCCCAGCCAAAGCGATCTCGATGGCGATGGCTTGGGGGATGCGTGTGACTGGGATATTGACGGAGATGGTGCAGTGACTAGGTGATCGCGCTGAGGTCAAAATCAGATAAAGCATGCTGAGCAATCGCAGGGAAAGCCTGATGGTCATAGTGCTTTTGTGCCCATGCGCTAAGAATATTATCGCCGAGAGTTTTAAAATACTCCATAGCTGACGCTAAAGTTAACGACCCGCTTTGTCAATAGCCAGCACTTGCAGACACTCCCTGCGATAAGTTTCGGCTCAGTAAAATAGCGTATTTGCTTATACGGGTTAAAGCCGATTCAAAATGCTTGAGGGGCTTGTTGTTTCGTGCCACCACAGCAGCAGGATGCACCATTAACCACTTGACTAATCATCCTAGCTTTCGCTCCGTGTACGGGACAGTTTTCCACTGCTGGGTCCTTTCCAGGCTTTTCAGGGTCGGTGCCGTCACCAAGCCCCTGACATTTGCCTGCTACAATTTTTTCCGCATTTTCTGCACTTTTCTTCATCATAAACACTCTCCGTCTCGACGGTGGGTTTTCCACGCACTCAACAACTAATTTTATATAGGAGGCCGCTGTTTACGTACTAAGCTATACTACCAAGCTCAGGCTGTGGTGGCAAGTGAAGAGTGCGAGTGTGCTAAGGTGTTATTATTAAACAGTTTGTTGTGTCCAAGCTCGGTTATATGTGAACTGAGGTGCTTTGTGTGTAGAGAAGCTGAGGTTTAACGGGCCAAATCTCCTCAAACACCCGCATATTTTTCTTTTGGCGTGTGTTTTTGAAGCGATAGAGAAGGGTATTGCCCTCTTTACCGATCTGTTCGCTGATGTTCATGCGCGCAAAACAATAGGCCATTTGTTGGGCAGTCTTTCGGGGTTCACCGATGGCCTGGGCCAAATCTCCCGTATGAAAGGTACTGGGAAGTTTTTTCGGGATGAGTTTGCGCAGGTCGGCGCCACTGGAAAAACGTTGCACTCCTGTGATGCCGATGAGCTTTTGGTCTTCGATTTGAAAAGAGTTCTTTCGCCGCCAGCGCTTGCGACCTTGTCCTGCAAAGCGCAACTCTTCGATTTCAATAAAGGGTACATCGATGCAAAGATTCGGATGAGGGAAAATTTTAGTGCAGTAGACCAGTTCATCAAAGAGGCTCATGATATTGGCGCGCTTAGGGCTGCGTCGACGACTGATGATGTCGCCACCGCGACTTTTAAGTTTGATGAGATGTTTTCGGTCAACGATTGGCTTGACCAGCAGAACCCGGTGGCTTTTTATGAGCGTTTGAATTTTATCTCGAATGGCTGCAAGGCTTCCTAGTTGAATCTCCACCAGCACATCGTCACGAACCAGGTCAATACGATACTTTCCCATCTGCACTTCTTGCTGGGAGTTTTCATTGGCATAAAGGTCTTTAAGTTGCCGATGTAAGGTGGTTTCCATGAGAGCCTTTTTGTTTTGCTAAGCTTTCATCGAGGTTTGTCTGCTGCTCTGGTTGGAATTGCTACGCCAGCAGCCTTCATTGTACTGAATTTCAGGAGTGAACTTATGGTTGCTGAGGGTGCCTGGGCAAATATGGGTATGGTAACGGTTGGTCAGCTGAGTCGTTCCAGCTTCGTCCACCATATCGTGGCTATGGCCATTTTGTGGGTCGAGGCCGCATCCGGAGAGTATGGGGACAAGAATGAACGCGAGAAGAAGTAAGCCTTTGATGCGCATGGGTAGAGCCTTTGTGTGGTGGTTTGAATGCAGTAAGGGCGCTTATAGCCTATCAGGAAAGGGGGTTGAAAGGTGGTGACTAGCGGGGGGGTGCCTCCGGTCCCGCCTGGGTCACATGATTCCGTTCCCGTGAGTTTTCCATCGCCACATTCTGGAGGACAGGGGCAGGCGGTGCAGCTCTCCTTTGAGCACAATCCAGTCTCCTTATCGCTCACCTTTTTTAAACACCATTAGGAATTTGGGTGAGACCTTTCTCGGAGGCACACTCGACACGAAGGCTCAAAAAGACAGGAAGTCACCTTTTTTAAACACCATTAGAAATTTGGGTGAGACCTTTTTAGCGGCGGCGGGAAAACACTATTTTCAAACACCTAAAAAAAATCGGGTGAGACCTTTTTAGCTCTAGACAAAATGCGTTAGATGGTGCTAAACTTGGGGTCGCCCAGCAGAGTCATAGGTTCTCCGTAGAAATTGTATTTCAAGACAAAGATGATATGGTTCTTTGTGCAGGAGGTCTCTTATGAAACAGCAGGGAAATCATTTTATTCAATTGATTTTGGCTTCGGTTGGTGGTGCCGGTTTAATCGCACTCTTTTTAAGTTTAGGAACGCCCGCTCAAGGTGGATGCGGGGGTGAACTTGCCCTCGAAAAAGGGGCTGCCACTCAACAAGACGGCGTAAGGGTCGAGGCAAATAC
>JASMKV010000413.1 GCA_030749035.1 Myxococcota bacterium | reverse complement strand
GCCTCGGGTTCGAGGGCGGTGAGACCCGCATCGTAATCGAGGAGTTCGCTTAAGTCGACTTTACCTGAGCTGAGTTCAAGTTCGGCACCGTCACTATCGGAGCTTTCAAAAATGGTGATTGGCGCACCACTGCTGCTGGTATCCGCATCGTAATCATCAATGACGATTTTCTTGACGAAGACTTTGATCGAATCGGCTGCTCCTGACTGAGAGTTGGAGGCTTTGTAGATGGCGGAGCATTCTGTTTCATCGCGGGCGAGGGTGAGTGCTGCACCTTGGGCAGCCAGGGCCGCAGAGCTGACCGCTTGCATTTGCAGTGTCAGTTTACCTTTAACGCCATCATCGCCATCATCGCCGCAGGCGCTGACAAAAGAGACAACAATAAAAAGGCTGAGTAATCGTGATAGGGTTTGCATGGGGTTCTCCTTATGGTTCTTGCCAAGGGAGTTAAGCAGGAAAGGCCAGGAAGTTCAAGACTTGTCTTAAAGGGTTTTGGACATTTGTTTGGGCTTGCATTATGGGTTGGAGATGGCTGCTCAGCGCTACGCCCTGGTGGGAGAGAATATAGACAATTCCTTGTCACCCGGGCTCATGAACGCTGCTTTTAAAGCCCGCGGTATTGATGCGGAATATGTTTTGCGTCCAACAGACCCAGAAGATTTAGACGAGGTCATCGATGAGCTGCGCACAGGAGAGTGGGCGGGCCTTAACATTACCCGGCCATATAAATGCGATTTTTTTACACGGGTGGAGGTGCCTTCGGACAATGCTGCCCGGGCCAAGGCGGTGAACACCCTTTGGTTTAGAAATGGACAAATTCATGGGGCGCTCACCGATGTGCAGGGGGTGCTTGAGCCGCTGATTCGTGCTGGTTTTGGCGGCGGCGGAGAAGGCCTTATTTTAGGGGCCGGCGGTGCCGCCAGAGCCGCAGCCTTGGCGCTATCTAAAATGGGCACGAAGGTTCATCTGGCGGCCCGGCGACCAGAGCAGGCGCAAGCGCTTTGTGGAGAATTGCTCTTGGAAAAGACCGGCGAGGTGCTTGATTTAAATGATGCGCAGCAAATTGAAACGATTTTACCGCAAATCGATAGCCTCATTCAGGCGACACCTTTAGGCATGCAGAATGAAGCGCATGTCTTTGACTTTGGTCCTATCAAGGAATGCTGCATCGCTTTTGAGATGGTC
>JASMKV010000412.1 GCA_030749035.1 Myxococcota bacterium | reverse complement strand
CCCCGGTGAGTATTTGCAAGACGCTGATGATGAGAAGGTAAAAGAAGCCCTGGCGTGGATGTTCTTCGACAATACACCAGAGCCAGCAAATCCATGGAAGCCAACTTAATGCGTAAAAGCAGGGCGGGCGATACATGCTGGTGAGATAGAAACCAGAAAGGACAAAAAACAGAGCGCTGCTTAAGGATACAATCGAGTTTTTGCTTAACTTGAGTGAACAGGTGTACATGCCACAAGCTGCAATGATGTGGTGAATGACCAGTAAAACACTGAAGCCTTTGCCGACACTGGTGAACATAAAGATCAGGTTGCCTGGGTAGAGGACATAGGCAAAGTTTGCATCTGCAAGCAGAGGTTGTCCTCCATCAATATAAGGGTTCCAGGCACCGAGCCCTTGTTGTTTGAGAAGATGAATGCTGAGCTCTTTGGCACCGTAATAGAGTTCAATGAAGTCGCCATAGAAGAGCACAGCGTTCGTGAAGAGAACTTTTTTGAAAAGAGAAATTGCAACCAAAGTGAAAAGACCCAGGTAAAGCCAGTAAGAACCTTGCTTGTCGTTTGAGTCTGCCAATGCCACGCCTTTAGTTAAAAATTAGGGTTGGAAAATCGAAATGAAAAGGATACCTCCGCAGCACCTCCTTCAGGTACCGGAAAGTTCCAGGTGCGAAGGGTTTTGCTCATGCATTCGACCAGATTTCTTGAGCCGACATCGTTGCGCAAGACGTTCACACTTTGTGCTTGGCCAATTTCACTGACAGTCCATTTTAGCCTGATGATTCCACTTGGCAAT
This sequence comes from Myxococcota bacterium, assembly GCA_030749035.1. Taxonomy (GTDB): domain Bacteria; phylum Myxococcota; class XYA12-FULL-58-9; order XYA12-FULL-58-9; family JASMKV01; genus JASMKV01. The sequence continues at coordinate 17,993 of JASMKV010000412.1, read as the reverse complement.
GAAAACTGTTGCAATGCATCAAGATAGCACTGCTCAATTTGATGGGCTTGCGAATTAATGACGGGTATCAGTTGTGCCATGTCGATTTTTCCAAAACGAATGGTTGTCGACTGTGCGTCTTTGATCAGCGCTGGGCGATTCGCGCGCCCTGGGCTCCATCGGCTCATACCGCTTCGTTGGCTGAGCGGACTGCTTTGCGATAAAGGTTGAAGGGTCGGCAGGTGCCCAAGATAACCAGCGACTTTAAAGTCAGAAAGGTCAGAAGTGTTTTTCTTCGTCGGCTTGGTTGCCATTTCTCCCTTTTGTTCAAAAGTGTTTTTGATGGTGGGGTTTGTTTTTGTCCCTTCGCTGATTTCTTTTTTGATGGAGGATTTCTTGGGTTCACGGGGCGTTTCTGCACGCTTTTGCGGCGCTTTTATCTCAAACCCCTTTGGTGTCTCTTCAAGCTCTTCTTTTTTCGGCAATGGTTTTATGGGTTCTTGGCGTAAAGAAACTTTCATCCAGTCTATGGTCTTAGGAACAGGAATGAAAGCGAGCTGCTTTTGTTCAGCTTCGTGCGGAAATGCAAAGGTCGCCATATGCAATAAAAAAGAGATCACCAAGGCGCTAAGGAATGGGACTTGATATGTCTTTATGTTGTGTTTGTTGACCAAGCGGCCTCTTGGTGGCGCTGTAGGGCGCAGAAGACATTGCCGCTGACCTCTTTGGGCCAGTAACGCATCACCGTGCTTTAAGGTAAAGTGCGTGTTCTGCATCGCTTTGTCGTTGAGCGAAAAGCTCCAATGGCCATGTGGGTTCACAAGTAAAGTGAGTTGTCCTTTTTGAAAAACCACACCTGCGATAGGGTTGCCTGAAGTTTCTGAGCCAAGCCAGGTTTGAGAGAATCGAGAAGGTTTGATCAACGATGAATTGATGACCTTTCCCTGATAAAGATGCAGGACCTCAAGGAGATTATGGCCGTATTGGTCCATTTCTGGCTTCTGCTGAAATAAAAACTCTCCGATTGGTGTACACGTAGGGGCAGTGTCAGACCATGTCCAGCTGAAATCGGGATAGTCGCTGAGTGCTTCGTCTGAACTTTTTTTCTCTTGCTCTATGGCCGCGCTCTCCTTCGAGAGCTCTTCCTGGGGCATTGTGTCGAGGTCGACCGAGGGGGATGTTTCATCGTCTGCAAGTTTAGACCGCTGTTCGGTATCGTCAAGAAGAACAAATTTCGTGTGTTCTGAGCTTTTGTCATCTTCCAGGTACTCTTCCCAGCCACCGGAGAGTTCAAGTTCACCAACATTGGTGGTTGGTCTTTGCCCGAGCGCAATGGTTAAGGTCAAATCACATATTGTTATTTTGTCGTCTGCTTTGATCAGCACGCGCTGGGTCTTTTCTCCATTGACATAGATCCCATTGGTCGAGTTTGCATCACTGATGCGAACAGCACCTTTTCGGGTTTCGACGTAGGCGTGTAAGTTGGAGATATGTCTTGAGGGTAAAGTGAGATCGCAACTTGGACTTCGGCCCAAAGAGATGCGTGACTTAAAGAGTGTTTCTTCGAGCAAGAGTTTATCGCCCTTAAATATTTTAAGGTGAAGTCCCTGTCTATGTTTGCTCTTGCCCATCCCTTATGAGCATCATAACTACATTCAGGTTCAAAGTTGAATGATTATTTTCAATAAAGATTTTAGATGCTTGGAGAGCCTTTGCATGGAAGAGATGGCGTGAGGTCTTTTTGTTCCCCCCTGGCACAAAGCAAAGTTGATGCGCAGGCGGCGGCATGGATGGGCAGCACCTGAGCATGGAAACGTTCTCTGGCTTGTGCTAGGTTGTTCAGGATGCAAAGGTTTTGGCTTACTTTTTTATTGCTCATACTGCATGCTTGTGCGGGCAGGACACCTTTTCCTGTTGTGGTTATACCCCAGTCTCCAAATGCAAGCGATTGGCCCGATGCGGGCGCCGCCATCATCGATGAAGTTGCCGTTTTAAGGTATGAGTGGGATGAAGATGCGAAGCCTTTTGGTTTGCGGGCGGTGATTGAGCACTGGCGCAGATTGAAAATCCTTCGGGAATCGGGGTTGGATGAGTCGCGAATTCGCTTACCTCTCGATGAGTTTTCACGCATTGAAGATATTCAGGCGCAAAGTGTCAGTGCTTTGGGGGATGTGGCGCGAATGTCCTCTGGCTCGATCCGATTGTTAGGACAGGATCACCCCGATCGACTTGCGAGGGCTAAGGATACCATCGTCTTTGATGTCCCGCGTGCAAGCGTGGGGGGGATTATTGATTATCGTTATCGACGTGTTTTTGAGAATCCTTTGTGGGTGCCGGTTTGGCGTTTTGGCACGGATAAGCCCACATTGCGCTCTGAATTGAGTGTGATTACGCCAAAGAATGTACGTTTTGATTATCGCTATGGCCAAGGCAAACAAGTTCAGGAAAAGAGTCCTTTGCGTCAAACGTTAGACGATGGCCTACTCAAGTCGATTTTTGTGGAGACGAATTTAGCGCCAGTCTTTGCTGAACCTTTCATGCCCGATAAAACGCATTTGGCGCCCTGGTTGGCTTTTTCCTTGCGGCGTTTTGTGACACCCGATGGGCGAAAGTTTCGCATGAATACTTGGCAAGATGTTTTTAAGATTCTGAGGTCGATGTTTAAACAGGTGGGTGGAGATATTGGTCATGGCGGGGTGATCGAGCGCTATCGAGAAACACGCGATGGACTGAAGGGATCGATTCTACCGGGGATAGGGGTTTTGCAGCCACGTTCTGCGGGCAAACTTTTGGCAGGGGAGCCGGCATGCTCCAGAGATGCGGCGGCGCTGCTGCAAAAGCGCCTACAAGGCAGTGGGGCAAAATCGTATATTGCCCTGGCGCTTTCGGCAGAAAGTTTTCCACTGCCCGAAGATTTTGTCTCTTTAAGTTTTTTTGATCGGGTTTTGCTGGCGATGGAGCCGCAAGGTGATGGGGATGAGGCCATTTGTCGTGAGGACACCGATGGCGAAGGGTTGTTTTGTGAGGCCAATGAGGAAACTTATGTGTTTTTAGAGCCAAGCTGTGGGCTCTGTCGTTTTGCTGAATTATCCGCAGGCCTAACCCCTGGACGCGTGCTTATTGCCAAAGATGAAGGACCAATCTGGCACGATATGGAGCTCAATGATCCCAATTCAAATCGTTTGTCGACGCAGTACAGTATGCGTTTAAAAGTTGACGGCGCATTGACTGGCAGGATGAATGGGCAAGCTCGGGGGGTTTGGGCGCAGGGGGTGCGTTCTATCTTTAGGAACGAAAGAGAAAGACCCCGTGATCAAAATGCATTTGTAAAATCACGGGTGCAAACCGAGGAGAGTTTGTTCGATTTTAGTGCAGCCTCTCTGGCCAATTTGGAGCGCATTGATGAACCGTTAGGCTTTGCGGCTGATTTACAGGGCAAGATAGAGGCTCTGGGCTATGATCGATTTCGTCTTCGCCCGATTGAATTGGTGGGACCCGTATGGCCACAAACATTTCGCTCACTGCATGTGCACGATGCCTATTTGCCTGGCCCTTTTTGGATAGAGAGCGCTTTGGCCTTGGAATTGCCTTTGGGTTTTGTGGTGGAACCACGGCCTCTGGTTAAGATAGTGCGGACGTTTGCAGAATATGCTGCCGGCTATGAGAAAATCGACCAAACGCTCAATTATACGCGTCGTTTGATCCTGAAAAAACGTCATATCAGCCCCAACGAATGGCCAGACTTCATTGATTTCATTAGGGAAATAAAGAGCGTGGAGTCTCGAGGCATCGAGGTTTGGCGGGAAGACACACTTTTTGAGGAAAGCCCCGAACCTTAAGTTAGTCTTTAAGCCGTTTTATGCTAGACTTTTTTAAGTATGTACGGCCGATTGTATATTTTGCCCCTTATCTTGCTCCTGGGATTACCCCAAGAGGCGCAAGCCCGTTCAACCGGGCGGGTGAGCATCAATGCGGGACTCAGTGGTGCGGCCATTTGGGTGGATGGGCGTCGTAAGGGAAAAACCCCTGCGGTGATCGATTTAAGCCCGGGCTGGCATACGATTCGTATTAAGAAGCTTGGTTATCTTGAGGTGACTGAACGCGTTGCGGTGAAGGCCAGACGTTTGGTTAAACTCACCGTCAATTTGTTGCCCTTTGCGGGGGTACTGAACATCAAGGCCAATGTGAGTGGCGCCAAGGTTTTTGTTGATGGGAAAAGCGTGGGCAGCACACCACTGGTCCGGGAATTGGCGGTAGGGCGGCGGCGCATTGAGGTTCGGGCCCGGCGTCATCTGACCTACAAAAAGACCATCGACAGTCGACCGGGAAAAACCTACAAGCTCAATGTGAGTTTGCGCAAAGGCCGTGACGATGTGGTGGCAGATCTGGGCTTGGTGGCCTTGCCAGGAGACGATGGCGGCTTGGCTTTAGCGCCTTTACCACCGTCTGATGCTTCGCTCGATCTTGTTCCGATGCCTGGAAATGATGGGGGCCTGGCTTTGGCACCCCTGCCGCCCCCACCAGGTAAAACGAAGAAAAAGAAAAAAAGTGCTGAGTCTCTTGAACTTGTGGATTTGCCTTTAGCGCCCTTGCCGCCGACGAAGGCTAAAAAAGCGAAGAAGAAAACAGCGCAAGCCAAAGCGCCACGTCGTGAAAAGAAACCCAGCTGGACTTGGAAGGAGTCGCGTTTAAATAGAGCCTTAAGCACGACGGTCGAGTTTCTTGATCCACCTGGACCATGGTATATGAAACGCTGGGTATGGGGCACCGGCGCCATTGTGGCGACCACTTCCGTGCTGCTCACCGCCAAGGCTATTGGTGGTGGTGAAGAAGAATCCAACATTGTCCATGATGCCGAATGGCAGCTTGGCGGCAGTGGAATTTCTTTAGGGAGCAGCGATTAAGGCGCTTCCTGTCTTTACATTTCAGCAGAGTCTTTGCTAGAGGCGGTCTTACGATGGACTGCCAAGATAGCTCAGTTGGTAGAGCAACTGATTCGTAATCAGTAGGTCGTCGGTTCGACTCCGATTCTTGGCTCCATCGTGTCTAGAACGATAAAATCCCTAAATATCTCGGGTGAGTAATCAAGATCCCAGAATTTGTCATAAAAGCCTGAATCGGTCCTTTGGGCCCCACTTTCCGGATAAGGGCTCCTTTTTAAGCACCTGATTTTTAAGGAAAAATATAGACCAAAACTGGCTTGGGCCTTGCAAATACCCCTACCATGCGAATTGCTGCACCTCATACCCCCCTTGCGGGTGAGGCAGTCCAAATTGGTGAACTGTCCTGTCGTAAGGTGAAATTACCCATCTCCGGTTTAGGGAGCGATGGGAAGATCCACACGATTCGTACGGCAGAAGAACTCACGGCCTCTACCCGACTGCGTGTCACCGCAGAAGATGGCAGCGTCACCTACAGCCCATATAGCCATGCGGATTTAAGCTTGCTCAACGGTCCCCGACGCCTGGATGCGCCGGCTATTTTAAGCGGTGAGCAGACCTTTCTTGTGCCCGAGGATTTGGTCCTGGCACCGGTGGACTCCTGGGACCTGATGGCTGAACTGGAATTGGCACCCATCCATAAGGATGAATTCTCCGTGGCCAACGCCAGCACAACCAAGAAAAACTCGATTCTTAATTTCGACGCTTCTTCCGGACGTCTTTTGAATATTCCTATCGAACACAGCAATTCGACCACAACGATTTGGGCCAACCCTATTACCATCCATGCTTCCGGCTCGAGCGCTTTGGCGGATAATTTTTCTGCCATGCTCAACTTGCAACCCATTAGCCCAGGTGGCCCCATTCAATTTGGTGTTCCCGATGCCGATCTGCCGCGCTTGCGTGAGGTGCTTGGACTCAACGCCGATGGCTCTATCCCTGAAGGTGGTTTGCAGGGCGGTGGACCCCATGCGGAAATTTTCCGCCAGCTTTTAAGTCGGGTCGACAACAAGAGTGTAGAGCAGGTGAAGAACTATACGAAAGAATCCCAGCGTTCGCGTGTAGGCTTTGAAGCGGCGGTGGCCTTTCGTTTGACCGGTGATGAAAAGTATCGGGACCTGGCCTTTGCCGCTCTGGAATCAATTTCCGAACCGATGGCGCTGAATGAAAACTCCTTTCTTGAGGAATTGATGTCCCGGGTGGAAAACCCCACGGAAAACTGGGGCAACTATGTCGAAGCGACCCGCTATCTGCAAAAGCACGCCATGACCTACTCCTTACTTAGACCGCATTTAAGTGATGTCGACGCCAAGCGCGGGCGTCGGCGCATTGTCCAGATGGCGCGTCTCTTTAATGAAGTGACCCCCTATCGTTATCCCAACAACCATGTGGCCAGGCACGGTGCCGGCTTAGGGACGTGCGCTCTGGCACTGTGGAACGAGCCGAGCTTGCAGGAAGAAGTCAAAACCTGGATGAACACCGCTTTTTACGGTTTGTCATTGGGCATGAATCATCTTGGCGAAGATGGGGTGAATGAAGAGGGTGGTGTCTATGCGGCCTATATGAATCAAGCGGTCTTTTCGTTTCTGCGTCAGGCCTTGGATGCAGATCAGGCCTCGCATCTTTTTCGTGAACCGCGCCTGCGTGCCTATCTGCAGTATATGTGTCGATTTTATCACGAGGGCGTGGGGATCCAGTCTTACGATGATGGTATTGCCTCGAACCGTACCTATTTGCCTTTGCTTCTCTCCAAAGCGAACCCTGAAGCCCCATTGATTAAACGCACCTTCGGTGATCTCTCCGGGCTTTCGCCGGATGCGCAAGGGGAAGCGATTTTCTTTGCCGATCCACTTAATGAGATTGTGCCGGCAACCGCCGCCGAACTTGGACAAAATAACTTCTTCTACGAAGATGGTGGGATCGCCCTTTTTAACAGCGACACCAACATTCCAGGCCGCAAGCGTTGGCGCTTGGCGCTTGTGGGTGAAAGCCATATGGCCCACGGTCACGAGAAAGCCAATCGCGGCACATTTTTGATTGCGGTTGGAAACGTCAATGGTTCGCAAACCGTCTCCTACGTGCCTGGCGGTGTTTACGATAATGCTTATAGCGAAGGCTCGCTCGCACCCGCATCGAATGCGCCACAGAATGATTTCGGCGGTCCTTTTAACGAAGAAGGACAGGAGCCTATGGAAGGTTCGTTTAGCGCCGATGGATTGGCCATGTCCGGGGTGACGAACAGGATAGAAGATACCACGCAGACGCGTAAAGTCGCTTGGGTTCGCGATGGTCACTATGCGTTGATGGTGGATTGGTCGATCAGCGATGCACAACGTGAATCCAGTTTTCAGTTTCATGGTGCAGGACGCGCGGTACCTGGCGGCTTTGAGTTGGAAGATGGCACTTTGCTTAATTTTATTCCTGTGGCCGACCATGCGATTGAGTCGATCAATCCCTTAGGCCACGATGCTTCCGGCCATGGCAAAGAACGACGACATGAGATTTTAGAGCGGTCCTCGGTTGGCAAGCGCACTTCCTTTTTTACGATTATTGCGCCAGAGTCGGGTCAGCCCTTGGATACACGCCGACTTTTGCACGAAGGACAAGAGGTCGGTGCGGCGCTGGTGTCGGATGATGGCAGTGGCGAGGATTGGATTTTACGTTCACAAAAAGGTGAAGAGACTGTTTATGAGGATGTGCGTTTTCAAGGTGTAGGCGCCCTGATTACGGGTACAGCCGGTGACCCTCCAGCATCCGCATCACTTTTTCACGGTAAGCTCTTAGAGGTGAAGGATTTACGCTTCGAGGCCTCCACTGAGGTGGATTTGGCTTTCGTCATGGATGAAGACGTGCAGCGCAAAGGATTTCAAGGTGAAGTCACCGGACCGGATGAAGCGTGGACCCTTAAATTAGACGTGGGTTTTCCGGTAAACTCAGTAGTCTTTAACGGGCAAAACATTAAGGCTGAACGACAAGATGATGGCTCTTATCTATTACGCTTAAAAGGCAGCGGTGAGTTGTCCCTTGGCGCCGCATCCAGCATTCCGGTTCTTGTAGAGGGGGCAGAGCCTCTGGCGAGCAGTGTGGATGCCATGGATACGCGCTCTGTGCGTGAAGCTTCAACGATGAAGTATTTGGCAAGCATGAAAACCGAAGAAGAATTTCAAATCGCCTTTGACAGTTTGACGCCTACCGAACGTCAGCGTTTGACCTATGAGATTGCGGCGAAAGCGGTGCCGGAAGTTTACGATGTTATTGTTGAAAAAGTCGCCAATCTCTTTGGTCTGGCGCCGAACGACCTTGATGCGTTGGTCGGCACCTTACTCTACTGGGGAGCCTTTGGTGGCGCTTTTCCTCTGTCTTTTGGTGTGGAGAACGTCAGCGATGACGGGGAAACGGTCATCGGTGCACAAGGCAGTGCCAATCTTTTAAAAGATAAGAAAATCACCAGCGCCAAACTTTATGCACGCACCGACAACAACAGCCATGCCTCCTTAGAATATCGTGACGATACAGACTCGGCCGGTGGTTGGTCAGGCGAGGGCACGGGTTACGATACCGGCTCGTCGGTCAATTTCAGCGGCGGCATGGACCTTAAAAACGGTATGCATTTAGAAACCGTCGCCTCTCACTCCGAAAACGCCGACCTCGAAGAGGGCAGCTTTGGTTTTAATCTCAACAAGGGCTCTGACGGTGGTGGTTTGTATGCGCGGCATCGCAACGGTGAATTCTTGTCCTCATCGATTAATGTCTACAAAAATCGCTTTCACATGCGTCTTGATTCAGATGCATTGAGCAATAGTCACAAGTTCTCCGGCAGCTATGACCGCATGACTTTTGGTTATGAAGATGTGGATGGCAACATCAAGGCCCGTTTTGGTGCCGGTCAGTACAATAAGGATTTGGGTGTTTATACGCACTTCCAGGGGGCTCTCTTGAAAAATGCGGATGGGACCAATGGCTATGAAGGCCAGGCGTCCTTTGCGGGCAACCGTTGTTTTCTGCGTGGTGGTTTTGTGCGCAATGGTGAAGACAAGAGCTTTAACCTTTCCGGCAGCGTTTTGACTGAGCATGGACGGATTGGCGCTCAGGCCAGTATAAACAACGGCAATGTGCTGTGGCGCGGGATTCTGGACACGGGGCATGAAAGTTTCATGGTGGAACTCGACGATGGGGCGTTAAGAGAAATTGGTTTTTCCTGTCGACGTCAGATTTTAAATGGTCAACTTCGTTTGAATGCGAGTGCGGAGTTTGATGGAAATTCGGACCCTCTTTATGGGTTAAAAAGCGAGTATAGCTTTAAAGGCAAAAATGACTCGGCAGTGAAATTGAGCTTGGGTGCCGGCTCTCACGATTTTAAGAAACTCGACCGCATTGAAGTCGGCTTGGTCTTTAGTCTCGGTTCATAAAAAAAGCCCCCAAAGCTTAGTGCGCTCCGCACTTGACCTGATCATTTCTCGCTGGCCCTTTTTGGCCATCCCTTTGTTGTCCTCCTAGATGGGACCCAACCCCACCGTCGTCGTCCGCCTCGGTCTAACCAAAAAAGCAGCGCGACAACTCAATCACTTCAAGTGCGGAGCGCACTAATTCAACCTTTGGAGGCTTCAATGTTCTAAAAAGAATAAATTTTAAAGCTTGTCTGCATGCTCCGCGAGGTAGCTGGCCACACCTTCAGGTGTGTTGGTCATGCCCGCATCCCCATTTTGCCAACCGGCAGGACAAACCTGGCCGTTGTTTTCGAAAAATTGCAGCGCTTCAACAATACGCACAACCTCGTCCATGTTACGACCCAAAGGCTCATCGTTGACCACTTGATGGCGAACGATGCCGTTTTGGTCGAGAACAAAGGTGGCACGCATGGCAACACCGGCAGGATAGTAAGAATCACCACCGTCAGATTGAATGCCATAGGCTTGGCCAATGCTGTGATCCATGTCCGCGGCGAGGGTGAATTTAAGGGCACCTAAGCCGCCATCTTTGGTGGCGGTGTTACGCCAGGCGTTATGGGTGAAGTGTGAATCAATGGAGAGCCCAATGATTTCAACGCCCAATTCTTTAAGCTTGTCGGCGCGGTGATCCATGGCGAGAATTTCTGAAGGACAAACAAAGGTGAAGTCCAGGGGGTAAAAGAAAACCACCCCATATTTACCTTTCATGGTGCTGCTCAAGTTGTAATCATCGACGATTTCACCGTTCGCAAGAACCGCTTGGGTGGTAAAATCAGGGGCTTTTTTGCCTACTAAAATACTCATTGTTACTTCCTCATCTTTATATCTTAAGGGCCATATGGCCGGCATGTTGATTTGCCGCCGTTTTTTTACAGGAAACGGAGATGGGCGCAAGGGCAAATCCCTCCTTGTCTTAAACTTCCTGAGATCGCTCAGGTTTTGTCCTTTAAAGCGGCAGCACGGCGGGGCTTTTTCGCTAGACGCAACATTTGCTTTTAGGACTCGATAAGCTAGATAGCTTGTCCCCCTGCCCAAGCCACTTTTGTAACACGCATAAAGGTGGTAGCCTATGGCCGATACAATCATGAATATTCCAGTAGAGACAAACACTTCCGCAGAGGAAGCTGCGACGGATTTGCCGCTGAATACACGCTTTACTTTGGGGCCGGAAATTACGCCAGAGCAGCATGCTTTTTTAGACAAGCATGGTTTTCTGATCTTTGAACAAGCGATTTCTGCTGAGGAGGTGTCGGCGGTTTTACGTGATCTTGATGCGGTTCAGGAAAAGTGGATTGCCGAAGGTCGAAAAATGAATAATGGTGTGCCTATCTTTTGGGGCAAGGATGAGGATGGTCAGCCTTTTGTGCAACGCTTCAACTTTCTTTCAAAGTTTTCCCCAACCGTCGATAAGATTGTTCACGATAAACGTTTTGACGCGGTTAAAAATCTTATTGGCAAGAATACGCGTGTGGGTTCTGATGAGCGCGATGGGGTTGTACTCAATCGCTTCATGAATGTACCCGGCTCTATCTATAAACGGCTTGGTTGGCATACAGATGGCTTGCGGGACCTTTTTCTTTTGCGAATGCCCAAGCGCATGCTGAATGTTGGCCTGCATTATAATGATATCGGGCCCGAAGATGGTGGCTTGCGTTTGATTCCGGGGACGCACAATCAGGGTTTTTTGAAAATGTGTTTTGCGAAACTCTATTTCCTTTCTCATAAAGCCGACCCGAATGAGATTATGGTAAGAACCAAGGCCGGAGATCTTACCGTGCATGATGGGCGACTTTGGCATCGGGTTGAGTGTTCTGCGAAAACCGGGCGTGCCAGTTTGCGCCACTCGATGTACGTGCCGTATTTGACCGATGCGCCTTTGGTTAAAGATGCGAAGAGTCGGACAGCTTTTTATCATCAGATCGGTCGACTTCTACGCTGGCTCAAAGGCTCACTTTAGTTTTAAAGCTGGTCGCGTAGGGCCGGCAAGAAATCTTTGGCCGGTACAAACCGCTCTTGCAATAGTGACCTCATAGAGATTAAGATCAGCTTACTTGATGAGGCTTGGTCTTGAAAACAAACACAACGATGGAAAAAGAGAACTCTTCAGCGAGTCGACATGAACGCAGCCTGGATGAAGTGCTTTCGGAGTTCTTAATCAGCGAAAGTTATCGTTCGGAAAGGGCCGTAGCCTGGGTGCGTGTGGCGCTCTGTGTGATGTTTTCAGCGCGTCTGCTTTTTCTTGTGCCTGAGCGCAGTCTTCCGCGTTGTTTAAGTGGTGATAGTGGGGCACTGACCATGCAGGCATTCTTGTGGATGGGGGTCCTTGTTTCGTTTTATTCCCTCAGGGAACTTAGAAAAAGCGCAGGTGGATGGTGGAGCCGAAGGCTTTCAGTGATCCTGGATTTCGTCGTTACCTATGGGGCGTTAGGGCCTTGGATTGTATGGCCGGTGGAGAGCTATCGGGGGTTCTTTTTTATGCCGGAGGGTTGCATTATTGTTCTCGTCCTGGTGGCGGCGGCGCTGAGGCTTTCTAGAGCAGCTTTCCTGGTGGCTTTGCTTGTGAGCGCATTGGGGAATGTCATTTTCTTAAGTCTCGATCTGTATTTGAATCAGGCCCGTATTGCATACGATGTGACGGAAATGATTTTGGTCGCTTGTCTGTATTTGGCGGGAGTGTTGATTGCGGCCTTGGTGCTCGTTCGCACAAAGCATTTGGTTTTTGAAGGTGCCAAAAGCGCGCAGCATTTCGAGCGCGCCCATGCGCGCATGGGGACATTCCTGTCTGCGCCTTTGGCCGATGAACTTTTGAAAACCGGAGAGTTAAAGCTTGGTGGGAAGCGTTGTCCGGTGGCCATCCTTTTTTCCGATCTACGTGGTTTTACAACCTATTCTGAAACCCATGAACCCAAAGCATTGGTGCGAGAACTCAACGCCTATATGGAAGTGATGATTGAAGTCATTCATCAACAAGGTGGGGTGGTGGATAAATTTATTGGCGATGCCATCATGGCTGTTTTTGGCGCGCCAGAGCAGGGTGATAATGATGCGGCCGCGGCGATACGGGCTGCGCATGGTATGCGGGAAGCTTTAGTGGAGCATAATAAGGTGCGCGAAGAGCATGGCCTCCAACCGTTGCGCCAGGGGGTGGGGGTGCATTTTGGTGATGTTGTTGCGGGTAATATGGGGGCGCAGGATCGCATGAGCTATACGGTGCTTGGCGATGTTGTCAACGCGGCCAGCCGTCTGGAGTCTTCAACAAAAGAACTTGGTGTAGAGGTCCTCATTTCTGAAGCGACGATTCAAGCTGCGCAAAAAGAAGGCGCAGAAGAATTACCGGCATTTAAGGAAATAGGTGATTTAAGTTTAAAAGGAAAAGAGCAGGGTGTGCACGTCTATACCCTTGATTAGGTGTGTTAAGCTTATAGGTTAAAGTCCCAACGAAAAGTTCCATAGGCTTGGTCGTGGGTGCTTAAGCCCTCAAAGGGTGAACGCTCTTTTGTGCCCGGCTGATAGGTGATGTAGCCTAAGCCAACTTTAATACCGTCATCAAGAGTGTAGCTGAGGTCAAAACGCCCAAGCCAGCCTTGCTCGAGTTCGAAGCCAAGGGCGCTTAAGGCCAGATTGACGCGCAGGTCCTCGCGGAAGAAGGTTCTTGAAATACGCAAGGCCAGTGCCGGAATGTCGACCGGATAAACAATGTTGTCGATATTTTTTTGCAGCCAACTTTGCCCATATTCCAAGTCGATGGTGGTTTGATTGATGCCGCTGTAGCCTACACCCAACATGAGATTAAAGGCATTTTCGCGCTGCATCTCTATGAGTGGCCCTTCGGCGCTCTGCACCATAGTGTTATAAGCTTTATTGAGAGTGCCAACGACTTCAGATTTAAAGAGCCAAGAGCCGTAGGCACTGGCGGCAGAGACGCCAACGAGCTCGTAGCGTAAATGTTTCAGAGGGACTTTGACAACAAGGGTATCCGCATTCAGATCATTTAATGAAAAGATGCCGTCGCGGTCGAGGATGCTGGCCGCGTAGAGTCCAAAGTCAAGACCTTCGCCGTTGTAGAGCCAGCGACCAAGAAATTGTTGTTTGTTGTAGGCCCATTTCTTGGGTCGGCGGCTGTAGCCAAGCTGTGTCTGGCCCAAGGCTTCGAGAGCACTCACACTGCCACCCATAGGAAGTGGCATTTGGAGATCAGCGAGAACTTCAGGCATTGGGCTGTAGGGGCCCATAGGTGGAGTGCGATAACCAAAGAAAGGTTCATGCACGATGACCGCTTCAAAGCGATGCATGCCACGAAAGTAACCAAGACGACTTGCGGTGGTGGGCAAGCGCAGGTCTTCCAGATCTGCAAGGCCCGGTTCACGGATGTCCCGCGGTGAGACGACTTCAAGATGGGATACGGCCATGCCTTCACCCCAGACAATCTTTTGTCGGCCAAGGGTGATGTCCCAGTTTCCCAAGGACCATTGCCCATAAGCCTCTCTAAAATGGGCTAAAAATTCGTAAGCGTTAAGGGTTGGTTGGTCAAAGGCATCGTTTTGATAAAGATAAGCCGCATCGTATTCAACATGGCCAGCGAGAACAAGCCGATAGGATCGGGTTTTCTTTTCGACCGTTAAATCAAAGGCCTGGCGTGCACGCGCTAAAGAGTCTTTTGTGGGCCGTTCAGTCCAGAGCCCGGTGTTGATGCGGTAGATGCCGCTGGCGTGATAGTCTCGTGTTTCGATGTTTTGTTTTGGCGTCAGATCGACCTCATCGAAGCCAACGCCGTCGTCTTCCTCTCCCCAATCATCTTCAGCCATAGTGCTTTCGTCATTTGCAACAGGAGCCTGAGCGAAAGCGAACGTCACCTGGGCGAAAAAACAGAACATGAAACCCAGGATAAAGGGGAGGCGCACTTAGATGCCTTTTTCCAGACGGCGCTGCGTGAAATCCGCATCGCTAACATCTTGGGCATTGATGACGAGATTGTCGAAGAGCAGGACGGTGGTGGACAATACGCTTTTACCACGTACCGTTTTGGCGGTCAGCTTATGGGCTATCCAGATGTCGTCGTGTTTCTTGATGTCGCTAAACTTGAGGTATTTGAGTTTTCGACCTTTTTTGACCCATGCCTTGACTTGCAAGGGCATGAACTTGTTTTTGCTTATCCAGGAGTGCGTTTTGATATAGCCGGTTTCCTTGATCAGCTTTTCTTTTTTCGGTCGGGATTCAATCAGCCAACAGTCTTCGCCATCGACTTTGATGTTTTCTTCGAGGATTTGATAGTCATAATCAGCAATGTCGTTTTGTGTCATATCGGCATAGGAAAAATCTGAACCCATGAAGGCACCGGATTTGTTGCTGGAGGCGATTCTTGTCGATTTACCAAGGCTGGGCAAATAGAGCCACTGGTCATCGTCTTTATCGCTGCTGTCGTAGTCCACCGAGAGCAGCCCTGTGTTGCGGACATCGGCTGGAGCGGAAAACATCATCAGCATTTTCGTGCCCTCTGCAAACTTTATCGATTGGCTCAATAGCGTGCGTGTGCGTTCACGCCCCTTCTTATCGATAATTGTCATATTGAGATCAGCTCTGTTGCTGTGTTCCGTTTTGCGGTTATCGACTGCTTTCATGATGCCGAGTGCATCGAGAGGGGCAGATGTCGCCCCGGCTTTTATTGTCGTGGAAAGAATAAGTACGGGTAGGGCCAAAGCCATTGTAAAGCGGTGGATTTTTTTCATGCTGCCTTTGACCTCACTTCCGGAAGCTCTTTTGCTCGGTCTTTATAGAAAGTTCTTAATAGAGCAGGACCGACGACAAGATCAATCGAGACGGCAAAGAAAATGGTGAGCGCGATCAGCGCGCCAAAGCGTTGTAAATGATACATGCTCGATGCAAGGTAGACGGCAAAGCCGGCGGTTAAAATGAGGCTCGTGGCGATAATGGCTCGTCCCGATTGATT
Organism: Myxococcota bacterium; assembly: GCA_030749035.1. GTDB lineage: Bacteria > Myxococcota > XYA12-FULL-58-9 > XYA12-FULL-58-9 > JASMKV01 > JASMKV01. The sequence continues at coordinate 2,679 of JASMKV010000412.1, read as the reverse complement.
CAGGCTTTGCAGGATAGCGTCGTTCACATCACCGGATGCGCGAAAGTTGATTTTGTAGTGATAGAGGAAATGGATCGTGTCGTCGACGGCCAAGCCGATGGCGATAGAGGCCAGAAGAATATTGGCCATGTCGATGGGAATGTTGGTTAAGCCCATGAGCCCGACAATAAAAAGTATCGGCAGGAGATTGGGCACCATCGAAATGAGACCAAGCTTAAGATTGCCCATGAGCAAGATCATGATGACGGTGATGAACGCGAGGGCGGCGCCAAAGCTTTTGAGCAAGTCAAAAATAAGATTCGATACAGCATTGATCAGCAGGTAGGCGCCACCGGTTAATTTGACGCTGGCTTGTGGCGGCAAGAATTTTTTAATGCCATCTTCGATATAAAGAGAAAAAGGCACGTACGATGTCGCTTCAAGCCATTCGAGTCGAAGTGTCATTTGCGATTTTTGAAAATCGTTGGTGACCATGCGATACAATTGATCAGGACCAGCGTTTTCAAAGAGAAAGAGGGTGTCAGAGATGCCGCGTTGTGTCTGAGGGATGCTGAAGAACGCTTCATCGCCCGCATGCAGTGCGCGATTTGTTTCACGTAAAATGGTCAACAAGCTCGTGACATCTTTAACGATACGGCGTTCAGTCCCAGCATCGACATAGGCGTAGGCATGCTCTTCGAGTTTCTCAAGGCCTTTGATGATCTCGATATCCTTCATGCCTTCAGGACTGCTGGATTCGATAAGTATTTGGATGTTTGATGTCCCGGTTAAATGCTTGTCTATCTTTTCAAAAGTTTCTTTGAGCTCATTGCCCGGCGGCAGCCAAGACATGGGGTTATGCCATACCCTGATTCTATTCGCACCGAAGATAGAGATGCCGCAGAGTAAAAGTGTGACAATTAAGACTGTGTTGCGGCGTGTTTTTGTTCCTGCAGACAAAACATTGGCCCCCACGACCAGCTTCTGAATAAAATCATTTTTCGTTGTCGTTTTCATACCGAAGAGACTTTTGTTTAGGCTCAAAAAGATAGGTAGAAGGGTGAGGGTGAGAACAAAAGCGGCGAACACGCCAATCGCACCGGCGAGACCCATTTCCTGGATGGGTACGACACTGGCAAAGCGAAATGAGAGTAGCCCCACCATGGTCGTCAGCGTGGTGAAAAAGATAGGCTTGCCGGTCAGTGCGGCGGCTTGCAGAATAGCCTGATGGTTTTTAAAACCATCGCGCCGTAAATCCCGATAGAGTGATTGCAGGTGCACCGAATCTCCGACACCAACACTGATGAGGAATGCTGGGAGCATATTGCTCATCATGGTCATCGGTAGGCCCAAGGCCGCCATAGCGCCTGCTGTCCATAAAGCCGAGAGCAGCACAATGCTCACGGGGCCGACAATCCCCAGGATATGGCGAAAGAGGAATGCCATGATGGCGGCCATGCAAAACCAGGATAAAATAATGAGTGTACGCATGTCTTCAAGCATAACCCGATTTAAAGAGGTGTTGAGGGCCGAGAGGCCACCGAGTCCTATTCTAAAATCGTCACCTTGATAGCTTTTGGTGATGCTTCGAACCGCATCGTATGCCAGGATTTTGTCCTTACCCTTAAGGACCTGTGTTCTTACCATGATGGCGGTGTGCCTGCCGTCGATGTCGACAAATTTATTGACGATTTGTTTGTCGGCAAGCGCGCGCTGGCGAAACTTGGGGAGCTCTTGTGTGGTCGGCCACGGGTCCATGAGCTCACCGACGCTGATGCCTTCTTCTGAGGACAAGGTTTGTCGGAAATTCACAAGAGAAATGATTTCGTCAACAATCGTGCCGCCACCTTCGTCGCCCCAGCCGTTATCGTCATCGAGTTCATCAAAGCCTGCGTTCGTGTCTTGAACGTCAGACTCGAGATTTTCTGTTTCAAGCAACTCAACCTGCATCTCGCTCAAGGCCTCGTGCATACTTTTGAGTTTGAGTAAAAAGGCTTCACTAAAAACGTCACCCTCAACAAGAACGAGAAAAACACTGTCACGGCCAAATTCTGAACGAAATTCATCAAGGACTTTTTTGGCGTTAGACCCTTCGGTGGTGAAGGTTTCAAGGCTGTTGTCGAGCCGCATCTTGGTGGCGATGTTGTAGATGGCCAGGGCGCTGATGAGCGCGATGCCGAGAATGCTCAAAAAACGAAAACGCAAGACCAGGGCAACCCAGCGGTAAAATGGGCCTCTGTGTACTGGCTGTGGGGGCGTGTTCGTTTGCATTGCTTTTATCCTATATCGACGCTTGTTCGCACATGTGCTCAACCATCTTTTTCTCGATTCATCAAGCAGTTTCCGGGAGAATTTTGTGTTGGTGCTGGCTCGAGAGAGTGCTAGAAGGTACCGTGGAGAGTTTAAATCTGGCAGGATGGAGCGTTTTTAATGCGTAATTTGTTGATTCTCATTGTTTTTTTCTTTTCCTCCCTTTCCGTGTTCGCACAGGACACGCCGCCTTCTGCGGATTCATCCGATGTTGTCGAATATCGGGTCAAGAAGGGTGAAACTTTAGGCGCAGTGGCCAAAACCCATGGCTTAAGCTGGAAAGCTTTTGTGAAGCTGAATCAGCATATCGAGGATTTTAATAAGGCCGAAGTGGGGATGGTGGTCTATGTTCCGGCCCCGAAAGCCGCCATCGAGTCGAAGCCTGAAACA
>JASMKV010000411.1 GCA_030749035.1 Myxococcota bacterium | reverse complement strand
ATAATGGGATGGCGAGGTGAACCATGCCATGGAAAGAGAGTAACAAAATGAGTCAACGGTTAGATTTTGTGGGACGATTGTTCCGGGGTGAAAGGATGAGCGATTTATGTCGGGAGTACGGTATTTCGCGTAAAACGGGCTATAAGTTCAAGGAGCGATTCTTGAATTCAGATCCAGATGATTGGGAGTTTGGTGACCTTTCGCGGCGCCCGCACCGTAGCCCATTTGCGACACCGCCGGAGATGGTGGAATTGGTGGTTGCATGGCGGGAAAGGCATCCTACCTGGGGTCCACGCAAGCTTAAATGCGAAATGGAGAAGCGTCACTCTTCGGGGGTGGACATTCCGGCGACAAGCACGATTGGCGAAATTTTGAAACGCGAGAATTTGGTGAAGCCACGTAAGCGTCGTCGACGGGCTTCTCCAAGTCCAGCGAACACGCGTCTGCGCGAGAGCAGCAAACCAAATCAGCTATGGGCCGTAGATTTCAAGGGGCAGTTTCGTTTACGCAACAAGCGTTACTGCTACCCCCTGACCGTGACAGACCATTTCAGTCGTTTTCTGCTTGCGTGTGAAGGGCTTGAAAACACGAAGGGATGTGGGGTGCGAGAGTCATTCAGGGTTGTTTTTGCCGAATATGGAGTACCAGACGCGATTCGGATGGACAACGGTTCCCCGTTTGCGTCGACGGGTTTGGCAGGGCTCAGCAAGCTTTCTGTTTGGTGGATGAGGTTGGGTATCCGTCTTGAGCGTATAGACCCGGGGCATCCTGAACAAAATGGTCGACATGAGCGCATGCATCGCACACTCAAGGCGGAAACGACCCGCCCAGCTAAACCGAACCTCCTGCAACAACAGGAGCACTTTGACTACTTTCGCAAGGAGTTTAACCAGGCGCGACCCCATGAAGGGCTGCAGATGAAATACCCGGCAGAAGTGTACGAGCCATCAAAGAGGTGTATACCAGAAGTACTGGAACCTCTGGATTATCCCCTGCACGATTGCAGCAAGCGGGTGTCGTCCTGCGGTAAAATCACGGCTCCATGCAGCAAACGGTTAATCTATTTGGGCGAGGCGCTTGATGGTGAATATGTGGGACTGCGAGAATATGATGACAACTGGCTCGTGACCTTCATGGAACTCGATCTGGGCTACATCAGCAAGAAAACATGGAAATTTATGAAAGCGTAAGAAGAATCAGTTGAAAATAAACAGAAACAAAAACCAAAAAGTGTCACCTATGTCCCCGGTCTAAAATGTAACCTATGTCTCGGGTTGCACAATGTGCCCATGGGACAAAGCCATGTCACAGCGCGATGGTCTTTCTATCAAAACACATCGAAATCAAAAGCTATGCAAAAGCAGTGCTTTAACAGAAAAGACACCCTCCCCTTTTTGGCACGTTGGCTGCATTGGGTTCTCCCCACAGGTATTGGTCTAGGAAAGTTGATATAAAAAAAATCGAGCGTATGCTTTGTGCCCACGTGGCAGCACAAGAAAAGAGAAGTTGAGATGAAAAAAAATCTTCGCAACATAACAACCCTTTGTTCTTTTATTGTTTTGGCCGGAACGCTCTTAAGTTTCGGTTGTAGCAAACAAGAAGAGCCCTATGAACATCCCTTCACTGTTTTAGATGATGTGGATTCAAGTCCCGTCAGTGGAGAAGAAGATGGACGCGCCAGCATCGAAGAAGCAGGATGGTCCACACCTGTCAAGTTACCCGTCGATGATGATGGGGCAGAAGATTCAACGTACATCACCAGGGATGGCCGATATGTTCTCTTCTACCATGTGCCAACCTGGGGTGGCGGAAACGGTATCGATCCGCAAATATACTTCAGCGAACGTCCCTTTGTAAGCCGGCAAGTTCATCCCATTACTTCAGAGGGTTTCAATGCCGAGGCCGGACCTTATATTTCAGAAGATGGCGATATTTATTACGCCAGAACATTTATTGTTCTGGATTCAGGAGAAGCTTACCAAGAAAGACCAATCAGTATCGTGGTCAATGATGGAACAGAAATCTTGGATATGGGAACCGGATTCATCGAAGGCAATCCACATTTTTGCGATGCCATGGATGAACTCTATGCCAATATTGAATATGAATCAGGCGATACAGATATTGCCGTATTTAAAGATGGGGAAACAACATTCCTTCCAGAGCCCATCAATCTTCCCGAAAAGCTGGAACTCCAACCATTTTTAACAGACGATTGCCAGACCATGTATTTTACGTCCTCAAGAGGCGCGACAACAAGTAATTTTCCTCTGCAAATTTACAAATCAGAGAGATTGGGTGAATTTGAATGGAGTGAACCCGAATTATTCATCTCCCATCCGCAACCAGAAGGGATCTCTGGCGGAGTCGGAGAATTCTCAATGACCCGGGATGGCAAACAAATGGTTTTCTTAGAACTCACCATCACACCTGATGGAGATGATTTTGTCGGCACCAATAAAATGTATTATGCCGAAAAGATCGAACAATAAAACCTAATCCGGGAGAGGATATTCTTGTCTTCAGCAGAAAGGATGCTTGTTTGGCGCGCCAAGACCAACAAAGGCATCTAGGAGAAGCAGACCTGATGTCTTATCCACCACAATTGCCTGCCAGCACGCAATTCGCGAGGGTTGTAATATCGAGCACATTATAACCCCCATCACCATTAAGATCGCCGGCGCAACCGTTAACAATGTCAGTACAGTTTTGTCCTAAAACACAATTCACGAGGCTTGTCATATCAAGCACATCCCACCCGCCATCACCATTAAGGTCGCCTAAATTGTCGCAGGGCGGTAATAGCGCATTATAAAAATCATTGTAATCGCCTAAATCATCTATCCAACCCATATATTCCATATAGAGTGCGAAAAGAAACTCCACATCTGTAGTCTCCAGCGCCTCAACGACATTGCCGTTGTGTTGCGTCGAGCGGTTACCATAATAACCACCAAATGCAGTATTTAAAAAATCAGGAAATGCGACATCCCAATAAATATTCCCTGCTTGACTTACGATGCCTTCAATCGCTTCTACAAACCAACTCACCGGATTCATCGTTGGATTATTAAAATTAAAATAAAAGCAATCCAGAAATGGATCTGTTGGGAATGTGACATTGACTCCGGTGAATTCTCCGCCATCGAATTCAGGTTGAATCGCAAAACCAAGTTGAAATTTTCCCATGTCTTCTATGTCCACTCCCGAACATCCACCAAACCAAAGATTGTCCATGGTTGCCCAACAAGATCCGTTTTCATGGACTGTGCCTGGAATAAGGCCACATACCGTCGAACCCATGGACCCAAGCCGATATTTCGCAAAAAAATCAATTCTGGGGCCATATATTTCAAGATTAAATCCCATTCCATTGCTGTTGTTTTGAAAAAGAGTGGTGTCTATATCTTCACCCAAAAATATTCCACTTATACCAAATTGAACGCTGCTGTCTTCATGTACAACAAGAGCCGCGGTTTGATAGCCATCCATTGTCATGGTTTTATAAGAGCCCACGCCAACACTACTTAAAGTGACTAGGAAACCTGTTGCTGGGTTTGCCTCGGCAGCGGGCTTTGTTCTAGTCCATGCGCTATAGAGGAATGCCCTGCTGGTGTTATACGAAAGATTTCTTTTGATAACGAGAAATACGAGTGCTGCACTCCTAACTAAGTGCTTTTCTTACCCTCTTTTTTTTAAAACAAATTGATGTCTTTAGGCTTTAGGGCAAGACATGCTGCCTAAAGAACGCCCAGATATCCTCGGGCCCCATGGCTTTGCTTAAAGGGCCCACCACATCTATCCACGCACTACAGGCGATACCGTCTGGATTGTTTTGACATGCCGGCACAGATCTTGTTTGCACGTTGAGCATGATGTTTTCCTTTGACGTCATGATGTTGAGTGACAACAGACGCACATAGAGCAATTGGGATGCCAGAAAAACAATGGCGCATTATCGCGCTCTTAGCGATCAACAATGACGCTTGGCGCACTGGGATCCCATGGGACAAAATGCCTTCGTCTTTGCGTCTAAGGATTGACAACCGCCTGATATAAGGCTTCCGTCGAGCACACATCTGCCTGCATGTCTGCATAGTTAATGCCTGAGCCTGTCCAATTTATCGCCATGCACAAAACGGGCGTGATGGGAGGAGAATTTGTATACATGAGGTTGCCTGGTGCGGCATTCACCACGCAGGTGTTCTTGGGATAGCCTAGATGGCCATAACTTAGCGCATAAGTCAGCATATTTGCCGATTCAGAGACAGCGGCTTCGAGAATGCTCATCTGCATGTTTGCGATGGCCTCGCCTACAGATCCCCAGATCCGTACATTGGTCATACACTCGCCCATAAAGTCACAAAGCTGGGGGAAGAAAGTTAAGAGTGGATTGTTTTCGCAGCTCGAGGTGGTCGAACCATTGACCTTCCACACTGTATCACCGGGCCCTCCCCAGGAGCCTTGGGGGGGAACGTTACTCAGAACGGATTCGCGCATGCCTGTCGCATCATGGTCCACATGATCAAAGGCCAGATCTTGTTCGCTGCCGCATCCCGAAAGCATAAAAAGTGCACACGCGGCAAGCGCAACGCTCCCAAGAGGACATAAGAATGTATTGGTTTTCTTTAACATGGGCAATCTCCTTGTAAGGCTGTGTTGTGTACGGCATACCCTTCAAGGTTTGTGCCATCTGTTGTTTCTTTTTAAGTCCCTAAAAAAATTAGGAATAAGTCAAAAGAGACGCTCGTGGCATGTGTGGCAACGTACCTTGTCCCATGCGCCAAAAATGCTGCTTTCTTTCTAAGCACTCGAATCATCGGGCCTCGGGCTTTTATGCTTAACCAGAACAATCACGCCTATATAGGTCGACCTCAAATCGCAGCGCAAACCCTGGCAGGCCCGGTCCCATGGGACAAAACCACAAAGAGCATGCCAAGCGTTTGCATGACATTTTGTTAACGCCCTAAAATCACAGCCAAATTGCCATACCTAAGGCAGAGCAAAAAACCGGCACGCTTATTGAAAGAGGTGCAGAGCGGTGTTGCATTGTCAAAGGAGCCCCTCATGTTGTTTATCGTTTTGTCAAAAATCTTTGAACGTTTTGCGCTGCGTGCATGCAGCATTCCCACTGTCTGTGCGCTGCTCTTGGGCGGATGTGGTGAATTCGAAGTCGATTTGGATAAAGTCGGCTTAACACAAAATACGCAGAGCAATACACCGGCGCGTTCGGCTCCAAGGCCGTCTACACCGCCGCAGACACGTCAAGATTATAGAAAAACGGCGGGGCAAAGAGCATTGCCCACAGCACCGTCACCATCCCCGCAAATGGATTCGCACCATACAGCTGGCCAGGCGACTGGACCTTATGGCCCGCGGGTACACATGAGCTTAACGCAATTGCTCAATCAAAGCTCCTTCGAAGATGTCGTGGTGCCAACCAATTACGACGTCATCATTAACCAAAATATCAAACTGGGATTCATCAAGGTTCTAGGCACACTGCGCTGCGCAGATGACTTTCATGGCGAAGTACAGACCGATGGTATTTTGGTCATGGGTACGGGGGCGAAGTTTTCATGTGGCACGAAGACCAATCGATTTACCGGTAAAGCGAAATTTATCCTGAAGAATAACCGAGAGCTCTCAGAGATGGTCCAAAACGCACCGCATATGATGGGCGGTAAAGCGGTGGTGGTCATGCACGGCGGCACCATTTCGATGTTTGGCGAAACCAACAAGTCCAAGTATACGCGTCTCGATGCACAATTAAAGGCAGGTCAAAATGCTATCACGCTTGCCGCTCAGGTGGATTGGGCGGCCGAAGACGACATTGTTGTGAGCACCACGAGTTTTTATCAAGATCGCTCAGAGAAGTTTGGGCTCAGCCGAGTCAACCCAAACAGAACGATAACCCTAGACCAAGATGCACAATATGATCACTATGGAAATGTTCAACACTTTGATGATTGGCAAGACAATGAGTCATATATTCTTGACGAAAGAGCATATGTCGCGAATCTGACACGAAACATTGTGTTCATGTCAGCGCAAGACGAGCATACGGCCAATCAAATCGGGGCCCACATGATGGTCATGCATCAGGGGAAGGCTTATATTGATGGGGTTGAGTTTTTTCGTGTCGGACAAATGGAAAAAATGGGACGATATCCTTTTCATTGGCATCAAATGGGCGATGTGGATGGGCAGTTTATCCGTAACTCAAGCATTCATGAGAGCTACCACCGCTGTGTAACGATCCATAATACCCACAAAGCGCATGTTGTAAACAACATATGCTATGATCACTATGGCCAGTGACTAGAATGCCCTAGTCACTTGGCGGGACTTCAAAACAGACGCCGAACGGAAAGGAGGTAGAGATGAATCGCACATACAAAATGGTGATCGCAGCGATGCTGGCTGGGATGTTCATGGGCTGCCAGCCCGAAACAGTCGAGCCTGCAGGCGGCGCGGATA
>JASMKV010000410.1 GCA_030749035.1 Myxococcota bacterium | reverse complement strand
ATAATGGGATGGCGAGGTGAACCATGCCATGGAAAGAGAGTAACAAAATGAGTCAACGGTTAGATTTTGTGGGACGATTGTTCCGGGGTGAAAGGATGAGCGATTTATGTCGGGAGTACGGTATTTCGCGTAAAACGGGCTCAAGGAAAAATTCGCGTCGGTGATTTTCTGGAGGTGCTGGATTAAGAGCAATGTCGGCAAGAAGATCAAACCCCGCTCTTGCCCACTCTCTTCTTCTCACATACAACCCAGCATTAGCCTTAGGAGAAACCCACCCATGAAACGCATTCTAATGATTTCCTTGTTGATGACCGTTGCCTGTGGCTCTGACAGCTCGAAGCATTTTCCGACCTATATCGATGTGAATAATTTGCGCATCTTTGCCCGGGATGGGGTAAGCACAACCTTTCTCAACAATGTAGGTAAAGCCTACGAAGCCATGTTTGCCGAGGGTGCGGATATCGACTCCAGCATGCGTTCAACTTATCTTACGACCTGCAAAGACAAGCACGTTTTTCAACTCGTTGGCTTGGTCGGTCCGGAAAATTACCCCGACTCCATCGATGAACGCCCCGCAAGCCCTTACGAGCACAACGCCACCGACTATATATGGGAAATGAACGAAGGCGGTGCCGAACAGATTGGCGAAGTGCTCGAACATTTACTGCACACGATCACCGCTCTAGGTCTTTATCTGGCTTACCCGGATATTTGGGACTACACCAAATCATCATCGCCTTTATCCCTCGCCATGCAAGAAGCCATCGACAGTGGTATCTACGATATATCCAGCTACGATGAGCTTAAGGGCGATACCGAAGGCTATCAAAAAACCCTGGCCACCGAATATGTCTACTGGCTGATTCTAGCGGAATGGGATTATTTTGTCACCGCCGGAAAAAAGGAAGAAGGCATGAGTGGTAACGGCGAGTTCAGCATTGGTACATCTGCAGAGATTGCCAGCCAACTGCCTCTCGGTCACCAGTTCTATGAAGACTATGTGAAAAAGGTCTTAAGCGTACCCAATACGGCAGCAGTCACTGCGCTTTTTCCTTAATCTTCAAACTCTCAGACGCACATGATGGCTCTTTGGGCTGTCGCTCAAACAAAGTCCAAACCCCTTGCGAAGCGAAAACACATAGAGTAGAGATTTGCCTGCGACAAAACGAGCAACACAGAGGCAACCCGTGACAGAAGAAAATAAACCATCATCAAAGCACAAAAACTCACTCACCCTCGGCGTTTTCTTTATTGTCTGCGCTCTACTTTTTTATGTGCAAAAAGATGTGCGTGCACAAATGCAAAAAATTGAAGCCGAACTGGCCGCGGAGCAGCAACAAGAACAAACAACACAGAAGCCTACTGAACAAGCCCGCTCTGGCATAGAGTGTCCCCGCTCCAAATTTGAAGGTGCCGGATATTATAGCCAATATTACGAAGATTATATTCTTGATTTTGTTTTTGCCGATGTCGACAAAGGCACCTATATCGACGTTGGTGCTGCGGAACCGAAAGAAATGAGCCTCACCCACAAATTCTATCAACGGGGTTGGCGCGGCATCAATATCGACCCGATGCCTTCCTATGTTGAGATGTATAAACAAGAGCGGCCTGATGACCTCTTCTTAAACATTGGTATCTCCAATGAAGCAGGCTCTCTGAGTTTTTACGACTGCGGTACAGGATGTGGCTACAGCACCTTTGATGGAGAGAATCTGGAAAGCATTAAAAAGGAAACCGGGCTTGTCTTCGTTGAACGAAAAGTCCCGGTCATCACTTTAAAAAAAGTTTTGCAAGAACACCCGCAAGAGCAAGTCCATTTTGTCAACGTCGATGTAGAAGGTTGGGAGAAACAAGTCATCGAAAGCTTTGATTTTACTCTCGTCCGCCCAGAAGTCTTTGTTGTTGAAAGCACCATCCCCAATACGGACACGCCAAACTTCGATGCCTGGGAAAACATTCTACTTGAGAACAACTATGTTCTGGCCATGACCGATTTTCTCAACCGCTATTATATCAATGCACAGAGCTCGGGTCTGGTTGAGTACCTAAGGCGCTTTAGTTATGTCGATATGTGTGTCCGGCAGAGTAAAATCGGCAACGACGTCTACCCAACCACCGTAGGAACGCTTATGAATCGCCGTACGCCCAGAGTAGATCGTGATGAATACGATGGGGGTTACTGTGAATGGATTGTGGAGACAAAAAACTAGTTCGCATTCGATTTTCCCGAC
>JASMKV010000409.1 GCA_030749035.1 Myxococcota bacterium | reverse complement strand
GATGAACTTTTTGAACCCGAAGCACTCTTTGCACACTCGGTACACTCACTCTTTTTAAGCTGGGGCGCAGCCCCTAACCACATCAACAGAGCTTTAGGATAATTTCCTTGAGACAAAACAAATTGGCATAGAATCCATGTTTATCGAATCCTTACTTTTCTTGATTATCGGCGCCCTTGGTTGGACTTTAAGTGAATATCTTATTCATCGTTTTCAATTTCATGGTCGTGGACGCTCTGGTCCCATGACCCGTGAGCACACCAGGCATCATAAAACGGCCCATCATTTTGCCCCAACCTGGCACAAGCTTGCCCTTGCTCTACCGACACTCGTCGTCCTCTGCACGACGTTGAGTTTTATCCTGCCCATATCGGGCGCCGTCTTTCTGCCTTTGGGTTTTGGTTTGACCTATTTGGCCTATGAGATGTACCACCGCCGACTGCATACCCATGCGCCCAAAGGTCCCTGGGGCCGCAGGCAACGGCTGCACCATTATCACCATCATTTCCAAGATCCGTCGATGAACCACGGTGTGACCACGCCTTATTGGGATATGGTTTTTGGCACCTACGCCAAAGTTGAAGCCGTGAAGATCCCCCGACGCCATCTTTTGAGCTGGATGCTCGACCCACAAAGTGGGCGCATTAAAGACGAATTTGCCCAGGATTATCTGAGCCGGGACAGCGATGCGATACCCGCCTCCAGAGCGATGCCTGCGCCTCTGCGCTCAACTTAAGTCTGGGTTGGCACTTTCGCCACGCCGCATATCTTGACCAAGAACATAGCTGTACACGGCCCCCAAGGGTAAAAACCAAACCATATGCACCACACGTGTTAAAGCCGCGACCACAACGCCCTCCGAGACACCTAAACCAAAAGTCTGCCCGACATAAATAAAGGCCGCATCCAAAGAGCCCAACGACGCTGGGGCAATCTTAATGAGCGCGCTTATGTTGGCAAGGGCTGGAATAAGACACGATGCAATTTCCGGAATCGTGTACTTTAAAGACGCATAGGTCAAACCCGTAAATATCGAGGCAAAAAGATACATGAGCGTGGCATAGACAAAAAAGCCAAAGGCAAAACCAGGGTCGCGCAGGAAATTA
>JASMKV010000408.1 GCA_030749035.1 Myxococcota bacterium | reverse complement strand
TTCTTTGGCGGTCGCCCATTTTAACCTGGCGGTCACCTATCACGATCAGGGCAATGTGATTGAGGCAGAAAAGGCCTATCGTCAGGCCCTCTTTCGCGATGCACATTTTTCTGAAGCGCACTTTCATCTGGCCACCCTCCTTGATGAGACCGGGCGCCGGGAAGAAGCGCTCAAGCATATGCAGACCTACGAATGGATCACCGCCGAATACACTGAGCATGAAATCGATGATGGGCACGCACTTCGATCGGTGCCTGCTCCAGACGACGAAACCTCTTCATAACTCTATTTTCTTCTCTTGACCCTAAGCCTTTTGCTTTGCTAAAGAAGCCTTCTCGCACTCTCACGAGCGCGACACTTAAATGGTAAGGGGTGGTAGTTAAGCTGGTTATAACGCCGGCCTGTCACGCCGGAGGCCGCGGGTTCGAGTCCCGTCCACCCCGCCATTTTAAGCGTTCTTGAAGCATCAGCGATCAATTGACACACCTCAAAAAAATTCTGTTTTATCCCGCACAGGCCCAAATCCCCCACCTCAAGATTTGAAACCCGTCGAACCGTATTCACCAACAGCTTAAAATATCAGACTATTTTTAAAAAAACCGCAAACTCCAAATTAGGCATGATATTTGCTTTTACAAACAACACCCCCGCCCGATTTGGAGTAAAAGACATGAAATCTTTCTTTCGACACATGGGCCCACTATGCATCACAGCCCTACTTTTTGCTTGCGGCGATGGTTCTGAACTCGCCAACATCGATCAACACATCCAGGGTTCGCTTTACGGCACGTCTATTTCGTCTTATCCAGACAAACCATCGGGTGCCCCTGAATGCTTGCTCTCCGGCCCCAAATCGATTCACCTTGAAGCAAAAGTGAAAACAAGCGCAACAAAAAATGTCTCCTTTAGCAATATGGGCAGCGGCCCTTGCGAAGTTGAGAATGTCTATCTGCTCTTGCCACCGGGCACACCACCCGAGAGCAATCCCTTTAGCGTGCGCGCCTATGTGGGTGGCATTGCATTAACAAACTCAAACGTTGCCTCTGTCAACAACAACAAATTTACGGAAATTAAAAGCGGTGATTCCCTCGATGTGGTTATTTCCTACACGCCCCAACATCATATGGGCAAGGATAGTGCCCATCTGCGCATTAACATCAACAACTTCTTTATTGAGCCTATTGCCATAAGCGCAGAGGTTACTCAGGCAGACGTGACCAGCATCACCACAGGACGCACATGCGACGACGACGAAACTTTAATCTGCACACAAACCCTCACTTGCTGTGATGGAGAACTCTATCCTACTGACTGTTGCAGTGACAACTGTGATGAACCCATAGGGCAATGTGATTCAGAAGAGGACACCCCGACACCCGGTTGCCAATTGGACATATCCTACGGCGATACCACCACCAACCACAGTGGCGTGATTGACTTTGGTCAGGTGGAGCAAGGCGA
>JASMKV010000407.1 GCA_030749035.1 Myxococcota bacterium | reverse complement strand
CATGCTCAGGCATCGTCTCAATGTGGGTCCGCACCTGCTGCGCATCCTTAAAATATTCGGCGCGCTGGGCTTTGGTGAGTGCGGGTTTGGCATTTTCAATGATGGGCCGCCATTTGCCAGCCAAGTCAATCGAACTCTTATAAAAGTCATGCAACTGCTTTGCCATCGCTGTCGTTAAAGGGCCCCCAGAATCCTTACCCAGTGCTTTAAAATTCGGTTCGACACCAGCCTTGGCAAAACCATGGGCGACAAAGCCGGCCATATGGTGACCAAGTGTTGCCTCGTAAGCGCGCATCGCCGCCCCTTCATCGCCGCCAGCCAGGAGAACCGTTTCCCGTACTCCTTGATAATCCGGCACCCCATGTAACAAGGTTCCCGCCTGAAAGGGTTCAGCCAGAAAAGTCTTGCCCCAAATCTCGGCGACTTTCGCGCTTTGCGTTTCGCTAAGTTTACCTGCTTTGACCATTTCCTTCAGCCGTGGCTGCAATTCAAAAGGCATCAGACCACCTGTGTCTTTGGCCAAGGCATCGATGGTTTGTTTGACCACAGCCTGATCCGTATCTTTGATGCCGGCAAAGGTATTAGGATCCTTATAGGCCTGATCGAGTTGATGCTTGTAGGCGCTTTCCCAAAACTCGCCACCGGTGCGAAGAATGTTGCCTTGCGCATCTTTGAGCGGTGCAATCGGCATATCCGCTAAGTCTTTGGGCGAACGGCCTTTACCCACCGCATCGGTCAATACGGTTTCAAGAGCAATTTGGTCGACTTCGCTTTGTTTTAAAGAGCGGCCCAGCCTTTGTGCTTCGCTTCTTAGATTCCCATCAAGGACCGTAGAGAGATGCTCCACATTCGCCGCCCCTTGCATATCCACCGAGCTGTGCTTGCTCTGCATGCGGTGCTGGATGGCCATGGCCACCCGCGGCGAGACGCCTGCGACATCCGCATCTAAAACCCCTTGGCCCGTAAGTCGCTGGGCAAAGGCAGACTGGCCCGCATCGTAAAATTCACGAAAAGCAGTGAGCTGCGCGGCCGCCTGTTTGTCGGTTGCCGTCAGATTGCGCTTGTACTCTGCGACACTGGTGCGCTGGTTTTCATCTTTGGCCAGCACTTCAATCTGACGCAAATCTTTTTCGAGACGAAGCGTCGAACTTTCCTCAGCCCGCAAGGTCGTGCGCAATGCATCCAGTTGACTTTTGACCTGCGCTTCGCTCACAGATCCGGCCAAAGCATCTTTGCTCAAGTCGTTTAATTTGCCTTGCGTGTTTTTGCGCTGCCCACGTAACGCCACAAGCGCGCTGATCTCCGCATCGACAGATTCTGTAGAAAAGACCTTCGATGATTCTACCGCCGGCTCTGCTTTGGTTTTGAGTCCCCCATCCAAACGGGCCTCATTCTCAATCGCTTTAAAAACCAAATCCGCCGGTGGTCGCCCACCCATATCGATGGCGTAGCCTTTGGCGACCGCTAAATCGAGCACCGCATCGCTCCAACCATTTTTACGTGCCGCTGGTGGAACAACATCACGCACCGGCGTGCTTTCTACCGAAGTCTTTTTCGCACCTGGACTTCCACCCACATCCCGGACCGCTTTTTGTCGGGTTGCCAAGCGTACCGCTAAAATATTAAGGGCTGCTTGCGGGTCAAATTGCCCGGCACGTCCTTCAACCGCCTCGACCCCATAGCCTTCAATGCCCACTGAAACCACATCAAGCACATAGTCGGCGGTTTGGGCGGTTCTGCTGCCTCGAGAGGCCAAGCCAAAATTGGTGGTCCCAAAGACCGCACCAACCCCGGCCACAAAAAGGCCACGCTTAGCGCTGTAGCCGTCTTTGGCCTGCGCCGATTCGGGATGGAACACCTGATTGACGTAGTGGCTGCCCATATCCAGCGCCGTATTCATGCCTGCGGCGGTTAGCCGCTGACCGACAACGCCTTGTACGGCGGCTTTCGCGAAATTCGAGCCACCGCTGGCCATTTGACCAAGCTTGCCATAGATGCCCACGGGCACCGCCGTAAAAGCGGCGGTCTGTCCGACCATTTTCAAGTCACTGCCCATACCTTCGGCGAAACGATTCCAGGATGCGCCCTGCCCGCTAATCGCATGGCCGGCTTCTTCGACACCACGAGAGGCCAAAGAGGTGGCGGTGCCAAAACCGACACCAGCACTCAAAGCGATTCCGGTTCGGGCAAAGAGTCCAGCGCCGACCACTGCCGTGCCGGCACCAGCGGTCGCGATGGTGGTGCCAATGAGAATCGCGCCATCCCGGGTATACCGGGCCACCGTCATTCCATCTTCGAGATTGCTGATATATTGGTCCATATAGGCGGACTGCGATGCGGAATAGGTTCGACCCACAATCCAATGTTCGCTGTAGGACTTGACCGCCTGGTCATAGTGTTTTTGCGCCGCTCTTTCATCCTTCGCCGCCGAGGCCTTAAAATATTGCTGCAAGGCACGTTGCGTTTCGTCATGACTGCGCTTGAGAAGACGGAAGTTTTCTTTATGTCGAGCAGACGAGGGTTCGTAGTAATCGTTTCGGTAGAGACGT
This sequence comes from Myxococcota bacterium, assembly GCA_030749035.1. Lineage (GTDB taxonomy): Bacteria > Myxococcota > XYA12-FULL-58-9 > XYA12-FULL-58-9 > JASMKV01 > JASMKV01. The sequence continues at coordinate 2,637 of JASMKV010000407.1, read as the reverse complement.
TCGATGTCCGCCAGGCTCGGTTGATTTTTAGAAATCCGCGGTGAACGACCATCATCGTTCCAGTCTTCAATGGCATCGGCGATTTCATCATCGTACAGTAAACAAGACCCCCCTGTTGAACGCGAAGCTTGTGATGCCTGGACAATCTGGTCGGGACGTTTTGGGTCCACACCGTAGTATTCAGCGATACGCGAAGCGAACGCATAGGGTGTATCATTGGCATTGAGTTGTCCCGGCTCGTAGCGACTTGCCCAATCTTCAACACTTGGACGGTCAATCAAATTCAGAAGTTCGCCACGTTTGGCGGCAAATTCGCGGGAACCAAACCAGCCCGAAGCAAAAGAGTCCTCGACCGAAGCGTGCAGTGATTTTCCTTTGGCATGCGGCTGTTTCTGATAGAGGGCATTTAAAAGTCGCCGCTCCTGCTTGGTATAAGGATCCGCATAGGCACCTTTAATCGCATTGCGCACGCTGTAAAAATCTTCTGTATCCTGGCTTAAATGATGATCCAACTTGCGGGCATTGATCAACATGTCGGCGCGCAAAAGCCCTAAAGGTAAAGCGCTATCGGGCAACGCTTCGTTCGCAAAAACCAACCCGCGCATCGCCCCAAGATCCTTAAGACTCACAAAACGATTATCCCAATTTCCTCGTGGCACGTATTTGGCGCTGCTGCCCGCAACATCCAGGCTCTTAAAGAGTTCTGAGGGTTCCAAACCCGCTGCGCCTCGCTGCACCAAAGGTGCGAGGCTCTGGCGGTCACTTGCCGGCAGATTCACATCGCTGAGCATGCGCTTGACCTGAGCAAAGCTCAGGGGATTACCTTTACCATGGCGATAAAGAATGCTTTCGAGATCATTGACATCCTGCGCCGAAAAGCGATTGAGCGCCTCCATTTTCCTCAGCACTGTTTCCACAAAGGCACTTGGCTCTGCACTTAAAACTGGTGGCTGCTCTAGAAAGCCGCAGAGCTCACGGGCTTCTTGCGGTGTCAAGGGCGTGATTGGAAAGAGGGTCTTGTTTTGTGGTGTCAGCCCGCCTTCAACGTGGCGCTTAAGTTGCGCAACGATGGCTGCGCCCACTGGAAAGCCTGATCGGTCCAGCTTTTCAGGGGGGACATGTAACCTTCCAACCAGAATGCTTGCGGCGACCTGCGCCGCACCTTCGTATTGCGCTGAAAGTTTACCCACCAAAGCCTCTAAACGTTGCATCGGCTCGAGTGTTTCAAGGGCCGCTTGCTCTTCTGGCGTGAGCTCCAAAACTTTGCCTAAGGCCTCGGTCGTTTTTTCAACCGCCATGGCATCAGCCAAATTGGGACGTCCAAGGCCAGCGACTTCAAGCAAAGCGCTGGTTTCATAACGCCTGGCTGCACTTAAAAGCGCCTGGCTCCTACTCATGCCCTCAGATGGCGCTTCAATCTTGAGGCCCTTGGCGCTAAGTTCGGCCGTTAAAGCATCGACATTACCGGCCTGGCCTAAAGGTCCTAAATCATCCTGGCTGCTCTTGCCAAAACGTTGCAAATAGGCGCGCACCTGGTCCTGCGTCTCTATCTCCTGCAACAATACGCCAGCCTGCTGACCTGCGGATGTATTTTCTAAGCGCTCCTTATGAACACCAAGTTTTTTTCTGAGTGCATCAACCTGGGTTTGAAAAGCCCGATGGTCGCCTTCCTGGACTGTGCTTAAGCCGGCACGCTCTAATGCGACATTCAGCGTCGGCCTGATATGCTGACGCAGAACAAGTTCTCCACCGACCGCTTCGACCTGAACCTGACTTTCGCGCAATTGCACCAATTCATCTAAAGACGCTTTAAATGTTTCGTTGATAACGTTCTGCTGCGCTTTAAGTAATTCAACCACGCCACTTTCTTTTAAGGCCTTACCCATTGGCGAGCCCTGCGCTATATGCTGCTCATAGGTTGCTAGGGTCGTATCGATGGCAACTTTGACATCAGCCTGTGCCTGAACATGCTTGGCCAATTTTTCTTCTATGGGCGCCGCTTTGGCGCAGAGTGCCAGATAGCTTTTCTCAAAAGTCTGCAACTCCTGGGCACTTTGCGGTGCGTTTTGTAGCAACGCCCCTAAATCTGTTTTAATACGCGTCAGCTGCGGCTCGAGACTCTTGTATGCAACCCCGTACTCATCGGTTAACGCTTGCGCCTGCTCCTCAAACTGACGCAGCTGCGCCAAACCCTGTGGACTCTCGAGTAAAAGTAAAGCGGCAGTCGATTCGCTTTCAAGGCGCTTGGCCTGAACATATTGACGCAAGGCACGTAAATCCTCCAGGCGTTCGGTGTTGGGCTCGGGATGAGATTTTTCCGACTGAATTTCCATTGCCACGAGGCGCAAACTCAACGATGGCATCTCCAAACGACTTTGCAGGCTGCGCGCCAACGAAGGTTGACCTTCGATGCCCATACTTTCAAAATGGTCGACCACACGCATGGCCTCTTTTTGATGGATTTCAAACTCAGCAATCAGCGCCGGCGCCTTGGCTTGCATCTCTGCTAAGGATGACGGCTCCGAACTCCTGGACTCAAAGCCTTTGGCCAAAAAGCTCTGGGCTTCCTGCGAAAGAGAAGGCAGAGCGCTTAAATTCTTGCCCAGCAGTCGGACGCCAGTTTCCTCACTCGGCTCC
>JASMKV010000406.1 GCA_030749035.1 Myxococcota bacterium | reverse complement strand
CAGATCAATATATTCTTTCATTAATTCGTGCTGGTTTTTTTGATTTTTATTGTTCTTGTTGGATCCACACCAGGTAGAGAGCAAAATCAAAAAGAGTAACATCTGTTCAGAAAGATTTAGCATCACAACAGGGCAAACCTGCGTGTTTAACCAAGACCTTGACGAGGATAGCTGGTATGAAGTCACGATAAGTTATCGGGTGCATGAAAATGAAAAGGTCAAAAGCAATGCTCTTGCCCTTATCAAAGCAGATTTATTTTCAAATGGTGCTTTGCTAAACCCTCAAAATATAAGGGGGTTTAGCTCCGGAATCAAATATCGACATTTTAAATATGTTGGGCATCCTTACCTTACAAGCAATTCGCCCGAAACTTTAAGTGGAATTCTTCGCTTCGGCTTTCTGAACCCCAAAAAGAGCGACCAGATAAAGCTCACCTTTCTTCCATGGAAGCAAAAGCATCCAATCGTTTTTTCAAAAATCAATTTCAAAAAATACGGTGTCCCAAGAATCACCACTCATGACTTTTCTTCAAATAAATCTGTTTACAATTTAAAAGAGGATGAAAAATACCAAACTCTATCCTTGAAGGCAAACGGGCACACTAACTTAAAAGACTCTAAGCCTTTTTGGCTTATAGACTCTTTGAACCATCAACACCGGAATAAGCTTCCTTCAATTTTTTTAAGTGATGCCTCCAGGCCGAGAGCTTTTAAGCCCGTCGTACTCCAGCTTGAAGGCGAACCTTTTGAAAGACATCTTTATATTCCACATAAAAATGATTTTGAGCTGCAACAAAAGACTGAACTGACCACTAATAAATATAAAATAGCATTTTTAGAGAAGTGCGACAAGATGTCATCTGTTCCTGCACAAGGGTGCGCATTTAACTCCGGAAAAGAGCTTCGCACCAAGACAGATAAGATAAGCTCGACTCTGCCTGTACGCGGTAATCAAATGTACCGTTTATTTTTTCTTGTACGTGGGGTGCCAAAAGATGGCGAGAGGGGCTCTCTTGTTCGTTTTAAGTTTAAGGATAAAACTGGAGCTTTATTGCCACTCGAAAACCTGAGTTATAGCCATTCCAACAAAGTCGGTTACTATAAATACATAAAATATAGCGACTACGGCGGGATTCAGCATATCGATTTTGTTGCACCAGATAAAACTGACAGTTTATTACTCACCTTTCAGGGCTGGGCAAATCAACAACCTATACTGCTTGGGCCACAAGCAGTTGTTCTTCCCCATAGTGATTCTTGTGGAGATGCGATAACATCCGCCCGGGAAGCATGCGATGATGGCAATCAAAAGTCTGGGGATGGCTGCTCCGCGGACTGCAAGACCATCGAGCGTTGTGGCAATGGGATTATGGAGCCTGGAGAAGAGTGTGATTCTCAGAGGGATTGCGTGCAGTGCTTTAGGTTAGATGCATCCTGCAAGCCTGACCTGATTGACGAAACTTTTGCAAAGGAATACGTTTTCGCATTTTTTTCCAACCAAGGCCTTGAAAAAAATCAAAAAGAGAAAAAAGATGAGTTCCTGCAAAACTTTATGAATCAATCGGTCACCAATGTTAGATCCACTTATATCCCAGCACTGGACTTTGAAAATAACGCTGAAGAACAACTCATAACCAAAAGTCTATTAAAATTTCGGTTTTTTCCCAGCCTTACGCTACCCTCACCTGATAATATAGATTGGACTATAAATCCCTTCAGCTCAGAGATATGGATGTCAAATTTTCATTCTCTAAACTGGCTCACCCCATATCTTAAAGCAGATCGCGCAAAAATGCGCAGTTATATAATTTCGTGGATCAAGAACAACTTTCGCCCATGCAACAGAGGACAGCGTTCTTGGGACGATCATACAGCAGCCAGGAGGCTTGAATTCTTTTCTGCGCTGATGGCCAATGACTTTAGAGAAGATTTATACAGTGACTCGGAATTTTTCTACTTTCTTCTTTCAAGCTCCATACAACACGCAATCTACCTGGACGGTTTACTTAACAATGCTGCCTTTTCTGTGCACAATCACAGTTTTTTTCATGCCAGGGCCCTTTTCTTGTTTAGTGGGATGAACAGCCTGTTTCCCCAGCATACAAACTTTTATCGGAAGAGTAAAAATCGTTTACTTGAGCTCGTCGACCTATTAACAACAGCCGATGGATTTTCCATCGAACAATCTACGAACTATCATTGGCTCCTTATTCAGATTTTTGACCTACTCTATTTATCCATTCCAGAATCCGATTACTTTACCAAGTATTTAAGAGGGGTCCTATCAACAAAGCTAACAAAACTCATACAAACGTTAGAATTGTTTATCAATAAAGACGGCTCAACAATTAGGCTTGGAGATACGGGTGAGACAAATGCCTTAAGAACCGCACTTAAAAAGATGAAACAAAGCAAACCTTATTTGAATTCCCCTTCTTTTGACATCGTCAAGGGAAGCGGTGACTTAATGATTTTTGAGGATACGGGCTACATCTTTGTTAAGACACCCGAAAGCAACGGGCAAGAAGAGAGCGTATTTCTTGATTTCAGCAAACAAGTACACTCCCATGGACACTACGACGCCCTCTCTTTTACCTACTCCATCGAGAAAGCAAACTGGGTAATCGATTCCGGCGGGCCGTTTGCGTACGGTCCGGCACCTGAATATCATTATTTCCGGTCCAGCTTTGCCCACAATGTCTGCTTACCAGCCAATAAAGGCCAAATAGATGGTGACTCTCGATTGCTTCATATTCGCAATGACTCATCTGGAAAACATTTTATTTTTGAAACAAATACAGACGGGTCATCAACTCGTCGACACATACGGCATGTTATTGCCCCCAAACAGGGAGGGCTTGTCGTGGCCGACAAAGTCGATTTTCTGGAGACTGAAAACGAGATTGTAACCTGCTACCTTCATTTTGAACCCACCACATCGGTTAAACAAATAAATGACAGAAATTTTATTAAAGCAAAATCTAGTTCGGGAAATAATATGTATCTTCATGTAGGAGGAGCCCGTAATCTAAATTTGGAAATATCCAGGGGTCAAACAACACCGCTTCAGGGCTGGACCACACATAAAATAGGCATTAAGGAGGCGTCTCCGACTATTTCTTACTCCGCTAAAGGGCAAACTTTAACCCTATACGCCATTTTTCACCGCTCAAAAGCCGGCGCTAAAGCGCTTAAAAAATTAGTCGAAGCCGGTGCGCTCTTTTAAATGTTTTATCCCTGGGCAAAAGCAAAATAAACATGTGGCCCAAGTGACAAAAACTTAAAAGAGATTCTCCTTGAGGATAGAGGCTATGCGCTGCGATGTGCTCCCGTCGCCATACGGGTTTTCTGCAACAGACATTTTATTGTAAAGCTCATTATTTGTTAGCAACGAAGTCATAAGCTCTTCAAGCTTGTTCCTCTCAGTTCCTGCAAGCAATGCTGTTCCACAGTCCACTCCCTCAACACGCTCTGTCACATCTCGAGTTACGATAAGTGGTTTACCAAGTGAAGGTGCCTCTTCCTGTATGCCCCCTGAATCTGTAACGATAAAATATGATTTAGACATCAACCACAACATATCGGGGTAATCTACAGGTTCAAGGAGGTGTATGCGCTCTTTGCCCTCAAGCATTTCAAAAGCTTTTGCTCTAACATTAGGATTTAAGTGCACAGGGTAAATGAATTGGGTATCTTTAAATGTATCTTCGATATGACCAATAGCATTAAAAATATCAACAAACGGCTGACCAAAACTTTCACGTCTGTGCCCCGTCATTAATATCATTCGTTTGTCGGGCTCAATAAATGAATACCGTTTTGTATAGAGCTCTTCTTCTGAACGCACCTTATCCAAACATAAATGTAGGGTGTCTATACCTGTATTGCCTACAACATAAATACCATTATTTATATTTTCATTATGCAGGGCAAGTTCGTTGCGCTTTGTCACAGCAAAATGAAAATCCGCAATGTGTCCGGTCAAAGTTCTATTGACTTCTTCAGGAAAAGGAGAAAATCGATCATTGCTGCGCAGTCCCGCCTCCAAATGGGCAATCTTGACTTGTTTATAAAAACCCGCCAGGGCACCAATAAAGGTTGTCGTGGTATCTCCTTGAACAAAAATCAGATCGGGGCCAAAGTCATCAATAACCTTATCAAGAGCGCCAAGAAGCATTTGAGACAAACTTGTCAGCGTTTGCCCTTGCCGCATAACATTCAAACTATAATCAGGGACAATTGAAAAATATTCCAGTACCTGGTTTGTCATCTCTAAATGCTGTCCCGTATTGCATACGGCAACATCGAAACTTTGCTCTTCGTGTCTTAAAGTTTTTATAAGAGGAGCGAATTTAATTGCTTCGGGGCGCGTTCCTAAGATGATTAAAATTTTTCGTTTCATGATCTAAACTAGATTGTCACCGGAGTTTTATAATCATCTGTATAGGAAATAACTTTACATTTGCGCAGGTACTCATCTTCGTCAATCTTCCAGGTATGCTCGTCAAGATTTGGGTTCCGCATACAAACGTAGTTATACTTATCTGCAGAATAAAGCTTAAAGTTATTTTTGATACAATCCTTAAGAAAAATCGTATCTTCGCTAATTGATTGTTCCGGAAAGCGAACCTTATCAAAAACCTCTCTTTTACAGATCATTGCGGAGCCGGAGAGAAAGTTAACGTATTTATTCTCCTCCCCAAAAAAACGAATGGCTAAAGTCTTACTTCCTGACAAGTAACAATAATATGCGCACTTACCAACAATTGCAGCATCAGTATAATCAAAGGCCAACATCAAATCCGATAAAAAGTTTTCAGCGTAATAGTTATCGTCATCGATTTTCGTCCAGAACTCACCCTCTGATTTATCAATCGCTAAATTTAAACATTCGCCGAGAGATCTTTCGCTGGGAAGCTGGAAAACCCTTGCGTTATCTATGCCTCGATCGGCAATAAGTTTTTTAACACCTTCTACGCTCATGCTGTCTTCATTCAAGATTACCAGAAGCTCCTTATTCTCGTAAGATTGCCGCTGATAATTATCGAGAACATTCCCAATACGATGTGGCCGGTTGGTCGAGCAAACAACACTAATCATAGGATTACTCTGCTGAACAAATTTATCCATCCCCATTTGTTGAAGTATAAAATTCATTCGTTCTTTATAGGTATGTTCCGAAAGAACCTTTCTCAGGCCCAAGTGCCCAATGCGCTCTCTGTAAGAATCATTATTAACTAAACGATCCAGCCAACGAGCTGTTTCGGCTTTTGATTTTGTTTGGCAAGCAAGCCCACCCAACA